>JAZOWT010000115.1:0-10250 GCA_045659365.1 Eubacteriales bacterium | reverse complement strand
CTCTACCATCTTCGTTGAGCAGAAGAGCTACATGTCCATCGGTTCCTCCGCAGGTGCTACTCACCAGCGCCCCAAGAAGGGTGACGACGGTAAGTACCCCTTCGAGGTAGGTATCGCTCCCATTCCTCAGGTTGATGCTTCCAAGCCCAAGGCGATCTCTCAGGGTCCCTCTCTCTGTATCTTCAACAGCGAGAATCCTCAGGAGGTTGTTGCTTCTTGGCTCTTCATGAAGTACCTCACCACCACTGTTGAGTTCCAGGCTGAGTTCTCTATCGCTTCCGGTTACATTCCCGTAATCGAGTCCGTTACCGAGAACAAGATCTACTCCGACTTCCTTGCAAAGGCTGACGGCGGCGCCTACATCGCAGCTGCTTCCTGTAAGGTAGGTCTTGAGCAGAAGAATGCTTACTACACCTCTCCCGCATTCAACGGTTCCTCCGTTGCACGTGACCAGGTTGGCGCACTTGTTCAGAAGTGCTTCGTTACTCAGACCAGCGACGTTAAGGCTATGATCAAGAAGGCATTCGAGGATGCTGTCGCAGAGTGTAAGTATCAGGCAGGCTAATAACCTATGAGATCATCACTTAAGCTTATATCTTTACTTCTTCTTTTGTGCACGCTTATCTCGTGCGTCGTCGCTTGTGGCGACGACGCACCTGAGGAGCCGAAGCACGTAGACTACGCGGCATCGGTTACCCTTGATATGAACTCTGAAACTGTCAAGACTACCGCTACCGTTAAGTCCTACATTGACGGCGACACCACCCACTTCTACGTTCAGTCCGGTATTACCAACGACAACGTGCTTAAGGCAAGATACCTTGCAGTAAACACCCCCGAGTCTACCGGTAAGATCGAGGAATGGGGCAAAAAAGCCTCAAAGTTCACAAAGGAAAAGCTCCTTAGCGCAACCGAGATCATTCTTGAATCGGACACCGCTAACTGGGAGCTTGACTCCACCGGTGACAGACACCTTGTGTGGATATGGTACAAGGACGACTCTATGACCGAGTACCGCAACCTCAACATTGAAATTCTTCAGAACGGTCTTGCAATAGCTTCCAGCTCTGCGAACAACCGCTACGGTTCCACCTGTACTGCGGCTCTCAACCAGGCAAAGACCGAAAAGCTTAACGTTCATTCAGGCGCAAAGGATCCCGACTTCTACTACGGTGCGGCTATTCCGCTTACCATCAAGGAGCTCAAGTGCAATATTAAAGAATATGAGGGCCAGAAGGTAGCGTTTGACGCAGTTGTAACCAAGAACGAGGGCACCGCGGTTTACGTTGAAAACTACGACGAGGAAAGCAATATGTACTACGGTATGTACATATACTACGGCTTCAACCTCTCTGGCGACGGCATGAGCATTCTCTCCGTAGGCAACAACGTTCGTGTAGTTGGCTCTGTTCAGTATTACGAAACCGGCGACTCATGGCAGATATCTGACGTTCAGTATCGCGCAATGAAGCCTGACGATCCGCTTAACCTTCAGCTTCTTGATAACGAGAAGCACGATCCCGCATACGTTACTACCACTGCTGATACCTTCAGAAACGGTACTGTAACGATAGTTGGCGAGGAGGATGTAAAGACATACTCCTATGCAGAGCTCGCTCTCTATTCCTCTATCGAGATGAAGAATCTCGTCGTTAAGAGTGCATACACCACTGTAAACGATAAGGAATCCAACGGCTCTATCTCCCTCACCTGTGAGGTTGACGGCATTGAGATCACCGTCCGCACCACCGTGCTTAAGGACGCAAACGGCAATGTCGTTACACAGGACGCATTTGTAGGCAAGACAATCGACGTAAAGGGTGTTATCGATATGTATAAGATCTCATCTACCGCCGATTTCCCCTATCAGATCAAGGTTCTTTCTTTTGGCGATATCACTATTCATCAGTGATATTTAATTTGTTTCCTAAATTAATTTAATATAAAGGAGAAAACACAAATGAAAAAGCTGCTTGCTTTTCTTCTCGTTGCTATCCTTTGCCTCGGTATCTTTACCGCATGTGGCAACGATGAAGAAGACACCGGTCTTGCAAAGGCTGCCGAGTATCTCGACACTCTTTACAAGAACAAGGCTGAAGCAACTCCTAACGACTACGACGTAGTTGCAAAGGTTGTTGTTGAAGGCACCACCTATACTGTAACCTGGACTGTTGATGCAGAAGGCGTTACCGTAAAGGAAAGCACCAAGAACGGTTTCTACACCATCGATGTAGATTCCAAGACCCCCACCGATATCGCTTATACTCTTAAGGCTACCGTCACCAACGAAGCTGGCGACACCGCAACCAAAGAGTATGCTCGCAAGGTTCCTGCATACAAGACCATGTCTTATGCAGAGTACGCTGCAGCAAAGGATGATGAGACCGTAGTTGTTACCGGTATCATCACCGGTATCTTCTCCAAGACCAACGGCTCTTCCGGCAACGGTATGTACATCCAGGACCTCAACAACGAGGGCGGCTACTACGTTTACGGTTTTGCTGATACCAAGGATCCCGAAGCTGACCTCGGCCTCAAGGTAGGTATGAAGGTTGAAGTTTCCGGCGCTAAGGACACCTACAACGGCCTCTACGAGGTTGTTAACGCAGTAGTTGAGATCATCGACGCTACTCCCACCACCGTAACTCCCGTTGACTACACCGAGATCCTCGCTAACGCAACTGCTCTTAACGATGCAGCTCTCGTTGGCAAGCAGTCTCTCCTTGTAACCATCAAGGGCGTTGAGATCGGCGGCCAGGAGGCTGCTAACGGTTACTACTACTTCAAGCTTGGTAACCACCAGACCTACGTTAGACTTTCTTCCTCTAACAACTGTATCACCAAGGCTGAGAAGGACACCTTCGCTGCTACTCATACCGCAAACAACGGTAAGCAGGCAGACGTAACCGGTATCATCCAGCTTTACAACGGCAACTTCTACCTCATCCCCGTAACTGTTGATGGCTTCACCAACTTCAAGGAGATCGAGAGAACTGATGCTGAGAAGGTTCAGTTCGAGCTTGACAAGATCACTGTTCCTGCAACCGTTACCAAGGCAGGCACTATCACCCTTCCTCTCGCAGGCTCTAACTACACCAACGTAGCTATTGCTTGGACTGTTGACAACACCGACTTCGTTATCGGTACCGACGGCACTCTTCCCATTACCCTTGGCGCAGAGGCTGTTACCATCACCCTTACCGCTACTGCTACCTGCGGCGAGGAAACCGCTACCAAGACCTACACTGTAGTTATCGCAGCGAACGTTGTTCTCTCCGAGACTATGCCTTACATCCCCTACAACAATCAGGTTAAGAACGGAAAGGTTATCTACCTTAACGGCGGTGTTGACGGCAGATACCTCACCACTACCGAGAATCTTGCAGAGGCTGTTGCAGTTTATGCAGAGAAGGCTGAGGGCGGCTACAAGTTCTACATCCTCGACACCGACGGAACTACCAAGCTCTACATCACCATCTACAACAACGATGAGAGCAAGCTTTCCGTTAAGTACGATGCAGCAGGCGCTACCGTTTACTCCTACAACCCCACCATCAATGCTTGGGTAACCAACTTTGAAGGCACCGACTACTACCTCGGTACTTACAACAACTTCAATACCGTAAGCGCATCCAAGACCTCCTTCATCAATGCTGAGAACACCGGCGTTGAGCAGTTCCCCCTTGAGTACCTCCCCATAGCTCCTGACACCGCTTACAACATGAGCCTTGTTCAGGTTAAGCTTGGAAATAAGGTTCTCTACCTTAACGGCGGCGTTGACGGCAGATACCTCACCACCACCGAAAATGCTGCAGAGGCTGTTGCAGTTTATGCAGAAAAGGTTGCCGGCGGCTTCAAGTTCTACATCCTTGACACCGACGCAACCACCAAGCTCTACATCACCATCTACAACAACGATGAGAGCAAGCTTTCCGTTAAGTACGATGCAGCAGGCACTTGCGTATACAACTACGACGCAGTTACCAACTGCTGGGTAACCAACTTCGAAGGCACCGACTACTATCTCGGTACTTACAACAACTTCAACACTATAAGCGCATCCAAGACCTCTTACATCAATGCTGAGAACACCGGCGTTGAGCAGTTCCCCCTTGTATTCACTGCTATCGCAGGCGGTGAGACCGGTGGCGAGACTGGTGGCGAGACCGGTGGCGAGACTGGTGGCGAGACCGGTGGCGAGACCGGTGGCGAAACCGGTGGCGAGACTGGTGGCGATAGCGAGGACGTTCCCACTACTCCCACTACTCCTACCACTCCCGAGGAGATCGTAAACGCTGCATACGCTCTTGAGAAGGGCGCATCTCTTGATGGCACCTACACTCTTACCGGTATCATCACCTCCGTTGATGAGATCTACAGCACCTCCTACAAGAACGTAACCATTACCATCCAGATTGGCACTATGACCGACAAGCTCATCAAGTGCTACCGCCTTAAGGGCACCGGCGCAGACCTTATCGCAGTTGGCGACCAGGTTACCGTTACCGGTACTCTCAAGAACTACAACGGCACCATCGAATTTGATGCAGGTTGTACCATCGACGCTTGGGTAGACAACACCGTTGACACCGATAGCGACGAGGATAAGGCAACTCCTACCGCATCCATCTCCTTTGATTCTAAAGACAATCGTACCTCTTACAGCACCGATACACAGGTTTGGGAGCAGAACGGCATCAAGGTTACCAACAACAAGGGTTCTTCCACCAGCAACGTTGGTGACTACGCTGCACCCGCACGTTTCTATAAGAACACCGATATGAAGGTTGAGTACACCGGCATGACCTCCATCGTATTCAACTGCAACAGTGCTTCTTATGCAACCAGCCTTGTTAAGTCTCTTACCACTGCAGGCATCACCGCTACCGCAGACGGCGCAACCGTTACCGTTACCTTTGCAACTGCTACCAATGCAATTGAGTTTACTCTTTCAGATGCACAGGTTCGTATCAACAGCATCGACGTATACGCTTAATTAAATATTCGCGTTAAGTCAACCGTGCGCCCGACTCGTAATGAGGCGGGCGCTTTTTTGTCGTTTTATAATTGACAAGCCGTTTGTTTTTCTGTATAATATTACGTGGAATTTTATATTTGAGGTTTATATATGAGATCTTCTTTATTTTCTAAGCTGCTTGCACTTTTGCTTGCGGTAACGATCGCATTCGGTATTTTCACCTCGTGTGGTACCGCGGATGCGAAGGACCCCGAAATAAATATTACAAACGGTGAAACTGTCGAGGTCGAACTCAACGGCACACTCATGCTTGAGGTCGTTGACGAAAACGGAAATGTGGTCAAGCCCAGGTGGAGCGCATCAAACGACTGTGTCACCGTCAGTATAAACGGCAATATCACAGCCCTTAAGACTGGCGAAGCAATCGTTACCGCCACCTATAACGGTGTGAGTGACAAGGTGCTCGTTACCGTTATCCCGAATGACACAACCACTCCCGGTGGCACGGATACCGATACCGACACAGACACTGATACTGATACTGATACCGATACTGATACTGATACTGACACTGATACCGATATCGATACGGATACCGACACCGACATAACCACCGACCCGTACGAAAATGTTGATAAATCCGAATTTTATGCAAGCTACACCCCTGCAAAAAGTTACACGGATGCCACCTTCCGCACAAAACACGGTCTTATGTCGGGTTCTATCACCCTTTCCGGACAAGCGCCCACGATAGCGCAAAACAGACCCTCCAAAGACGGCAAGCTGCTGCTTAACACCGATATGATATACCTCAACGGTGGCAAGACCTACGTGGTTGTTGACTCCACCGGTAAAGAGATTGTGCGCATCTACCACGGCGGCGCATACGTGACACTCGATGAGGTCGCGGCATACCTGTACGCCTTTGGCGAGATCCCGGCAAATTACAGTGCAAACAAGAAGCCCACGAGCACGATGTGGTCCACTTGGGGCGAATACCTCCGCGCCAACCACACCAACTTCAGCGGCGATACCTCTAAATACCCCTACGAGCCCGAGCTGCCCAACATCAACGGTTGTGGCGGTAGGCTTCAGTACAAGGAGGTCGATATCGGAGCGCAGGGGTACAACAACGGCTCGAAGATCAGCCGCGGTGCTTTGCGCATAGTATACGGCAGACAGGACCTCAACAAAAACGGCACGTACGACGTTGGCGAGCTGTACCTCTTCTACACCTACAACCACTACCACGATTTTCAAGAGTACCTTAACTACTACGGCGGCTGGGGTGAAAGATTTGGCGATGATACCGGCGGTGGCACCGGTAACCCGACCCCCTACGTTCCCGTTGTGCGCGAGTCCTTCTCTGATGGCGCAACCGCCATTGCCTGTGAGTATGTTATCGTTACATATCTCGGCAGCTACACAAAGCAATATATATAACCGTTATCAGTCCCCTTTTAGGAAGCCTCCCCCTCCGGGAGAGGTGGCACCAAAGGTGACGGAGAGGGTTATAAAAGCAAAAAAGCCTTCCGTTTGGAAGGCTTTTTTCATTAAAAGACAGCTTTATTTTTTGCTATATTCAGTATCATTTTCGAGGTACTGACTATCGACTCGGCATTTGCTGCACCGTGCGCCTTGATAACAGGCTTACTGACACCAAGCACGACTGCGCCACCAAGCGAATTGAAGTCGTACATGCTCATAAGGTAGCCGACAAGCTTCATGATCTCGGGGTTGTCGGTCTTTTTCGCGTACTTAACAATATCCTTGATGATTCTCTTCGCTATTCCCTCGGTGTTTTTAAGCACCTGATTGCCGGCAAATCCATCCGCAACAAGAACGTCACAATCTCCGCTGAGAGCATTCGTACCCTCGATGTTACCGACAAAGTTAAGCGACTCGTCGGCCTTGAGAAGCTGGTGGGTTTCCTTTACAAGCTTGTTGCCCTTGGTTTCCTCGGCACCGTTGGAGAGCAGACCGATCCTGGGGCTTTCAATTCCGTACAGATCGCGCATAAACTGTGATCCCATCACACCAAACGCGTGCAGCTGCGACGCAGAACAGTCAATGTTGGCACCCGTGTCAACTAAACACACGTATCCGCCGCGCTCAGCAGGGAGAACTGCGGCAAGTGCGGGGCGCTGTCTATCGGGTGTCGGAAGATAAACCGCCGATCCGACAAGCAATGCACCGGTCGAGCCGGCATTGATAAGACCGACTATATCATCGCGTCTTTTAAGCGCGTCGAGTGCCATGACAAGTGATGACTCGCGCTTTCTCATTATCGCCTCGGCCGGGTTGTCGTAATTCGTGATGACGTCAGACGCACCGATTATCTCAACGCGCCCCTCATCATATGTAGCATCCGCGAGAGCGGTCTTTATAGCCTCACTGTCGCCAACAAGCACCACACCCATATCAGCATTAGCCTCAAGAGCCTTAAGAGCGCCCTTGACCATCATTTCGGGCCCGTTGTCGCTTCCCATAACGTCTATCGCAATTTTATAGATCTTTTCCATAATTTCCTCCGTTTTTCAGAAGACGTATGCCGTTTTTGAAACCACGGCCACTGCTATTCTACCTCTTTTTCGACATTTTGTCAAGGCTTTTCTCTCTGTCACTAGGCGGATATGTCTAAGCAACGTCGCTGTCACTCCTTATGCAAAAGAAAATGCTGAGCATTTTCTTTATCCCACCAGCTTCGGTGACCAAAAAAAGAGAGAGCAACCACAAGGGCTGCTCCACGGTCGAATGTGGCTAGGCAACGGCGCGGATGCGCCTTATGCAAAAGAAAATGCTCAGCATTTTCTTTATCCCACCAGCTTCGGTGACCAAAAAAAGAGAGAGCAACCACAAGGGCTGCTCTCTCTTTTTTGGTCGAAGTGGCGGGACTCGAACTCGCGGCCTCCAGTACCCGAAACTGGCGCGCTACCAACTGCGCTACACCTCGAAATGGAAATATTCACGCATTACAGTATACCAAATCGAGATGAGTTTGTCAAGAGCTTTTGATGTATTTGTTAGCTTTTATTTCGCTCTCAGAAGTTCGAGGGCATCGAGGATAAGGTCGTATGCCTCCTCTGAGGTTTTGGCACCGCTAACGGCGGTTTCAATGGGGCAGATACCGTCGCCACGTCGGTTTACGATGTGTGGAACGCACTCTCCGAAGGCGAGAGTGATGCCGGCGGCATCGAGGATCGATTTAGCGGCCTCGCTGACGACGTTTCCCCACAAGGCGCTGATGCCGAGCAGGATGTAGAGGTGCGCAGCACCTGCACCAACGGTTTTGTCAGCGGCAACGGCTCCCGCGAAAGAGCGACCGCTTTGAAGAAGCTCAATGAGAGGCTTTACGCCTCGCTCGTACGATGTGAAGACCTCTGCACCGTGGTAAACAACACAGGTAAAACCGCCCTCTGTAAGCTCATCCCGAGCCTTTAAAACCTCGTTATTCATTAGACCTACTTTCCTTTTTAAGATCACAAAAGCAACCACTGCAAGCTGAAGCACGAGGCCGAGCGCGGCAACCGAGGTCAAGAAGGAGCCGAAGAAATACGACGGCACCTATGACACTTGGCAGTATGAGTGCTGCTTCCTTTACAATTCTTGTTGCTATATGTGTAAGGTTTTCTCCGATTTAATACGCCTTAGACTGAATTTTTGCAATCATCTTGAGCTTCTCGCGGATGTCGATATTTTGTGGGCAAATCTTCTCACATCTGCCACATTCTATACAATCTGCGGCCTTTACATCAAACCCGTGTAACTTTTTCGCTATTTCTTTCTTGGTTGCGAGGGCGAGAGCATAGTCGTTGTAGATCGCAAACATCTCCGAGATCGGCACTCCCTTGGGGCAAACCTCGGCACAGTAACGGCACTTGGTACAGGGTATCTGCTTGTACTGACGGATGATGGCACGCACCCTATCGGTAGTGGCCGTTTCCTCGGCACTGAGAGGTACAAACGGATCCATCGTTTTGATATTTGACTCAACCATGTCCATATTGCCCATACCCGAGAGAACCATAAACACCTCAGGGTAGCTTGCGGCATATCTGAGCGCGTAGGAAACCGGAGCGGCAGTACCAAGCTTTTCAAATTCGGCAACCGCGGGCTGGGGCAGATTTACAAGCGCGCCGCCCTTTACAGGCTCCATAACCAGAACCTTCTTGCCGTGCTTTACCGCTACGTCATAGCACTTTTTGCTCTGCACAGCGGGATCATCGTAATCGAGATAGTTGATCTGAAGCTGAACCGCCTCGATCTGGGGCTGCTCGGTAAGTATCATATCAAGCACCTCGGCTGAATCGTGGAATGACATCGCGATGTGCTTTACTCTTCCATCCTTCTTAAAGCCGTTTACGATTTCAAAGGTGTTGCACGCCTTATGCTTCATATACAGCTCGTGATCCATCGCGTGGAAGAGATAAAAATCGAAATAATCAACTCCGCATATCTTTAGCTGCTGCTCAAAAAGAGGAACGACCTCCTCTTCCTTTTCAAAAAACCAGGCGGAAAGCTTGTTTGCAAGAACGTAAGCATCTCTCGGATATCTCGAGGTCAGGCACTCGCGCACCGCGTGCTCGCTCTTTCCGTCTATGTAGCCGTGTGCGGTATCAAAATAATTGAATCCGGCCTCGATGAATCTATCAACCATAGCCGAGAACTGTGCGGTATCGACCTCACCGTCCTTCATAGGCAATCTCATACATCCAAAGCCAAAGTTTTTCTTTACATTATCAAACATATAAATCTCCCGTTTATATTATTCTATAAACATTATACCTTGATTTTCACCCATTGTCAATAAAGTTATGCAACACTATTGTCAACAATATAAAAAGGACGATGAACTTTTAATCCATCGTCCTTTTCGTTAGTGAAACACTTTCACAAATCCCAAAAGGGATCTATTTTGTTTTAATTAAACCTTGGGGCCTGCCTCAACGAGAGCCTTGCCTTCATCGTTGCCGGTGTACTTAGCAAAGTTCTTTATGAAGCGAGCTGCAAGATCCTCTGCCTTCTTGTTCCACTCAGCAGCATCTGCATAGGTGTCGCGAGGATCAAGAATGCCGGAGTCAACGCCGGGAAGTGCGGTGGGCACTGCAAGGTTGAAGTAGGGGATCTCCTTGGTGTCTGCCTTAAGGATAGAACCGTCAAGGATCGCATCAATGATACCACGGGTATCCTTGATGGAGATACGCTTGCCGGTGCCGTTCCAACCGGTGTTTACAAGGTATGCCTTAGCGCCGGACTTCTCCATCTTCTTAAC
>JAZOWT010000114.1:0-4704 GCA_045659365.1 Eubacteriales bacterium | reverse complement strand
ATATACTGGTATATCTGCTCTCCGGGGTTCTGCTCTTCCTTTTGAATATGGTTAAGTGTATCGCGAAGAACAGGACTTGCAAACTCAAAAATCGAGGTGTCATAGATCGCACTGACGTGCTTCTCCATCGCTAAAGCATCCTTGCAAAGAAATGCATCCTTCGACTTCTGTTCAGGTGTCGCGTTGGACGGACGGCACTCAAGCTTTGCCGATACGGCAGTGGGAGGGGGAGATGGCATCTGCACCTCCTCGCCTTTCATAATGCGGTTGATCGTGTCAAGATGAGTCTCTTCGGTAGATTTGATCTGATTAAAAAGAGTCTTGAGCTCAGGGTCTTGAGCGCGCTCCGAATACATCGAATACTTCTCGATGCAGACCTGCTCCTGTCCCTTAAGGTCACAAAGAAGAGAGTTTTCTTTTTGTGTAAGTGTCATTTGTGTTTTTTCCTTTCTTGTGTTGTTTTGTATAGGTATTGTTTACATTTATGTCAATTTTATGCAATAAGCAAAATTTTATTTTCGTTACACGGGGTGGCACTACCGCCCATTTTTCTCTCATATTGTCGGATCAATTTGTTAATTTTACGGTTTTACTATTTATTTTTCGCGCGCTTTATGTTATAATTATATAATACTAATTATGCGCGTATACTTTGCGCGCCATTATCGAAAGGCACTATCAATGGCAAAATGCAACAAATACTGTAATGACAAGGACCAGACAAGGCTTAACAAGGTCGGCGGTCAGGCGGTGCTTGAGGGAGTTATGATGAAGGCGGGAAGCCGCACCGTAACCACCTGCCGCAAGGAAGGCGGATCACTTGTCGTCACCGATGCAGAATTTCACTCAGTAAGAAAAAAGCACAAGATACTCAACATTCCGATTTTGCGCGGAGTGGTAAACATGATCGAGATGCTGGCGCTCAGCTACAGGACGCTTGGCGCATCGGCAGATGCACTCGATATTGACGAAGGAAAGAAGAAGGACGGGAAGGAAAGCTCGACCGTCACCGTTATAATGATCATTTCGATGATCCTCGGTGTGGCTCTTTCCATCGCACTTTTCATCGTTCTTCCCAACCTTGTGTCCTGGCTTATAAACTACATCGCTGGCGGTACTCTTTCTCCCACCTGGATGGCAGTTATCGAGGGCGTAGCAAAGGTCCTTATCTTCCTTTCATACCTCTTCCTTGTCGGACTGGTTCCGGACATCAAGCGCACCTTTATGTACCACGGTGCAGAGCATAAGTCCATCGCCTGCTTTGAGTCGGGCGCAGAGCTTACCCCCGCAAATGCGAAGATGTACACCCGCTTCCACCCCCGTTGCGGCACCAGCTTTATGTTCGTTATGATCATGCTGGGCGTTATGGTTGGAATAATTATAAACAATGCATTCCCCGACCTTGCCAGACCTTATCTTATCCTTATCCGCATCGGCATTCTCCCTCTCGTAGTCGGTTTGGGATTTGAGTTCATCATGTTTGCAGGCAAGCACGACAACGTGTTTACACGCGCACTCTCCGCACCCGGTCTTTGGGTTCAGAGACTGACCACAAAGGAGCCCACCGAGGACATGCTTGAGGTGGCTATTACCTCGATCAAGTGTGCCCTGCGCGATGAGTTCCCCGAGTTCCGCGAGTTTTATGAGAACCGCGAATGGGAGCCTAAGGTAGAGGAAGAGATCACCGAGACCGACGAGTCAACGGAAGAGGCAGAGAACGTAGCACCCGAAGAGGAAAACGAGAGTAATGAAGTTATCTGATGCGGTAAAAAGACTGTCCGAGGCGGGAATAGAGGACGCGAGGAGAGAGGCACGCGTGATCTTCACCTCTCTTGGTGGATATTCTCTTGCCGATCTCGTCGGTACCGATCTGAAAACAGGTAACACAAGCGTTATCGAGGCGGTAGAGCGCAGAGCAAATCACGAGCCGCTTCAATACATCATAGGCACAGTCGATTTCTTTTACGAGACCTACAAGGTGACTCCCGATTGTCTTATTCCAAGACAGGACACAGAGACACTGGTTAGCCTCGCGGTAAAAATGATACCCGAGGGCGAAAGCTTTATCGACCTGTGTACCGGTAGCGGATGCGTTGCAATATCAACGCTCAAGAACACTAAAAGCACCACCGCCGTGGCGGTAGATCTTTCCCCGGGCGCGCTTAATGTCGCGCGTGAAAATGCCACACTTAACGGTGTGTCGGACAGAATCACCTTCATAGAAGCAGACGTGCTAAGAAAACGTATAGCCGGCGAATATTTTGCCGTGTTGTCAAACCCGCCCTACGTAACCGCAACGGCATACGAGAGGCTTGATCCGGAGCTGTACTTCGAGCCCAAAATGGCTCTTGTCGGCACGGACGATGACGGCGCAGGCTTCTACCGTAGGATAATCGAGCTTTATGCGGGCGCCATCAAGGAGGGCGGCTTCATCGCCCTTGAGATCGGGTACGACCAGGCAAGGCCCCTTACAGATGCCGCAAACGAGCTTGGTATGAGCTGTGAGATAATCAAGGATTTTGGCGGCAACGACAGGGTTGCACTGTTAAGGAAATAAACAAAATCCCGCCCCACCGCATAGGATGTGGTGAGGTGATGTAAATGAAGAAATCGGTAGCCCTCATATTCGGGGGCGAGGGCTGTGAGAGAGAAATTTCGATCCACAGTGCAAAAAATATTTATGAAATGATAGACAAGGAAAAGTTCTCCGTGCTTCCGGTCTATATAACCGAAAACGGAGATTGGTATGCCCTGCGCGACATGCCGCGAGGCGAAATACCGCTGGACATCCCAACCTTTCCTGTGCGCATTGACGGTCGATCAGGCTTTCTTGTCAAGGGACACGTCGGCTCAGTGTCGGTAGCATTACCGATCCTGCACGGTGACTTCGGCGAGGACGGAGTGATACAAGGTTTACTCAGTGCGGCGCACATTCCATACATAGGATGCGACACTGTCGCAGGCGCGCTCGCATCAGACAAGGCCTACACAAAGGCGCTCGCCGTATCGCTCGGAATTCCTACGGCAAGGTGGATATCCTCCGACGGGCGCACACCCGAGGTGGTAAAGGCGCTCGCAGAGGAAACTGTCGGATACCCCATGTTTATAAAGCCGGCAAGACGCGGCAGCTCCATCGGAGCATCGCGAGTCGACTCGGCAGAGGATTTTTACCCGGCATACGAGCTTGCCGCACTTCACGGCAGAGTGATCGTCGAGGAGTGTATACCCGTAAAATACGAGGTCGAGTGCGGATTTTTATCGCTTGACGGGGACATCACCGTATGCCCCAGCGGAACGATTGACACCGACGGCGCATTTTACGACTTTGAAGCAAAATATATGTGTGTCGGAGTGAATAAAATTTCACACGGTGCGCCACTTACACCCGAAAGAGAGCAAATTGCCAAGATGGCGAGGCGGCTTGCCACAGCACTTGATATGCGGCATTTCGGCAGGCTTGATTTCCTCGTATCGAGGAGCGGCGAGATATACTTCAATGAGATCAACACCATACCCGGAATGACAGGCACCAGCCTTTATCCGAGGATCACCGAGGATATGGGGCTTGATGCAGGCGAGTTTATCAACCGCCTGATCGAAGAGGCCACAAATTGATTGGCGTGTGTGACAGCGGTGAGGGTGGCAGAGTCGCCGTTGAGGAATTGCGCAGGATTGCACCGCTTGCGGATATCTGCTTCTTTGCAGACAGAGAAAACGCGCCGTACGGCACCAAAAGTCCACTTGAGATCATAACCCTCTTGCGCGCAGACATACAGCGCGTGAGGGACGCCGGAGCAGACGAGGTGCTTATCGCCTGCTGTACCGCAAGCACCGTATACGACCGACTGACCAAAGTTGAACGCAAGGGTGTTTTTCCTATCATCAAGCCTACCGCAAGGGCGGCGGCTTTGGCAACGAAAAACGGCCGCATCGGAGTTCTTGCAACCGAGGCGACGGTAAAAGCACACGCATTCAGTCGGGAGCTTTTGCGCCTCGATCCGTCGCTCCACGTAACGGAAACCGCGGCACAGCGCTTTGTCGGATACGTCGAAAGGGGCAGGATCGATCACAAGGACGTAAGGCAAACCGTAGAAGAAATGCAAGAGGATGGCATAGACACACTGGTGCTCGGATGCACCCACTTTCCGCGCCTTGCGGGAATTATCCGTGAATATGCGGACAAAATAACGATAATAAGCTCTGCGCGTGAGGGCGCTTTGGAAATCGCAAAGCATGCAAGCCTCACCGGACACGGAGCAACTATATACATTTAGAGAACAAAGAGAGGACGTAAAAATGGCAAATTACAGAAGAGGACGCATTAACGATGCCGTAGCACAGGAGCTCGCTATCGCTATCGGCAACGTAAGAGAGCCCAAGGTAGTAAACAACTTTATAAGCATAACCCGTGCAGAGGTTGCACCCGACCTCAAATATGCAACGATATATTTCTCCTGCATCGGAGATTCCAAGGAAGCAGCTGAGGGACTCAAAAAATGCACCGGCATGCTCCGCCACCACCTCGCAACCACCCTCAATCTTCGCATTACCCCCGAGCTCGGATTTGTCAAGGACGGATCGATCGAGCACGGTGCAAAGATAGCAAAGCTGCTTGATGAAGTAATGCCCAAGGAGACGGTGGAAGATGAAGAAGATAACTAAGGCGATAATCCCCGCTGCCGGCCTTGGCACAAGAATGCTTCC
>JAZOWT010000113.1:0-5052 GCA_045659365.1 Eubacteriales bacterium | reverse complement strand
TCTCTTGCAAACGTCCGGGTTTTGTGCTATAATATAACTGTACGAAAACACTCAGCATCCTCTTGACTAAAAAAGGAGCATAAGGAATATGATCAAAAACGATTTTTTTACCTTGAATAACGGAGTGAAAATTCCGGCCATTGGCTTTGGCACCTGGCAGGTTGCCGACGGTGAGGAGGGCTACACCTCTTGCCTCGCCGCACTCAAAGCAGGATATCGTCATATTGACACCGCATTTGCATACGGAAACGAGCCCAGCGTTGCCCGTGCCCTCCGTGATAGCGGACTTTCGCGCGACGAGGTCTTCCTTACAACGAAATTACCCTCTGATATCAAGGATTACGACGGTACAAAGGCGTATTTTGAAGCATCGCTTAAAAATCTCGACACCGATTATATCGACCTCTACCTTATTCATGCTCCCTGGCCCTGGAGCGACGTTGGAAAGGAGTGCGCCGAGGGTAATATTGCCGCATGGCGCGCTATGATCGATCTTTACAATGACGGCAAGATCCGTGCTATCGGTGTTTCCAACTTCCACGTCAAGGATATAAAGGCGATCGTTGATGCAACAGGCTTTGTCCCCGCGGTCAATCAGATAAGATATTTCATAGGCAATACGCAGAACGAGATAACCGAATACTGCCAGGCAAACGGCATCCTCATCGAGGCATATTCCCCCCTTGCAACCGGCGCCCTTGTCGAGCATAGCGACCTTACCGCCATTGCACAGAAGTATAACGTGACCATCCCCCAGCTTTGCATCAGATTCTGCATCGAAAACGGCACTCTCCCGCTTCCCAAATCGGTAAACGAGGGAAGGATAAAGGCTAATCTCGAGGTAGATTTTAAGATATCCAAGGAGGATATGGAATACCTCAACTCCCTTTACCACATCGGCCCCACAAGACCGTACAGAAGCTAAAAAACAAACAAAAAAAGCGTTGGAAAGTGTAAATCTGCCAACGTTTTTTTGTGTATTATAACCAATTTTAAAATTAAGTTCTGTAAAAGCATTGACTTTTTCGGTCAAGTAGGAGTATAATGAACCTGTATCTATATATATACTTTGTATATTTTTGTTATTTAAATCAGTAGATACATATATATTACAAGGAGGTCAATAAAATGACGAAAAAGCATTCCAACAAAAAAGCATTAGTTGCAAGCTTTCTTGTGCTCGCGCTTTGCTTTACATCGTTCCTTGCTACGACGTTTGCATGGTTTACTGACAGTGTAACCAGTGAAAACAACATTATCAAGTCCGGTAATCTTGACATCGAGCTTGAGTATTGGAACGGTGAGGATTGGGTTGATGTAGCGGGTAAGTCCGACATCATCACCAACACACTTTGGGAGCCCGGTGTAACCGAGGTAGCATACCTCAGAGTTGCAAATGCAGGATCTCTCGCATTCAAGTATCAGCTTGGTATCAACATCATGTCCGAAACCGCTGGTGTTAACGTTGCAGGCGAATCCTTCAACCTCTCCGACTACATTCAGTTCGGCGTTGTTGAGCTTGACTCCTTTGCTACGTATACAGACCGCGAGGCCGCTCTTGCAGATGTTACAGGCGCAAAGAAGATCTCTGACGGATACACCAAGGCTGAGTCTATGCTCGCAGGCGAGGAGATTTATCTCGCTCTCGTAGTTTACATGCCTACCACTGTTGGCAACGTGGCTAACCACAACGGAGTTAACGTTCCTACGATCGAGTTGGGTATCGATGTATTCGCTACTCAGTTCACTTATGAAGAGGACAGCTTCGGATCTGATTACGATAAGGGCGCTCCTTGGACCGGTATGGTTGACGTAGATTGGTATCTTGACAACCCCGATGCAAGCGAATACGTTATCAGCTCTCCCGAGGAGCTTGCAGGCTTTGCAGCTATCGTTAACGGCACCGCTGTAGCTAACGTTAGCACCTATGCTGCTGAATCTGCCGCAACCACCATTCATGATAACTTCTCCGGCAAGACAGTTAAGCTTGGCGGCAATATCAACCTGAACGATATCGAATGGACTCCTATCGGAAGAATTGGTAATAGCTCTACCGATTTCACCTATTCCTTCAAGGGTAACTTCGATGGCCAGGGCTACACAGTTTCCGGTCTTGTTGTTTCCAACGAGGGTTGGGCAGGCTTGTTCGGTATTGCTCACAAGGCAGATATGGCTAACGTAACCATTAACGGTGCTACTATCTTCTCTAACCGTATGGCAGGTGCCCTTGTTGGTCAGCTTTACGGTAGTATCGATAACTGCCATGTAAAGAACTCCACCATCATGGTAACTCCCAATGCCGTAGGCGATAGCTACGATAACGGCGATAAGGTTGGCGGTATCGTTGGTTGGCTCGGCGACAACGGTGACAACCGTACACTCACCAACTGCTCCGCAGAAAACGTTGAGCTTGGCGCATACCGTGACGTTGGTGGTATCGCAGGATACGTTGCATCCTCCACCACAGTAAAGAACAATAGTGCTGTAGGCGTGAAGATCACCGTTGACCAGAGCACCAACTACTACGGCGACAAGGACGTTAACGCAGGCTACATTTGCGGTCGTGTTAACGGCACCATCACCGAAGAGAACAACACCAATGAGGATTCCGTTGTTAAGAGCACCTACTCCAAGAACGGCCTTACCCTTAAGGGCGATGGTGACGGCAACGTAACACTTTATCTCGTTCCCGAAAGCTATGCGGGTGATACCGTGAACGTTCCCGAGGGCATTACCACTATCGGAAACTATGCATTTGCATATAACAGCAACGTAGAAACCGTTGTACTCGCTTCTACCGTTCGTGACCTTGGCAGAGGCTTTGACTCCTCTACCGTTAAAAAGGTAGTTCTTAACGAGGGCTTGACCACCATCAGCAGCCGCGCGTTCAGATCGACTACCGCTCTTGAGGAGGTAGTATTCTCCTCCACCGTTACCGAGATTGCTGACAACGCGTTCCAGAAGTCCGCTATCAAGGAAATCGTTATCCCTGCTTCCGTTATCACCGTTGGTGAAACCGCCTTTGGCGCATCCTTGATTGAAAAGGTTACCTTCGAGGGCAACACCGCAATCCAGGGCTACGCATTCCGCGGCTGTACCAAGCTTAACACTGTTATCCTTGGTGGCGACGACGTAACGTTTATTCCCTCTACCTTGAACGGCAGAAATTCCTGCTGGTTCTGTAATGGCGAATCCAACAACCCCAATACCAGTGACATTACCTTCGTCGTAAAATCTGAAGTGATCAAGGAAAGAGTTCTCACCGCTATGGGCGCTGAGAAGAATAATACTCCCGTATACATCGGTGTTCAGGATACCGCTGCTGCACAGGCTGCTCTTGATAATGCTGCACCCGGCACCACCGTTTATCTTCTTCCCGGTGTAAATTACGGTACTCTTTACCTCCGTCCCGTTGCAGGTCAGGAAAACACAGTAACAGACTGCGATTACCTCGTTTACCGCAACGAGATGCTCCGCAAGGTTGAAAACCTTACCATTGTTGGTGCCCCCGGTGCCACAATCGATGCAATTCAGGTAGTTTCCGGATACATTGAGGGCAGCACAGGTTACGTGGTTGATATCAAGAATCTCGTGATAGATTCCGTTGAATTCACCGATGATTACGTGAACCCCAATACTGCTCACAAGTATTCCGCACCCTTGTTCTTCGATCTTACATACATCAACGTTGACGGTCTTACTGTTAAGGATTGTACTTTGATCGGTAACAACGCGAATATGAACTTCGTATATTTCTACGGTAGCGGTAATCCTAGCAACTCTACCTTTGAGACTGCTGCAAAGAATATAACTCTTTCTGGCAATACCGTTGACGGTATCGCAAGACTTTGCGAGCTTCGTCAGACCGAGAACGTTACCATTGAAAACAACGTTATCAAGAACACCACTCTTCACGGTATGCTTCTTACCGTTGACGGCGGTACATACAGCGGAAACGTAACCATTACCGGCAACACCGCTTACGGCATTAACGAGCGTTTCGTGAGAATGGCAGGTGCAGGTGATGCAACTGTTGTGATTGAGGGCAACACAGTTAACAACTATTTGGGCGAGGATGCCGATTACATCAAGGTTACCGATGGTACCAATGTAACCGTTGAGAACAACACCAAGAACTAATCTCGCTATCAAAAAAATCCCGCAGTGCGTATAACACTGCAGGATTATAACACAAATAAAGCGGTGGGCTTTGGCTCACCGCTTTATTTATCAAATCGCAACATCTCCAAGCTGCAGCATTACGTTAAGCTCGCCGTGTGAGGCCGGCGAGTAGCAAACAGGACTTGAACCTGCGGCATCGTGCTCCCAAACGCAAAAATGCCGATTTTTTCCTTACTCTATAAGACTTTTGTGTCCGAAATCAATGCTTTCGGGGCTCTTATAAGCACTGTTTCCATGTAGTCTGAGGTTGTAGATGGTCAAAACTGTGGTCAAGCCACAATCACTCACTTAACGCCGATAAACTTTTCACACATCAGGAATTGATACGCAGTACATAGAAACACAAAAAAGGAACTTTCACAGATCCTGATTGGAAAAGCAAAGTTCCTTTTTATTGAGTTATCCTAACATAACGTCAAGTAGCATCATAACGGCAAAGCCGAGGACTATTCCCGCGGTTGCAAAATAAGGGTGCGTCTCTTGGTTTTTCTGACATTCCGGTATCAGCTCGTGTACCGCAACCAAAATCATTGCTCCTGCGGCAAATGCGAGTGCGTACGGAAGAATAGCTTCCACGTAAACGACCAATAATGCACCTATCACGCCTGCAATCGGCTCAACCATGCCCGAAGCCTGACCGTACAAAAAGCTCTTCTTTCTTGAGAAGCCCTCTCTTCGGAGAGGAACAGAAACCGCTGCACCCTCGGGGAAATTTTGCAATCCGATTCCGATGGCTATGGTAATAGCGCCCATAAGATTTTCCACATCATAAGCACCGTTTTGCAGAATGCCAAATGCGACTCCGACCGCCAAACCCTCGGGTATATTATGAAGCGTAATAGACAAAATCAGCATTATAATTCTGCCAAA
>JAZOWT010000112.1:0-10704 GCA_045659365.1 Eubacteriales bacterium | reverse complement strand
GCCACCTCCCTTTACACAAGGGAGGCTTTGGTTTAATCCCGCTTCTGCGGGGTGTACGTAACAAATGCATGGCTGACAGGCCAATCTAAAACGCACTTGTGCGTCGCCAGTAACATTTAGGGTTTTACCCGAAAATGAAATGCCCCCGGTTTTACCGGGGGGTTTTTATTAATTATTTATTATCTCCTCAAGCTCGCGCATCTTCTCTGCGCTGGGGGTAGGAATGTGCTCGAACGGGAATACTATTCCCATATTGTCATACTTGATCTTGCAGATCTTTTTAAAGGGCAAAAGCTCGATCTTTTCAACACAGGTGTACCCCCGTGTCAATTCTTTTAAGGCTTTTACGCTCTCGATATCGTCATTCAAGGTGGGTATTGTCACCTGTCTTACCGTGGTTTTGATGCCCTTTTCGTTGAGATATGCAAGGAACTTGAGCGGCGCATCAATAGAGCAGCCAACGTGACGGCGGTAAAGCTCGTCGCTCGCGTACTTTATATCAAGCAGCACGCGGTCGGTTACCGCAAGGGCTTCCTTAACCTCTTTGGTAAGAATGCTTCCTGAGGTGTCAAGGCAGGTATTGATTCCCTCAGCGTGCGCAAGGGTGAACACCTCGCGCACAAACTGTGCCTGTAAAAGGGGCTCTCCGCCCGAGATAGTGATTCCGCCGTCGGTACCAAAATACTCCTTGTAGCGGCAGGCCATTTTGATTATCTCGGGGGGCGTGTAAAGTTTTTTATCATCAAAATCCCAGGTATCGGGGTTGTGACAGCAGCCGCAACGCAGGTTGCAGCCCTGCAAAAACACTACGAATCTCACCCCCGGACCGTCAAGGGTGCCAAGGCTTTGTATCGAGTGTACGTTGCCGATCATATCAGTCATATAGTTTCGTGGAACGTACGGCTGATAACCTCTCTCTGCTGCTCGCGGGAGAGCTTGTTGAAGTTTACGGCATAGCCGGAAACACGGATGGTGAGGTTGGGATATGCCTCGGGATTCTCATATGCCTTCATCAGCGTTTCGCGGTTCATAACGTTTACGTTGATGTGGTGAGCACCCTTGGCAAAGTAGCCGTCAAGGATAGAAACGAGGTTCTGAATGCGCTCGTCCTCGGTGCGACCGAGTGCCTCGGGGGTTATCGAGAAGGTGTTGGATACACCGTCACGGCAGTCGTCATAGCTGATCTTGGCAACCGAGTTGAGTGATGCCAAAGCACCGTTTTCCTCACGGTTGTGCATCGGGTTTGCACCGGGTGCAAAGGGTGCGGATGCCTTTCTGCCGTCGGGGGTGGCACCGGTGTTCTTACCGTACATTACGTTTGAGGTGATTGTAAGAACGGAGAGGGTGTGCTCTGCCTGTCTGTACGTAGGAGTCTTGCGAAGCTCGGTGATAACCTTGTGCGCGGTCTCCTTTGCGATAAGGTCAACTCTGTCGTCATCGTTGCCATACTTGGGGAAGCTGCCGGTGGTGTTGAAATCAACAATGAAGCCCTTGTCATCCTTTACAGGAACAACGCTTGCGTGCTTGATTGCGGAAAGGGAGTCGGCAACTACCGAAAGACCGGCAATACCGAATGCCATAAATCTATGCACGTCGGTGTCGTGAAGCGCCATCTGGATCTTCTCGTATGCATATTTGTCGTGCATGTAGTGAATAACGTTCATGGTGTCAACGTAGAGCTTGGAGAGCCATGCGATGTAAATATCAAATCTCTCCTTAACGCTCTCGTAGTCGAGCTTGTCGCCCTCGAGTACGGGCATCTGGGGGCCGATGTGCATACCGCTTGTGGTGTCGTAACCGCCATTGATAGCGATGAGAAGAAGCTTTGCAAGGTTGCATCTTGCACCGAAGAACTGCATCTGCTTTCCGACCTTCATTGCGGAAACACAACAAGCGATCGCATAGTCGTCACCGTAGATGGGGCGCATAAGATCATCGCTCTCATACTGTATCGAGTCGGTGTCTGCCGATACCTTAGCGCAGAAGCGCTTGAAGCCGTCGGGCAGTGCCTTTGACCAAAGCACGGTAAGGTTGGGCTCGGGAGCGGGGCCAAGGGTGTAAAGGGTGTTGAGCATACGGAACGCGTTCTTTGTAACAAGAGTACGTCCGTCATCACCCATACCGCCAACAACCTCGGTGATCCACATCGGGTCGCCGCCAAAGAGCTCGTTGTATTCAGGTGTGCGGAGATGACGTGCAAGACGAAGCTTGATAACGAAATCGTCCATAAGCTCCTGTGCGCCCGCCTCGGTAAGCTTGCCGAGGGCGATATCACGCTCCATGTAAATATCAAGGAAGGTGCTTACACGACCAAGCGACATAGCTGCACCGTTCTGCTCCTTGATCGCGCCAAGGTATGCAAAGTAGGTCCACTGAACTGCCTCGCGTGCATCCTTTGCGGGCTCGGAAATATCATATCCGTAGGAAAGTGCCATCTCCTTGAGGTAGCCAAGGAATGCGATCTGCTGGAAAAGCTCCTCGCCAAGGCGGATGTTATCTGCGGTGAAGTCCTTGCCTGCAAGTGCGGCCTTGTCCTTCTTCTTTTCTGCAATAAGCTTATCAACACCGTAAAGCGCAACGCGTCTGTAATCGCCGATGATTCTTCCGCGACCGTAAGCATCGGGAAGACCGGTGATAACGTGGCACTTACGTGCTGCTCTCATCTCGTCGGTATATGCTCTGAATACACCGTCGTTGTGCGTGGTGCGGAAGCGGAACTCCTCCTCAACCTTGCGGCTTACCTTGTATCCGTAAGCCTCGCACGCCTGCTTTACCATTCTCATACCGCCAAAGGGGTTAAGGCCGCGCTTTAAGGGGCGGTTGGTCTGAAGTCCGACGATAAGCTCGTTCTGCTTATCGACATATCCGGGGGCATATGCGTTGAGTGATGATACGGTGTCGGTATCTATATCAAGTACTCCGCCGTACTGACGCTCAAGTGTAAACAGAGTCTGGACCTTTTTCATAAGTGCGCTTGTACGCTCGGTCGCACCGGCAAGGAATGAGTCGTCACCGGTATACTCCTTGTAATTCTTCTGAATGAAATCGCGGACGTTTATCTCGTCCTGCCACACACCGGCAACAAAGCCGTTCCAATTCTGATGTGTCATGATATATTCTTCCTTTCTCACATTCTCGCACAAAAAAAGACAAATCGGTGCTATGCTCCCGATTTGCCCAGACGGTCGGCGTGATTTGTGCGCTCCCGTATTTCCCCGCGGTGCTCCGCGTTATCCGTCAGTCGTACGAGAGTTATTTGATTGAATATATTATAGCTTAAATTTTCAAGTTTGTCAATGGTAAAAAGCGGGGAATAAATAAAAGTTTACTATGTAAAAAGCTAAATAGCAGGTGCATTTAGGGTATCCCGGCGAAAAAAGTACAAAAAAATCCAAAAAAAGAAAATTACGGATTGACAAGCGCCATAAAAATATATATAATATCAAAGGTTAAAAAATAAATCTATGTCGAAAGGGAATAAAAATGGATGCTATTATGACTGCGGTTAACTCCGCACTTGGCTTCGTTTACGACAATATACTCAGCATCGCAATGATGTTCATGCTTATTGCGGCAGGCATCTTCCTTACTGTAAGGACAGGCTGCTTCCAGTTCAGACGCTTTGGCTACGTGATGAAAAGCACTATCGGTAGCCTGTTTGACAAGAATCAGCATGCAAAAGACAAAAATAGCGTCAGTCCCTTCCAGGCTGTAACTACCGCGCTTGCCGGCACTATCGGTACAGGTAGTATTGCCGGACTTGCTACCGCGCTTGTGCTTGGTGGCCCCGGTGCAGTGTTCTGGATGTGGATAAGCGCCCTTGTAGGCATGGTTACAAAATATTCCGAAATCGTTCTTGCGATAAAGTACCGTGAAAAGGATGAGAGCGGCGCTTGGCGCGGCGGTCCTATGTATTACATCAAGAACGGTCTTGGCTACAAGTGGCTCGCGGTTCTCTTTGCGGTATTCGCTATGATCGCTTGTATCGGTACCGGTAATGCGACCCAGTCCAACTCCATCTCCGGCGTTCTTGACAGCAACTTCAACATTGCTCCCTGGATCACCGGTGCGGTTCTTACCGTTCTTGTAGGTGCGGTTATCATCGGCGGTGTAAAGCGTATTGCATCGGTAAACGAGAAGCTCGTTCCTATCATGGCAATATTCTTCATTCTCGCTTCCGTAATCGCTCTTATATTCAACGGCAGTCGCATTCCTATGGCATTCGGCCTTATATTCAGTGAAGCATTCAACTTCAAGGCGGCATTCGGCGGTGTTGCCGGATACGGTATCCTCTCTGCTATGAGATACGGTATCGGCCGCGGTGTCTTCTCGAATGAGGCAGGTCTTGGTAGCGCACCCATCGCGCACTCCGCCTCCAGCACCAACGATCCTGTAAAGCAGGGTATGTGGGGTGTGTTTGAGGTGTTCATCACCACCATCATTATATGCACAATGTCCGCGCTTGTTGTTCTTACCTCCGGTATCTACACCGATGCTTTCACTGCCGGAACCACCCCTGACGTAAGCGGTGCGGCACTCAGCAGTGCAGCATTCAATGAGGCTATTCCTTACGTTGGCGGTATAGGTATTGCAATAGCAACTGTATTCTTCTCGCTTTCCACCATTCTCGGTTGGGCTTACTATGGCGAGACCTGTGCCGGCTACCTCTTCAAAAAGCATGAGAAGATTGCTGTTTGGGTTTACAGAATAGTTTACGTTGCATTCGTTTTTGTAGGCGCAGGTGCAAAGATCGCCATCGTATGGCTCGTTGCCGGCTGCTTCAATGCACTTATGGCAGTGCCTAACCTTGTGGCACTTATCATTCTTTCCAAGGTTGTTGTCAGCGCAACCAAGGAGCACCTTGCAGCACGTAAGGGTCTTAACCTTAAGACTGACAAATAATCATTTAACACGGCCCCGTGTAACGTTAATTAAATAAAAAAGACGAGGAACCCTTGCGGCTCCTCGTCTTTTTTTATGCTTTGTTTTTTATTAGATCTCGGGAATCTCGATAACAACCTCGCGGCCGAGCTCGGCGCTTCTTGCGATACCGTCGATGATAGCCTGGTTGTAGATGATCTCGGAGGTGGGAACAGGAGCGGGAGTGCCGTTCTTGCACGCGTCAAGGAAGGTGCGGATCTTGAGGTCAAAGAGGTTGCCATTCTGCTTAAGGATGGGAAGCTCGGTAACGACCTGAAGTCCTGCAACCTCGTGATATACCTTCATGGGGCCGCCAACGGTACCGTTCCAGCACTCGGTGGAGGGAATGCGAAGGCTTCCCTTGGTACCCATGATGATGGTGTCACCGGGGGTGTCAAGGTTCATTGCCCAAGCAATTCTGAAGTCGAGGATGATGCCGCCCTCAAGACGGATGAACGCTGCCGCAAAGTCATCAACACCAAAGATCTTGGAGTACTCTTCACCCTTGCCTGCAGGATAGCCGGAATAGTTAGGATCCTTGCCGAAGAAGTCGGACTTATAGCCGGAAACGGTAAGGGGCTTGGGATTGCCAAGTGCATTAAGCACCATATCAAGGGAGTAGCATCCGATATCGCCAAGCGCACCGACACCGCCGGTTGCATTGTCAATAAAGGTAGTGCCGAAGGGAGTGGGGATACCCCTGCGGCCGCCGCCACCGGTCTGTACGTAGTAGATCTTACCAAGCTCACCGGACTCGATGATCTTCTTGATCTGCTGCATGTTGATATCCATTCTGGGCTGGAAGCCAACGGAAAGGATCTTTCCGCTTTCCTTCTCCGCCTTCATGCACTCAACCGCCTCGTCAAGAGTTACGGTAAAGGGCTTTTCAAGAAGAACGTGTACGCCCTTCTTAAGTGCGTATATAGTGGGCTCTGCATGCTGACGGTTGTAGGTGCAAACCGAAACCGCATCAAGCTTAAGGCTCTCGTCGTCAAGCATTTCCTTGTGAGATGCGTAGTCGGTCTTTACGCCCTCAACACCGTACTGCTTGAAGAAAGCAGCTGCCTTGCCGGGAATGAGATCTGCACCTGCAACGATCTCAACGTCGGGCTGGTTGAGATATGCCTTGATGTGTGCGCCTGCGATCCAGCCGCATCCGATAAAGCCGATTCTCATTTTTCTGTTGGTGTCAACCGCACTCGCTTCGGTGCGAATGCTAAGGTCGTTAAGGTTTTCCATAGACTTATCTGCCATGATATTATTCTCCTAGCTTATGTATGATTTGTTTTAGTAACCAATGGATTTAAGGTATGCGCGGCTCTTTGCCGCACATTCCATGGGGGTAAGACCCATAGAGGGCTGATCCTGCTCGACAACTACCCACTCGGCTCCTGCATCCTCGGATGCCGTAAGAATAGCGGGGAAGTCCTGTGCTCCGCTACCAACAGGGCGGAACTCAAAGTCTGTGGGTCTCTTGGGCGCCTCGCCCTCGTTGAGACCGATGAGCTCGTACATGTTCTCCGACTTTTCACCCTTGAAGTCCTTGAGGTGAACTACCGGTGCGCGGCCGGTAAACTTTCTTACATATGCCGCGGGATCCTCTCCGCCAACGTTTACCCAGCAGGTGTCAAGTTCGGTTTTAAGAAGATCGGCATCCACGCTGTCGTAAAGGATCTCAAGCGCGTATTTGCCGTCTATTTTGAGGAATTCAAATTCATGGTTGTGGTAAAGAAGCTGCATTCCCATTTCCTTTGCCACGCGACCGAGCATCTTTGCGTTTTCAATAACGTTATTGAAATTCTCGGTGCCGGGTCTGTCCTCGGGCACGAGGTAGGGGATAGCAACGTACTTACATCCGATCGTCTTGTACTGAGAAAGCACACCGTTGGGGTCTGCGATCATTTCTCTGTAAGGCACGTGCGCAGAAATAGGCACAAGTCCGATCTCCTTGCACATTTTTGCGATATCCTCGGGAGCGTTACCGTAAAGTCCTGCAAATTCAACTCCGTCATAACCAAATTCCTTGATCTTGGTAAGAGTTGCGCGCAGATCCTTTGCCGCATCGTCACGTACGGAATATACCTGTATAGCTACGGGTAATGCCATTTGTTTTTCCTCCAAAAAGTTTATTACAATTTTATTATAATGTATGTGCTATGCCGTCACTACGCAAAAATTGACTTTTTATTACTCAATATTGACTTTTTGTTTCTAAATATTGACTCTTAAGTCGTTATATCACTTAAGGATGATAAGCTTGTGAAGTCTGAACGGGGGGATCGAAAGGGTGACGAGATTTCCTGACTGGGTAAAAGGAATGGCTTCCTTGTCCGGCTCGGAGCTCGCGGAGGAGATCTTTCTGTCCACCTTAACGGTTACCTTAACGTCGTGAAGCTTGGGGAAATCAGGAAGCAGACAAACGTTGCCGCGGTTTACGGGCGGCGCGTAAAGAAGATGCAGGGCAAGGAAGTCACCCGCGTTACTTTCGCGAAGTCTTACTCGGCCGCAGGAGGGAAGCTCCTCGGTTGTGATCGCCGGCTCGTATACACTCTTGATGCCGTTGATGATGTAGTTTTCAAGCACGTAGTTTCCGGACCTTTCGTAAGCATCGAAAACAGGGTGTGCAAAGTAAACGATGTTGCCAAGCTTTACAAGTGCGGGGTAGTCGGCAGGCTCGGTCTTGTTGGGGGTATTCTTATGTCCGCAGAAGTGCTTGGGTGTACGGTTGAAGTAGGGCTCGTAAACGCGCGCCATAACCTCGCCCACGGACTCTACCTTGTATGCGCTGGAATATGAGAGGAAAGGAGTTGTGTAGCAACCAAGCTCGCACTGAATATAGTCCATATCAAACTCGGAGGGGGCGATCTTCTTAATGCCGAGCTCGTCGAAGATACTCTCGTAGCTTGCGACCAATCTACCACCCCGTGTAACGAAATCAACGAGATTTTTCTTGTCCGCGTCGGTGAATTTCACCTTGTCGGGCATAACTATACAGCTATATTTTGAGATATCATCACCCGATCCGATGACGTCATACTCCTGGTGCATTATCTGAAGTATCTTTGATGCCGCCATATCGGACGACTCGTTGTGGCTGAGCCAGATAGCGAGGTCGGTGTAAGCATGGGTATTCTCAGAGAATTTTTCAAGCTTCTTGGAGTATTCAAACGCGTGGCCGATGGTGGCATAGGTGCTCTTGTCCATCTTTCCGGAGGGGTGCAGGTGGTCACCGATGGAGATCGATGCGCCAACGCTGAGCATATCCGCGCACTCATATTTGAGTGCATCCTTGTTCTTAAAGCCACCGAACTCGCCCCATGCATGGTGGAATTTACCGGTCATACCCATAAAGTGCTTGCCGTATTTTTCAAAGAACTTTGCGCGCACCGGCATAAGGTCGTAGCCTCCCCATGCAGTGGGCAGGTCCTCAAGCTCGTAGTGTGACTGATAGGGGTGGAATGCAGGGTTGTTCATGCTTGCGCCACCGTTGTAAAATACGGGTGCGCCCTTCGAGTACTCGTGAATTACACCGGTCAGGTGCTTCATCATCCAGATGCGCTTTTCGATGAAGTACTTTTTCGCATCATCTATGTTCGTAGGATCGAGGCCCATTTTTCTCATACCCTCGCAGCAGTCGGGACAGACACAAACGTTACCGTTAAAGCAAATGTCGTAAAAAATGCCATCCGATACGTCAAAATTCTCACACACCTCGCGGGTTATTGCCTCAAGATGCTCCATATATCCGCCAACCGGACACAAGGTCATCCACGTGCAGTCGGGCATGGGGGCATTCTCGTCATCGGGAAGCTTGCCCATCCATCTCGGCTTGCCGTCAAAGTTGATGTGGTGCCATTCGGGATGCTC
The DNA here is from genome assembly GCA_045659365.1 of Eubacteriales bacterium. Lineage (GTDB taxonomy): Bacteria > Bacillota > Clostridia > Oscillospirales > CAG-272 > UBA1740. The sequence goes on along the minus strand of JAZOWT010000112.1, from coordinate 1,917 downwards.
GTCGGCATCCTTTTTGCTCCAGCCGATAGTTATGTATATAGGTGCCTTTACTCCTACCGAGTGTGCCGCCTCGATCTCCTCTTTAACGAGGTTGAATTTGAGGCCGGGATGCATGGTCGAAACCTTAGAGGGATAATACGTGTAGCCGTGGTGACACTTGGCAAAAACGGTTATGAGGTCGATGTGTGCCTCCTTGAGTGTTCTGGCAAACTCCTCGCGGTCAAATTTTTCGCCGATCTTATCAATATCCGGGCTTGTGTGAAAATCAAGATGTACGCAATTCATGTATATGTACCTTTCTTTATTTTTTTATTTAAGCGCGCTTACCATTCCATTTCGTTAAGTGAAAGCAGGGCTCTTGCGTATATTTTCATAGCTCTTTTAAGTCTGTCAAGCGACACCGCCTCGTCAATTCCGTGCGCACCGCCGCGCCCCTTGGGGAAGTCCTCGGGAGGGAGGTTGCCGCTCATGCCGAATACGTAAGCGTTCGGCAGCTCGTGCGCGTAGGTTCCGCCGCTCAAGGTGTATGGGGGCAAATCCTTACCTATCACGTCGCTTGACGCCTTGCAAAGCGTACGCACCACCTCGTTGTCACGCTCGTTTATATAGGGACGCGTGTAGGAGTACGCATCAATCACCTCAAAGCCGTACTCTGCGGCGTGCTCGTCGATGCTTTCTCTCATCATATCAAGGGTCATACCGATGGGGTATCTTGAGCTGATCGTAAAGGTCAGGTATCCGTCCTCACAGCCAACGCTTCTCGCCGTGACGGTAAGCTTGCCCATGATCTCATGCTCGGTCGCAATGCCAAGCGGCTCGCCGTATATCATCTTTGACACGTCGTGAAGAAATTCGAACATGCGTCGGTCACCACTCGGCACCAGATCGTAATCGAGAAGCGCCCTTGAAAGAAAGGTGATCATATTGCCGTTCGGGTCGGGGTGCGCGCCGTGCACAGGGGGTGAAAATACGGAGATTTCGTTACACGCCCCACGGCTAACCGTGCATCCCTCAACGCTTTCGGGTATCTCGGTTGAGAAAAACTGCGCCACCGCCAAACCGGGCGATGCGGTCTGTCCGGCAACGAAGGTGTATCCCTCGATTGGCCTCTTTGACCTGAGGGTAACGATGGCCGTTCCCTTGCCGCCGTATCCGACAGGGAAGCCGCCGTCCGGCACGAGCGAGAGCTTTGGGGGCTTATGCACGTTTATAAAGCCGCGCGCATCGGGATTTCCCTCAACGCCGGTTAGATCGTGCTTGCCGTTTTCCTCGTTACTGCCGAGGTAGATTGCAGGGTTGTAGTTAAGCTTCACTCCAAGCTTTTTGAATATTCTGAAAAGGTTGAGCACTGCGGCTAATTGTCCCTTGTTGTCGGTAGCTCCGCGACCTATTATACAGCCACGGTATTCGGTTGCATCGTACGGGGGAAAGCTCCATCCGTCTCCCTCAGCCACAACGTCACCGTGAAGCCATATTCCGAGGTCGATCTCTCCCTCGTCCATAGCCGCGCTCACAACTCCGACACCGTAGTCGGCGGTGTGAAATCCGTCGCCGTCTGCCATTTCCACAAAGGTGTCAAGTACCTTTTTTACCCCCTCGCCAAAGGGCGCACCCGGCATCGGCTCTGATTTTACGCTTTTTATATTTACAAATTTGATGGTATCTGCCGCTAGCTGTGCCGTGCAGCTCTCGATCTCACTATCGATAAGTGTGATAAGTCGGTTGTCCATATTTTTTATCTTAACCTCGTTTTCTTAAAATACGCTGAGTTTGATCTCTTTATCGATAAACTCCAGCGCCTTAACTCCGGCAAGGCTGTTGCCCTTTTTGTCAAGGGCAGGTGAGTAGATGCCGATTCCCATTCGTCCGGGTACGCTCGCCATAATTCCGCCACCGACACCGCTCTTTGCGGGTACT
>JAZOWT010000111.1:0-10666 GCA_045659365.1 Eubacteriales bacterium | reverse complement strand
CATTAAGGAGGAAACGCTTTGGAACAACAGAATAATAAACCGGATAAGCTTACAGACAAGGCGTTTTCTCGCTTGATGCTTACCTCGGTACTCGGTATTTTGGTTTGTATTATGTGTCTTTGCTCGGCTACATGGGCGTGGTTCAGCGCGGATACCTCGGCTGACGGAAACAAGGTCAGCTCTGGGCAATTCGACCTTGTTGTATCCATAACGGATGCAAGCTCTGCGGTCACGACACTATCGGAGAATGCAGTCGGCAAGACGGTTTATACCTTCGAGAACGTCGGCGTTTACACAGTTACACTTAAAATGACCGAGGACACTACCGTAACAAAGGGCTTTTGCATGCTGGACGTTGGCAACGACACCTATTATACCGCTTCCATCAACGCAGAGACGGATCCCTTTACCTTTACGATTGACGTAAAAGAGGCAGGTGTGACCGTCACGTTCACGCCTGCTTGGGGATATCCCTCGGCAGAGGAACAAGTAGATATGAACGAAACACTGACGGTTGGAAGTACAAACCCATAAGGAAAGAGGAAGGCATTATGGCGACGAACGATTTATTTGAAGCATTACAGGAAAAGGTTGGCTGTATGTATATTTCCGATCTTTCCTTTGAACCCTACCGTGAAAAAGCAGTAAAAGAAGCAAAGGCAATGGACTTGTCCGTGTTCGGTGAAAAGCAGATCGCTGACTTGTGCAGCTATTTATCTGTTGATCGTGCAGAAATTATTGCACTCTGATATTTATGAATAACAGCAAGGCAAGAATGGACTTGCGAGGCAGAGATTTCGGCTTTTTACGCCCCTTAGAGCCTGGAGAAAACAAAGACGGTAAAACGACTTGGGTTTGTCTTTGCGTGGCTTGTGGGACACAGAAAACGGTCAAGACGAAGGATTTACTGCGAGGCACCGCCACAAGTTGCGGTTGCAAGTGGAAAAAGCGCGGCATCGAGCAAATGCAGTACATTGACGGCACCTGCATCGAAATGCTCAAGTCCACTAAGCTGCGTAGTAATAACAGCACTGGATACACAGGGGTTTATTATGATTCCCGCCACGACAATTATCGCGTGGAGATCACCCTACAGGGCAAGCGTCACTATCTCGGCAGGTATAAAAGCCTTGACGAAGCGGTAAAGGTCAGAGAACGTGCACGCGATGAGCTCCATCAAGCATTTATTGAAGAGCATGAAAATCATAGCAAATAAACAATCTTCCTAAATTCTTTTCACCACTCAATATCTGCATCGCTGTAATCAAAGAAAACGCGCTCAGCGAAATGCCAGGGAGAGAACATATTTCCTTTCCCAATAACATAACCTTTTAAGAGGTCGGTCACTTCGCGAGTGACCGACCTGCTTTTATACCAAAAACTTGCAAAGAAATGCATTTTTTAAGCCAAAAATGACTATTCTGTATTTTTTGCGGTTGTTAGATTCGTGAAAAAACATAGATAAATCAAGGCTTTTTGTGCTATTCAGTGCGTTTCAGTGAAGCCGTTCTAATAGAAGGGGGCGTAAAACAAGCTCTTTTTGAGGGTGAATTTCATCTCGTATCTTGAAAACGGTCGCATAATATGGTAAAATAAATTACTACCAAAAATCTACGAAAGGGGGATATATCATGGCGGCAAAAAAGAAAAAAGAATACGAATACCTGCGGATCATATCCCTTGACGGAAGTCATTTGTTTGGTGAGAAAAAGCCGACGGCATTCAAGAACGGAAAGCTGAACAAGGATTTCTTTTCGGGAGTGCTCGACGATAGTCTGGATACTTTTGAGCTGTTCCAAGTGTATAAGAAGCACAAGGCAGAAATGAAATATCCGTGCGTAACAAAGGACGGTCTCTGCCGAGCTATCGTCAGCGTATCATTCAATTATACTGTCGGAGAAATGACGGTGGCAGAGATCAGAGAAAGACTCTACCGCGAAGGCTTCGAGATAGACGGTGTTCGCTACGTTAGATATAAGCGAAGTGCCGGAGCGAGCCGTGACGGAAGATGCCTCTTTATTGCAGAGCCTCTGTATGAGGATATGATGAGGTGGAGCTCTCTTGATTTGAGTGCGGAAAACGTTTCTGACCAGGCATCGTGGCAAGCCTATATCGCATTAACTCTCAGTAGCATTGAGTCGGTAATAACTCTGCCGAAGAAAGCCTTCCTTATCATACCGGATAAATCAAGCGTATTCACAGAAAAAGCGGTATGCGTCAAGAAGGATTCCGAAGAAGGACTTATAGCAACCGAGGAAGAAACCGAGATTGAGAACATTATCTGGGACGGTGAAGCTCTTCTTGACGCGAGCGAGTTTGAGAGATTCGGATATAAGGATAAGGGCATGATGCTCCTTCGTAACCGTTTTTTCAAGACCTGTGCATTCAATACGAATCTGCAGAAATGGTTTGCGGATAACGGAATCACCGAGATAAGACAGCTTGCTGGATATACCACAGCGCGTAAGATTGAGGATATAAAAATCGTTGTAACCGAAAGCAGCATCAAATACCTCAAGTTTATGCCGAAGGGTATGAAGCTGGGTGAAGCCTTCAAGCGTTGGCTGGATTCGATGTATGAAGGAAGCATGGTTTCTGCTTTCGGAGTTGTAAAAACGGACAAGCCTCCCTCGCATATGCAAGGAGCGATGGCATATACCAACTATCAGCTTTTGAACACAGTTCCCATTGCGCGTGAGAATATGCAGAAGTTTATTGACCGTTCCTTCTTTGAGCTTTCGCGTATTCAAAGTGACAGTATGTTCCTAAGATATCAGATAAACTTCCTCTCGGATACCAAGGTCAAGGATCTCGAAACGGTGAATGCTGAAAACTTTCGTCGCAAGGTTGTTATGGATATGCTTTTCAAAACACCGGATTTTGAGAACACGAATTTCTATTCGGATTTGCGCGGTGACGTTGTAAAGCATTTCAAAAAGCGAATGAAGAAAGGCCGAGTGCTTATAAACGGAAACTATGAAACGCTCCTTGGAAATCCTTACGAATTCCTTGCAGCAACCATAGATAAATCCTACGAGCCAACAAAGCCTCTCCTTCTCGGTGACGGTGAAGTTTATACAACGAGATTCGATGACGGAGAAGAGTTGCTAGGTGCTCGAAATCCTCATATCACGATGGGAAATCTATTCCTTGCAAGAAACAAGAAATGCTGTGAGATAGACGAGTACTTCAATCTTACAGACGATATCATTTGTGTAAACGCAATAGGCAGTAACCTTCAGCAAAGGCTTAACGGATGCGATTACGATTCGGATACGATGCTCGTCACAAACGATAAGATTCTCATAGACGGAGTAAAGCTCTGCTACGAGGATTTGTGCGTCCCCGTATGCAAGGTTGATCCCGTTGGTAAAGCGGAGTATTCTTCCTCTGCGACAGATCTCGCAAGGCTCGACAGAGCAATCGCGGAAAACGAGATAGGAAACATCATTAATCTATCGCAGTTCCTCAACTGCTTATTCTGGCACAGGCTTATGGAAGGTGAATACCTTGAGGATCTCAAGCCTTTCTATCGCGAGATATGTAAGCTCGCAGTGCTCTCGGGTATGGAGATAGATAAAGCAAAAAGGCTTTATGACGTGGATAAATATTCTGTTCTGCGTAAGCTTACAAAATACCGAGAACGCTTTAAAGAAGAGCATGGAGATCTTCCAAACTTCTATTATTTTATAACCGGTGCTTACGACAAGATACACGAAGATAACACCTCAAATCTCAACACACCGATGGCATATATTTACGACAGCGTTGAAGCATACAGCGCGATGAGCACTCGTATAAAACGCGTATCCCTTCTGTCTTTATTCGCCCTTGATATTACTGACAAGGATACAAACGACAGTCGCAGTAAAGTCAGAATCGTTAATGCGGTAACGAAAGCACACAAAGAGCTTACACGCTTAAAAATCAACGAGCGTGATGACGAGGATGCAAAACGAATCACTCGCAAAAAACGTGCGGATGTATTCTTCGAGTGCTTGGATGCTGTGTCGAGAAATATTAAAAACGATCACACACTCTATCTCTTGTTAAACGCAATAGACAGCGCGGAAGATAAAGAGGTAACACAGGCAAAGAGCTTATTATTCGCATGCCTTCTCTATGAGAAGAGCGGAAGACTTTTATCAAAGGTAAAAATTCCCGAGGATTATCACTGTGTTGATCTTCGAAGATTTACGGGAACGAAAGAAGATATGGAAAAATACTTTTTCGAAGACGTTTACGGTTACCCTCATTATATTATTGTTGACGGATTCCCACCTGTAACCAAGACGATAAAGCTGATGCTAAGCGGAGATGCTTCATACTTCGTTGATGCAAACGGAACACCGGTTCCAAAGAAATTCTTAAAAAGATAACCCTACTAAAACTAAACACAAAACACTTTGAGTGTCGAGAAAAAATCTCGGCACTCTTTTTTTATTCTCAAAAACAAAAAGGAGTTAAAAAGAAAATGAAAACTATTGAAAATGTAAATCAGAGTTTGAAAAGGAGGTGCGCTATTGAGAAAATACGATCCTAACAAAAGAGATAACCCCGGAGATTTCTTTCCTCTTCCGAAAGCAATATTCCGCCTCGGACTTGATGCAGGTGAGATTGCTATATACGCATACCTTATGTACTGCGAGGATAGGAAAACCTTTCAGTGTCACCCGAGTTATGCAACTATCGGAGAAGCTGTCGGTATGAGTAACAACACTGTTAAAAAATACGTTGACAGCCTCGAGCGAAAAGGTTTTATTTATACAGAGCCGACTATGGTAAGAACAAAAGACGGACGCGCTCACAACGGAAGTCTTCTATACACCATAGAACCTATAAAACCAATTGAAGAAGCGTACTTCCAAAAGCAACTTGCAAGAGCCAATGCGCGTCTTATGATGAACGAAGCTCTTGCTAAATTCGATAAAAAACAAGAACGAAAGAAAGGAAAAAAACAGAGTGAAGCAGTCAATGTATAAAAACAAGGATGAGATGCCGATGTTCCTCACAGTGATGGACGTTGCGAATTTACTTGGCATATCCCGTGCAAGTGCTTATGAGCTTGTCAGAGAGGATAATTTCCCGAAGCTGAAGCTCGTCCAGGGAAGAACAATTATTCCCCGTGACAGACTTCTCGAATGGCTCGATGAGCAAACGAGATACGATAGAGCGTAATCAGATATGGTGAAGTTAGATTACAACCAGGCGAGAAAGGTTCACAAGCTCATACGTGAAGAGTGCTGCAACTGTATTGACGGCAACTGTATTCTTCTTGATGATTCGTGCGTGCAGCTTATAAGTCAGCAGTATATCTACTGCAATTATTTTCTGCGCGCAGTGCTTCCACAAGATAAAAGCCTTCACGCAGAGCTGTGCTTAAAGGATGCAAAAAGGTGTGCGGTATGCGGAAAACACTTCGCACCGAGAAGCAATAGGCAAAAGTATTGCGACGGTTGCTCAGCCATAAAACGCACTGAGTATATGCGAAATCTTATGCGAGAAAAACGGTCGTAGTGTTAGCATTTAGACCTTAAAAAGTCCAGAGAAATCAAGGGTTTTTAAGACCTCATCAAGCAGGGGTTGGCATATACGGTCTACCCCCTCGGGTAACGCGAAAATAGCCACGGTGAGCGCAACAATAAGCGAACCGTAACCGAGCTGTGAATAACCGAATATTCCGACGCTTTGGAGACCTTTTTGGTCTCTATTTTTTTAGCAGGATAAAGCCGTGTCTTGTTGCCACGGCAGACTACATCGCACGGCAATGCCGAGCGAGGATTTTGTGAGGTGTTGCAAGGCTTTTCGGGAACTGCACCGAAAAAGAGAAAGATGTCTGCATGGCGTCAAAATCAAGCCTTCATAGCGTTACACCCACAAAAAATCGCGGTGTCATAAGGAAACCGAAATGTCTCCTTATGGCGTCGTTCAAAATTGCAAGAAAAATAAGGAGAAAAACCAATGAAAGAAAATAACGACAATTTAGAAGCACGAGGCGTGAGTCTCACGAAGAAGCAATGGGATAGATGTGACCGTCTTGCAGAGGAATACGGCAAAAGATCGAGGAACGCATTCATACGCGAAGCGGTGGATTTCTACTGCGCTTGGCTCGAAAAGGAGCACATTCAAAAGTTCCTTCTTCCGTCACTCGAATCGGTAATGAGCGCAAAGATAAGAGATAGCGAAGAACGACTTCGACGTTTACTCTTCAAGATTGCAGTAGACCAGGATATGTTAGCGGTGCTGTTCTCTCGCGAGTTTGATCACTACGATGATTACACTCTCGAAGAGATGCGCAGAGAATGTGTGCGAACGGTATCTGAAACAAACGGAACTTTGCGAGTCTTGGAGCATATGAAATGAGGTAGTTAAATGGCAAAGCTGATTCTTAAATGTCCGTATTATAAACCCGGACACAAAACAGAGAAAGGTCAAACGCGCGGTGGATACGCAGAATATATCGCAAAGCGTGAAGGCGTCGAAGTTCTCCGTAGCGGTTATGCGAGCTATATCGGAGAGCGCAGAGGCTCACATGGAATGTTTTCTGATGAAGGAGAAGAGATAAATCTCTCGAAAATAAGTGCCGAAATAGATAATCATAACGGAAACGTGTGGGGATTTATCATCTCGCTTAAGCGCGAGGATGCTGACAGACTCGGTTACAATACTACAGAACAGTGGATGAATTTGCTTCGCTCTCACAGAAACGATATCGCAAAGGAGATGAATATCTCTCCCGAAAATCTGCGTTGGTGTGCAGCTTATCACAACAAGGAAGAGAATCCTCACGTGCATATGATGATATGGTCAGCACGACCTAAAGAGCCTTATCTCTCCGACGTGGGCATTCACAACATCAAACAAACTCTCGCAACCGATATATTCAGGCAAGATAATATCTCGATTTATAAGAAGCAAACCGAGGTCAGAGATGATCTTAAAGCAAAATTCAAGGAGCGTATTCGAGAGCTTGTCTCGGAAATTAAATCCGGTGAACACAAATTCACACCCGAATTAATTTCAAAAATGCAATTACTTTCGGAAAGACTTGAGAATCACAAGGGCAAAAAGGTGTACGGTTATCTCGATAAAAATACGAAAGCTTTGATAAACGAAATCGTTAAAATGCTTGGAGATGATCCCGGGCTCAGAGAAATGTACGACTCATGGTACGGATATAAATGCGAAATTGTTCGGGGCTATACCGATACGATGCCGGAAAAGATTCCGATTGAGGAGAACGAAGAATTCAAATCCATTCGCAACTCGGTTGTCAAATGCGCAGGTGATATTCACTCACCGAGAGAGCAACCCGACAGAGAAATTGATTACGATTATACGAAGCTAAAGGAGCATGCAAACGACTTCGATTACCTCTACCGCTACGCAAACGCATACGATGATCCGATAGGTTATTACAGACTCGGAAGATATTATCTCGAGAAGTCGGATGATATGGAAGAAGCGGAGTGGTGGCTTAAGATGGCGGCAAACAAAGGAAATGCAGTTGCCGCCTATCTAATTTATAAAGCCTATCGTGACGGTAAGTTCACCGAAACTCCGAGCGATAAACTCAAATATCTCCGCATAGCTGTCGATGCTGAATTCGGATATGCGGAGTATGAATACGCAAAGTTCCTCAAAGACAAGTCGCCCGAAGATGCAAAGGAGTACCTCAAACGTGCAGCGGAACACGGTAGCTTCCAAGCAGAATATGCTCTCGGTAAAATGCTATTCGATGAAGGAAAGCGCGATGAAGCAAGAGAGTGGTTTGAAAAATCCGCTAGGAATGATCCGTGGACGAGGACGAGAGTTGGATTGCTTTTATACTACGAGTACGAGGACTATGAGAAAGGCAAAGAGTATATGCATGATGCAGCTGAGAGTGGATACGAGCCTGCGAAGGAAGCAATGAGAGCGATCAATAATAATCTCAACGCGCAGATAGTTATAGGAGTGTGCGACCTCTTTTATTACGCAAGTAATATCATCGAGGACAGAGCCGAGGATATGTATTCAAAGGAACATCAGGTTGATTACCACGGTATTGATAGACGTCAGCGTAGTGAAATACGTGCAAAGAAGAACGCTCAAGGACACAGAATGTCATGGTGAAAATAGTGAAAACAAAAATTTCCAACAACAAATTTGGCAAAACGCTTGCAAAACGCAATACAAAGTGGTATACTAATAGTGAAAACAAAATTAGGAGGTTTTTAGATATGTCCAAAACTGCAAATGTTTTTACGCGAGTAGATCCGCTTGTTAAAGAGCAAGCTGAAGTAGTACTCAGCCAACTTGGCATTTCGATGTCCACTGCAATGGGTATGTTTTTACAACAGCTTGTTTTGCAAAGAGGCATTCCGTTTGATGTAAAGCTTCCGCAGTCGACTCCTATCGCTCTTGGAAGTCTTACAGATACTGAGTTTAATGCGTTAATGGATGAAGCTGTGCGTTCAGCTGCCGCAGGTAAATGTGTTCCCTTTGAAGAATTTGACTCTAATATAAGACAGGAACTTGGTATATGAAAAAGTGGAATGTAACTATAGCTCCCGAATTTGCTGATGATTTACGAGGAATCCACTCATATATATCTAACACCAAGCTCGAGCCTGTTATAGCAAAGAATTTGGTTGATCGCATTTTAAAGGCTATTGGTGAGCTTTCTGAATTGCCGTTGCGTTATCCCATTTACGAAAAAGAACCGTGGCAAAGCAGAGGACTTCGCAAGATGAATGTGGGAAACTTTATAGTGTTTTATCTGATAAATGAGGAAACAAGCACTGTAATTGTTCTTCACGTTTTCTACGGTGGGCGCAACATTGAAGCATGCCTTGAAAAATAATTTAATAGAAAATCAGATTAAGCCGTTTGGTCAAAAGCCAAGCGGTTTTTCTGTTTTTAAAGACCTAATTGATAATAAATTGATAACTATTCAGACTTGGTCTGGATATATACTCGAACGTGTGGTATCGTTGTGGTACGCACAGAAAAACACAAGAAAATGTAAAGAAAGGAGTTCAAAATATGGCAAACAAACGCAGACCGCAAGGTGACGGAACTATTAGAAAAAGAAGTGACGGAAGATGGGAAGCTCGAATAATTATCGGACACAAGAACGATGGTGCACCCATGTACAAGTCGGCATTTGCAAAGACACAGAAAAGTGCCTTAAAGGAACTGCATCAGCTTATAGATCTGTACCGTGACGTTGATCTCACTGAAGAATGCCGAATGACACTCGGTGTGTGGATGGATAAATGGCTTAATGAGTATATGATATTCACCGTCAGAGAAAGTACACTTGAAGGATACCGTAGAATGACGAACAATCAAGTAAAACGCTTCATAGGAGATAAACAACTGTCGTCCTTAACAACCGCTGATATTCAGAAGTTCTATAACAAAATAAAAAAGCACGGTAGGATAAAACCTAACCGTGAAAATAGTAAGGAGTTGGCAGATAGCGTTGTGCGAGGTGTTCACATGATGCTACACGAAGCATTGGATGTAGCGGTACGAGAAAGGCTGATAGCAAAGAATCCTACAAACGGTACTACAATCCCAAAAAATAATTACGCAGAAAAGCAAATACTCGGTGACGAGCAACTCGACAGATTTATCGAAGAAATAAAGGAGGAGGAATATTGGTACGGCTTCTTCTATGTGGAAGTGATGACGGGTTTACGCAGAGGTGAAATATGCGGACTCAAATGGAGCGATATTGACTTCGGGACAAAAATAATGAGAGTTCAACGCTCCGTGTCGGGAAAGAAAGGTGGTGGCATAACCATAGGTGAAACCAAGACAACCACTGGTACACGCAATATTATAATGCCACCAAGCGTTATAGATGTGCTGAAAAAGAGAAAGCAAACGGCAATAACCGAATGGGTGTTCCCGGCATTCTTGAATCCCGAACAACCGATACACCCAGAAGCAGCTTACCGAAAGCTGAAAGTTATACTAAAACACGCAGAGCTACCGATGATAAGATTCCACGACCTTCGACATACCTTCGCAACCCGTGCGATGAAGGGCGGAGTTGATGCAAAAACACTGTCGGGAATCCTCGGTCACACCAACGCAAGCTTCACACTCGATACCTACACCCACATAACGAGTGATATGCAGAGAAACGCATCTGCAGTAGTAGGAAACATGATGAAAAATATAATGATAAAGGAGTAACAAATGGCAAAAAGAAAATATGGCGAAGGAAGCGTATTCCTTCGAAAAGACGGGCGTTGGGAAGGACGAGTCGTTGTCGGTTATGCCGACAACGGCAACCCCCGAACCAAAAGCGTCCTAGCAAAGACCAAAGGAGAGTGCGTAGAAAAGCTTGAAGCACTCAAGGAACAGTGCGGTCGCACGAGCGATCGCTTAAAATCGGATATGGAGTTCGGTGATTGGATGGATTTCTGGTATCAAAACTACTCTAAGCCGAAGATAAGGCTCACCACACAAGCGAGTTATGAAAATAGAATTTATAACCACATAATCACTGAAATCGGTAAAATTCCACTGAATAGACTTACACAAAACGACCTACAGCAATTTTATTCAAGGCTAAAGAAAGGCGGTAGAAAACGGCTCACGGAGCAGTATGGCGAGGGCTTATCTGACAGAATGGTACGCTCATGCCACACCACATGCAGAACCGCAC
>JAZOWT010000110.1:0-9968 GCA_045659365.1 Eubacteriales bacterium | reverse complement strand
CCTGACCACCGCACCTAAGACCGAGTAATCCTTGATTATAACGTCAATATCGATACACGGCTTGGCACTAAGGCCCTCTACGGCGGTGCTGCCAACGTGCTCGACACCCTCGATAAGATCCCCGATTGCGGCCATGTTCTCGCCCTTTATTTTTTCAAAATCATCCACCCATGCCACATCGTACGGCAGAACTGTTACTCTCATCGTGCGCATAAGCACCTCATTCATAAAATCTCTCGATGTGTTTTTTCACTCCACAACCTTTACAAGCTCGGACATATCCTTGCGCTTCTTTGAACGAAGCTTTTCGCCATCCTTCGGATAACCGATCGTGATAACAAGTCGCACAGACGCATCGAGGTCACAGATCTCGCGGATCTTCGCATCGTCAAGCCAACCGAGAATACAGCTGCCAAGCCCCTGCGCGCTTGCCTCGGCGGTGATGTATGCCGCCACGATACCTATATCGATAGAACGGTAGTCGTTTTTCTTGACCTTTGCACCAAGTGCCGCCGTTGCAACGTACGGCCGCTCGGATATAACGAACAGCACAGGCGCATCGGTGGCAAACTTGTTCATTCCCATACCCTGCGTTGCCTTGGCTACCTCACGTGCCGCTTCACCGCGGCAAACGGTGATAAAATACGGCTGGCCGTTGCATGCCGAGGGCGCAAGCCTTGCCGACTCTAAAATTCTATCAAGCTTCTCCTGCTCGACCACTCTTGTGGGGTCGTAGCTTCTGCAGGACTGTCTGTTTTCTGCGATTTCGGTAAAATTCATAGCTTTATTCCTTTTTTATTTTTACTTGTTGTTCCGGGCAGCTTTCCTTCTCAAACGATAGCCACACCCGTCGTGATCAAGAGTCGAACGTGCAAAATTCTATTATATCGTCGCGAACGGCTTCGTATGTAAAGTCGTTAAGAATTTCATGCCTTGCGCCTTTGTAAAGCTTACACGATACGTCCCTGCCCTGTCCTTTGAGCTTTGCTTCTACCTCTTTTACGCCCTTGCCGTAGTTTCCTACAGGATCGTCCTCACCGGATACGAGAAGTATTGGTAAGGACGCAGGGATCGTGCGATACCACTTGGCCGAATTTGTATACTTTATCAGCCTTATAAGATCACCCATCGCGCTAACGGTGAACTTGAACGTGCAATACGGATCGTCATAATATGCCCGTCTTACCGACTCGTCATTAGTGAGCCAAAGCTTAGGGTCGTCGGGGTTATTACCGCCGAATTTTTTGTTATAGCTTCCGAAAGCTATGTCGTCTATAAGCTTTGAGATGTGTTTATCTCCCTTGAAAAGCTTTATAGCCCCGATCAGGGCAAGGCCGACACCTGCGGCAGGGTTTGCACCACCCGTTCCCATCACTATAAGACGGTCGGGGTGTACGAATCCGGCGGCGGCAAGGCGCGCGACAAAAGAGCCCATACTGTGACCCATAAGGCAAAGCGGCATACTTTCACTGCCAAACTCGACACGGACGGCATCGGAATACACCTTGACGTCCTTGGCAAGCAGCTCCCAGCCCTTTTCCTTTGCTATATAGCCAAGCTCGGAGTCATCGCTTACCGTAGTGCCGTGACCGAGGTGGTCGTATCCAAAGCTTATCCAGCCGCGCTCCGCCATATCCGAAAGGAAGCGATCGTATCTCGCCATATGCTCGGTCATTCCGTGAACTACGTGAAAAAGTCCGCGCACCTCACCCTCAGGCAGATAAACAATGCCCGACAGATTATGAGCGCCGTCGCTTGACGGAACGTGAAATTCTCTTTTTTCAAACATAGCTTATTCCTCGCTTTCGCTGAATTTTCTGCAAGCGGCTACCGCCCTGTGCCAACCCGAGAGGCGCGCTTTACGCTCGCGCTCGTCCATGGTGGGCTCAAATCTTCTGCGAGCCGTCGCAAGAGCCTTAAGCTCCGATCTATCGGCAAAGAAGCCGACCGCGAGTCCGGCAAGAAATGCCGCACCGGCAGCGGTTGCCTCAGGATTTGCCGAGCCGGAAACAGTTATGGACGAAAAATCGCTTTGCATCTGCATAAGAAGATCGTTTTCCGACGCGCCGCCATCAACCTTAAGAAGCGATATACGGCTTCCGTCTTGCATGAGAGCAATATCCGCATTCATAGCTGCGATAACGTCCTCCGTTTGATATGCTATTGATTCAAGGGCCGCACGGATTATATGATTTTTGCCCGTACCGGCAGTAATACCGAGTATAGTTCCGCGCGCATTCATATCCCAAACGGGCGCTCCAAGTCCGGAAAAGGCAGGAACAAGGTATACTCCTGCGCTGTCTTTTACCTTACGGGCGAAATATTCGCTGTCCGATGCCTCGTGAATAAGCTTCAACTCATCGCGAAGCCAACGGATAACCGCGCCACCGACAAACACGCTACCTTCAAGCGCATACTCGATCGGGCGCCCCTTTTCACCTGCGGCGACGGTAGTCAGAAGTCCGTGCTTGCTCTCTACGGCATTCTCACCGGTATGTGCAAGCAGAAAACATCCCGTTCCGTAGGTGTTCTTTGCCTCACCGACCTCAAAGCAGGTCTGCCCGAACAATGCCGACTGCTGATCTCCGGCAATTCCGGCAACGGTAAGCTCCGCACCCATACATTCGAATTTTCCGTATATTTCGCTACTGCTCTTTATTTCGGGCAGCATTTTTTTAGGGATACCGAGCATATCAAGTAAGACATCGTCCCACTCGCCCGTGTGTATATTGCAGAGCATTGTTCTTGAGGCGTTGGTGCGGTCGGTAACAAAGGTTTTGCCATCGGTTAATTTCTATATAAGCCAGGTGTCGACAGTACCTGCCAGAAGCTCTCCTGCCTCTGCCTTTTCTCTCGCACCGTCAACGTTGTCGAGGATCCATTTTATCTTCGTGCCACTGAAATAGGGATCTATTCGCAGTCCTGTGGTTTTGGCGATATATCCACCGTGGCCTGCCGCTTCAAGCTGCTTACATATATCAGCGGTGCGTCTGCATTGCCACACTATCGCGTTGTAGACGGGACGACCGGTGCTTTTTTCCCAAAGAATTACGGTTTCACGCTGATTCGTGATGCCGACTGCGGCAATCTCGTCCGGTGATATGCCGCTCTTTGCGATGCATTCCGTCAGGGCGGCGTACTGGTTGGCGTAAATGTCCATTGGGTCCTGCTCGACCCAGCCGGGCTGAGGATATATCTGCGCTATTTCATGCTGCGCCATAGAAATGATATTAGCCTTTTTGTCAAACAAAACCGCGCGTGCACTTGTAGTGCCCTCATCGAGTGCAAGAACGTATTTTTTCATCTTAAGCTCCTTTTCAAACGGTAATTTAATACGGCTCGGACGGATCTTTATAACTTCTTCCGTTGGTTTGATGTTGTTTGCTCTTTTGCTTAACTGTTATTAATTTAATTATATCATACATATGCACACTTTTCAACCGCTTCATAAAAGAAGAAATGTATTTAGCTTTCAAAGTAACAAACAATAAAAGCCGATGAGTTTTCTTCGCTCATCGGCTTTTGTTACGGAATATAGCTTTTTGTGATCTCGGATAGGTCGCTTTTATACAAATTTCCACGCAAAACGTTACCGTTTGGCTCTACCGAGATGCATTTAACGTTACACGGGTCCTCTTTATAGGGATTCTCAGGACGCTCGGCACTGAAATACTCGCCAAGGTATCTGAGCGCGTTTCCCTTGGGAAATACCACGTTTCCCTCGCTCACCGGAGCGCCAATATCGGCAAGGCTTGTGAGCAACTCGCGCGTTTTATTGTTGTACGGATTGCCGTCATCAGGACTTACAAGCCACGCGGGTTGTAAGCGCGTAGGGATACCGAGCCTTACTGCTTCGGCAACAAAGGAGCGCACAACAGCAAGCGGTATCGTTTCCTGATGGAATGCATCGACCGACACGAGAAGGTCATTTACACCGCACTCATAAAGTCGCCCTGCGACCTCGGATATTCTTTCCTGCTTGTTTGAAAAACAACCGTTGGTGATAACCTGTCGCCTTTGTATATTCAGCTCCTTTGCCGCGCTCATAACAGCGTACACCACATCCGGATAAAGGAGCGGCTCGCCACCAAATGTCATAACCGTTTTGATGTCGTATTCCTCCGCGATCTTGCGCACCGTATCGGCAGCGACTGTGGGATCGATACGATCACCGCATGCGGTGTGCTCTCCCTCCGAGCAATGCTTACACCTGCCGGTGCAGGCATACGTCACGACAAATTCAATTTTCTCAAGATTTTTAAGGTATTTGTTTCTCATTATTTCTCCAGCTTCCAGCCATGGTCACCGTGGTAGATCATCTGGCGAGTCATACCGCCATCAATACAGATATTTTCACCGGTTATGAAGCCGGCCATATCCGAGCAAAGATAGAGCACCATATTTGCGATATCAAGCGGATTTCCAACTCTGCCGGCAGGCTGCTGGGTTGCATCCGCGCCCTCGTAAACGGTGTAGCTATTATCTATCCAACCCGGGGATATCGAGTTTACTCTCACCTTACCTGCAAGGCTTACCGCGAGTGCATGAGTGAGTGCGGAAATACCACCCTTGGCGGCCGTGTAGCTTTCACTTTCGGGCTGGCTCATACGGTCGCGCGATGAGGAGATATTTATAATGCTGCCACCATTTGCAAAGTGCGGAGCAAAGAGCTTTGCAAGGTAAAACGGTGCAATAACCCCCACCCGTTGCGCATATTCGAAGTCCTCGTAGGTTGCTTCGGTAATTCCGCGAAAGAGCGGCGCGGCATTGTTTACCAGGTAATCAACGTGACCGTAGTCGGCTATTACCCTTGCGGCAAAGCGCTCAAGCGTTGCCTTATCCGAAAGATCACCAACGAAGTAGTCGTTCTCAAGAATATCTATAATGCAAGCCTTGGCGCCTGCGGATGCAAACTGCTCTGCAATGCATTTTCCAATACCTCTTGCGCCGCCGGTAATCACGGCTATCTTATCCTTAAAGTTAAACATATTATCCTCTTTCTATCTGGTTTAAAAATATAGAGGGTGAGATGCAGATTTGCATTTCGCCCTCTTTTTTTGCATTATTCAGCGGCTTATTGCATACCGGCCAATTATGATTTCACTCTGGATTCCGCATTTATTTTTCTCATATTCGAAAGCAAGCGCTTGAAATTCAACAGTACCATTATTACAACGTACGAGCCTGCAACGATAATCAGGTTAAGGAAATAATGCACGTCTCTTGCATCAAGGAATTTCGCAAGATCGGAGAGAGCAACCGTTAATACTGCTGTTTCCAAAGAGAAAAGAAGCAAAAACTTGAAGTTGAACAGCTCGAAGAGCTTCGCTTTCAGAACTCTGATATCAAGGTAAAGCATCATTATGCCCGATATAGCCGTAACTATCAAGGTTGAAACGGCCGGGCCGATCAATCCCATTACGTTGTACAAATGAACGTTCAGAAACGCGTTTGTAACGATAGATCCCATTCCCAAGGCCATAAGCCATTTGGTTTTACCTGCTGAGCTGAGGATCGTGGTTATATTTGCGAAGCGCAGGAAATCAACGATAATATATACACAGAATATAGCCAGTCCGTCAGTGTATTTGTTTGAATAGAGAAGCTTCATAAGGTGCGGTGCAGCAGACAAGGCTGCAAAGCAAAGAATACCGGTGCAAACGTAAGCGACCTCAAAATAGTGTCTACAAAGCTTTATAACCTCGCGCTTGTTGTTCTGTGCGAACAGTCTTATGATATGCGGGAACAGTACTGTCGCAAACGACGACATTAAGATGTCAAACGGAAGCTGCTTTGAGGCGTTGGCATACATAGCCAACGTTTCAGTGTCGGTCATCATCGAAACCAGGTATTTATCGAGGTCGCGATTTATAGAATTAACGATAATGAATATTGCCATTGGTGCGCAATATTTAATGATTTCTCCGAACAGACGGAAGTCAACTCTCGATGGCTTTATGTAGCACTTGTTTTTGTGAAGCACAAGGCCGAAGAAGAGCATCTGAAGAACGTCGAGGAGAACTGTAACCGCGAGGTAAAAGGCAACGTTGCTAATGAAGTTAGCCATGCATATTACCGCCGCGAGACGGACAATGGAAACAACGAAATTTCTTATAGCCAGCTTTCTTGCCTGGCCTACCGAAACTATCAGCACCTGCAATACCCAAAGCAGATTCTGAAGTGTGGGAAGCACCGCGGCAAAGATCAAAAGGTTCTTTACGTCGGGATTGTCAAAATACAAGGAGAGCGGCACACTTAAAAGCATAACTACACAACCTGCAAGGGTTCCGAGCATCAGCTGTGCGGTAAATATCGTTGCGGCGTACGCCTCCTTTTTCTCGATTTCTGCCTCCTTGCAGTAAAAGTAATTCATTCCGTCCATCATACCGAATATGGTTATTGATGCAACGGTTGACACGATCAGCAATATCTGCGAATAGGTTCCGTAGTCGTGCAACGACAAATGCTCTGATAAGAGTCGGGTAGTTGCAAGACCAAGCGCTGTCGTTATGAATTTTATACAAGTCAGCAAAATCGCATCAAATGAAGCTCCACCGATGCGCTTTTTATTTATCCCCATTATAATTAACCTATTCCTGTATTTTTAATATAAAACACCAACAGAAAACCGATGAACCCTATCGGCTTTCGGTTATTGTTTTATTATTGAAGCAGATGCCCTCGGCTTGTGTGAGGGCATCTGCTTATGGGTGATAGCCTGCCGCATTTAAGCAGGCTATCATAGAAATCTTAGTATCCGATAAGTCTTCCGTCCTTGCCGAAGTAAGCTCTCTGGCCGGGCTCGAAGCCTTCCATACCGTTAACCTTGCTGATATAGTACTCACCGGTTGCTACCTTACCATTGGCGCGAACGTAGTAAATGTTACCGTCCACCTCAACGAGACCTGCGCCGTAAACAACCCTACCGTTAACGTAGTAGTATCCGTCAACAATTCTCTCTTCAACGATAAGCTTACCGTCTTTGCCGAAGTAAAGTCTCTGGCCGGGCTCATAGCCCTCCATGTCGTTTACGTTGGTAACGTAGTACTTATCTGTTGCAACCTCACCGTTAGAACGAACGTAGTAAACGTCGCCGTTCCACTCGAGCAAGCCTGCTGCGTAAGCGATCTTGCCGTTTACGTAGTAGGAGCCCTCAACAACACCGTTATAGAAATTGGTGTTGGGGTTGATCATATAGCCGTTTTCGTCAAACTCATAGCTGCCGTAAACAACGTAGCCGTTCTCGGGAACGTAGTAAGAAGCATTCATAACAACGTTACCGCTGGAGCGAACGTAGATGTAATTTTCGCCGTACTTAACAAGACCTGCACCAAGTGCCAGCCTGGAGTCAACGTAGTACTTGCCGGATACGATACCGGACTGTCCGCTAAGCTGACCGTCCTTAAAGTTGTAGCACGCGCCAACAGTAAGAGCAGAAATGCCGTTGTTACGTGTTACCCATACGTCACCGTTTGCAAGCTTGTTACCACCGTTCTCGGAGTCTGCTACGAAGTAGTACATCTCGCCATCGGCGATTACAGGACCTGTATACCAGGCAACCATACCCGCCTTAACGTACTTGCCGTCCTTGATGCCGGTAAGAGTGCTCTGGAACTTTCCGTCAGCGTCAAATACAAACCAAGCCGCATCCTTATCTATAAATTCAACGCCCTTGCTTTCTGCATATGCAATATCCGCTGCATTGGGAGCATAAACGTTGCCGTCTATCTCCATCTCGGGATAAGAAACTCTTACAGTACCTGCCACGCAGTATCCGGTTGTGGGATCTGCGTAATAGTAATTGCCGCCCTCTGCAAACCAGCCCTTAACTACTTCGTTTTTAACAACGTACTGCTTGCCGGTGCTATCGGTCTTAAAGCCGGTCCAGTATGCCTTCCACTCAACGTCTGCGGTAGGCATTGTAGCGCCGTCCTCACCCCAAAGGGTTGCATAAGCGCCGTCGATCTCAACAACGCTCATTGCGTCACCGTAGTAGCCGTTGATAGCAGTCTTATCAACTGTTGCAAAGATGCTTGTGCCACCGAAAACGGAGGCGGTGTAAATAACGGTCTTACCATCCATACCGTAAACGGTAACAGTGTAAACGTTGGACGCACCGCATATGCAAAGGCCGGTGGTCTCATCATATGCATGAGCCTCATCGGTGATGTAAGCTGCGCCACAGCAGTTGTATGCAGCAGAGTGAGTATCACCGTTGTTGGTGTAGGTTACTTCAGTGCCTGCATGCTTTGCAGGATCAAGATCAAGATCTGCCTTGTATGTATCGTCACATACAGAGCAGGTGTAGGTGGTATAGCCCGCCTTGTTACAGGTGGAGGGAATTACTGTCGATTTGTAATCGTGTCCCTCGGACTTTACGGTTACGGTATCTCTGGAGATTTCAGCCTCACATACGGTACAGTAAACTACGTTATCGTAGCTTCCGTTCGCGGTACAGCTAACGGGTACGTTGTTCTCTACAACGGTCTGACCTGCGGTGTGGCCGTTTTCCTTGATGTATACGGTATCTCTGGAGATCTCAGCCTCACATACGGTACAGTATACTACGTTGTCGTAGCTACCCTTGTAGGTACAGTCGGGAGCTTCCTGATTTTCTACAACAACTGCACCCGCGGTGTGGCCGTTTTCCTTAACAGGCACGGTCTCTCTTGAAAGCTCTACCTTACAAACGGTACAGTAAACCACACTATCATAGCTACCCTTGTTGGTACAGTCGGGAGCTACCTGATTTTCTGCAACAGCCTCTCCCTCGGTGTGGCCTTTTTCCTTAATGTACACAGTGTCTCTGGAGAGCTCGGTCTCACATACGGTACAGTATACTACGTTGTCATAGCTACCCTTGTTGGTACAATCAGGAGCTACGGTGTTTTCTACAACGATACCGCCCTTAGTGTGACCTTTTTCATCAACGGGCACGGTAACTCTGGAGAGCTCCTTATCACATACGGCACAGTATACTACGTTGTCGTAGCTACCCTTGTTGGTACAGTCGGGGGCTACATCGTTTTCCACTACAGTCGCGCCATTGGTGTGGCCAACCTTAACGGTTGCCTCGATCATTTCAGGAGCGATGCTTACGTTCTGGAAATCCTTGTCAAGAACCTCAACCTCGCTGATAGCGATCTTGTATTCGCCTGTTGCGATGCCTGCAGGAACCTTAACAGCAACCTTTGCGACGTAGTCGATTGCTACGCCGGTTGCATTTTCCAGATCGAACCAGTTGTAAAGGGGCTGTCCCTTTTCGTTAATACCGGAATCAAACGTAAGAGCCTCGTTGGTTGCTGATACAACAGTCCAACCCTCGGGTACTATTACTGCAAATTCGATAGACTGAACAACGTAGTCAGCCTTATCTATTCCTACTGTCAGTGTGACAACATCTTCCTTGTCGCCACAAACCGCAGGCTTGTCAAGTCTCGTCGAGCAGGTAACTGTGTCAGAGCCTGCCGCAAAAACCGAGATGCTAAACATAGCAATCAGAGCCAAAGCTATTATGGCTACACTAAGTAATTTAATTTTTCTCATTTTTAACGCCTTTCTTTATCCATTTGTCTACCAGGCAAGATCAAAGCTCTATCTTGCCTAAAACAACTGCGTTCAAAAGAGCAACGTCTGCAGTAGTAAACTTGCCATCGCCGTTAATATCGGCTGCAAACAATTGTTCTTCACTCAACTCTTCCTTGCCCAAGCGGAACTTGTTCAACATCATAACGTCGTCGGTGTCAACCTCGCCGTTGTTGTTAAGGTCGCCAAGCTTCGCCTTATCACGTATACATTCTCCATGCTCGAAGCTATGTCCGAGCTTTTCAACCTCATCGGTTACGAATGCATCCTTACATGCAAAGCATATGTGAGTTGTGTATCCATTTTCGGTACAAGTGGGATCGGTTACTACCGGCACGTGATTGTGTCCGGTTGCATCCACCTTATTACCCACGTAAGTGTCG
>JAZOWT010000109.1:0-15391 GCA_045659365.1 Eubacteriales bacterium | reverse complement strand
GGCGGTCGGTGTCGTAGCAGATCTTCTCGGCTGCGTTCTTGTCGGATTCGGTGTAAATCCGCTGGTAACGATCGGTGCTGCACTCATAGGTGCTATTGCCGGAATTTTCAGATATTTATTCAACAGACCCGGGGGCGTGTCACTTCTTTTAAAAATAATCTCCGCCGAGGTCACAGCCCATTTAATCGGTTCTGTTATCGTAAAGACCATCGGACTCTCGGCTTGGTATGATATGGATATTATCATACTTATGCTTTGGCGAGTTTTGAATTACGTTATCATATCCGCCTTGGAGATACCGTTGCTTTACGCCATTCTCAAAAACCGCGGCATCTCAAAGCAGATCGACATTATCAGAGGAGGCAGAAAATGACCTACGACGAAGCACTCGAATATATACACGGCATAAGCTGGACTTTTTGTAAGCCGGGACTTGACCGCACGCGCGAGCTCTGCGCGGCGCTCGGAAACCCTCAGGATAGCCTTAAGTTTATCCACGTCGCAGGTACAAACGGCAAGGGCTCGTTCTGCTCGATGCTCGACTCCGTATTGCGTGCGGCAGGCTATCGCGTAGGCCTTTACACCTCGCCGTATATCACTGTTTTCAATGAACGTATGCGAGTAAACGGTGCCAATATACCCAATGACACCCTTGCCGAGATAACCGAATACGTCCGCCCCATAGCCGAGAAAATGACAGATAAGCCGACTGAGTTTGAGCTTATCACTGCTATCGCATTTGAATATTTCAAGCGTGAGAGGTGTGATGTCGTTATCCTTGAGGCGGGTATGGGCGGTCGCCTCGATTCAACCAATATAATAACCACTCCCATACTCTCGGTCATCACCGGAATAGCCCTCGATCACACCGCTTTCCTTGGTGACACCGTCGAGAAAATTGCGGTTGAAAAAGCAGGAATAATCAAAACTGCTCCCATGCTTTACGGCGGCGAGGACAGGTCTGCAAGAGAGGTTATCAAGACTAGAGCCGACGAGTGCGGAGTTCCGTTTATCGAGCCCGACTATTCTCTCATCGAGGGGCTTGTGGCTGATCTTCGCGGTACTCGCTTTTCATACCGCCAGCATAAGAACGTTAAGATAAATCTTCTCGGACTTTACCAGCCGAAGAATGCCTCTTTAGTGCTGGAAGCAGTCGATGCACTCGAGGTGCTTGGCATGTCGGTTCCCGAGTCTGCGGTGCTCTCCGGTCTTGAGGATGCGCGCTGGAGTGCTCGCTTTGAGATAGTGAATCACTCACCGCTGATCATTTTTGACGGAGCACACAATCCGCAGGGAATCGCCAGTGCGGTCGAGTCCATCGCCCACTATTTCGGGGATAAAAAGGTCGCCGTTATCACCGGCGTGTTAAAGGACAAGGACTACGAATTTATAGCAAATAAGCTCGCACGGGTGGCATCGTATGCCTTTACAATAACCCCCGATAACCCTCGCGCCCTCACCGCTGAGGAGTACGCCGCCGTCCTTCACAAAAACGGCGTGACCGCAACTCCCACCGCCAGCATTCACGAGGCCGTAACCCTCGCCGTCAGCGAGGCCGATAAGCGCGGCGATGCCATCGTCTGCCTCGGCTCGCTCTACACCTATTGCGAAATCATGCCCGAGATCGAAAAGCTTGACTTAGCAAAAAGAAGATAACAAAAAAAGGCCGTGGGTTATGTGCAGTGCCATTAAGGACACTGTGATAACCCACGGTGTTTTTTTAAAAGATTTTGATCATATTCGAGTCAGCTATCTCAACGTACACACTGCTGTCGATCTTTCCGACAAGCTCTGCAAAGTAGGATGTGATAGGGAACTCGGTGTAGTAGTGACCGGCCTCAATAAGGTTGATTGCGCGCTCGGGCGCCTCCTCCATCACGTTATATCCGATACGTCCGGAAACGTAGGTGTCCGCGCCACCGGCAATAGCCGCATTAACGTAGCCCTTGCCCTCGCCACCGACAACTGCCACTCTTTTTACGGTGTCGTATCCGTCGGCAATGCGTATTCCATCGGCATCAAGCTTTGTCTTGATCAGCTCAGCAAAAACGTCAAGATCGCATTCTTCTGGCAGCTCGCCGATTCTTCCGAGATCACCGTCGCCAAACGGCTCTACGTTGATAAGTCCGAGCTCTCTTGCAAGAATGTCGTTGACTCCACCCTCTGCCTTGTCCGCACGTGTGTGGAATGAGAAAACGGCAATGTTGTTGTTTATAAGCTTGATTATTTTTCTTGATACGTTATTGTCCTCGGTGATAGCACCAAGAGGCTTGAAGATGAGAGGATGGTGAGAAATTATGAGGTTGAATCCGCGCTCAATTGCGTAATCAACTATTTCCTCGGTAACGTCAAGCGTGATGAGTACGTTTTCGATCTCAATGGACGAATCGGCACAGCACATTATTCCGTCATTGTCCCATACTTCTCTGAGATATTCAGGAAAGTATTCGCTTAATTCTTTATAAAACTCGCGTACGTTCATTTGTTTTTCCTCAAGTCGGTTATGTATTGATAAAGCAGTGCCTCGTCACAGCTTTCCTCTCCGCCCTCGCGCTTTCCATTTGCGATTTTTGTGTACACGCGCACCTTGGCATCGAGGTATCCAAGACATTCGGGGCACCCCGTGTCGATAAATTCGGGCTTTCCAAGCTCTCTTTCGTACAGTGAGGGCTCATATTTTTTGCCTGTGTATTCCGCACACAAGGTAACGTAGTACTTGCCCTGTGAGTACGAGTACACCTCTTTTATAACGTCAAATCCCTCAGTAGCAAGATACCGGCGCAGCTGTCCCTGGCGAGACATAGGCTGCAGTATAAGACGTATGCCCTCGTTTTTTAAAAACGGAGCGGCCTCTATTATAACGGCAATAAGCTCGCCACCCATTCCGCATATTGCGATATCGGTAAGTCCCTCGTCCTTAAGTGCTGCCGCACCGTCGGTCAGGACGAACTTAATTTTGTCAAAAAATCCTGCATCGCGCGCGTTTGCCATAGCCGAATCAAGCGGACCCCGGTTGATGTCCGAGCATACCGCACTGTCGATGCGGCCCTCCCTTAAGAGAGCTAAAGGCAGGTGGGCATGGTCTGTGCCTATATCGGCGAACCTTGCCCCCTGCCTTACCAGCCCTGCGGCGGAAGCAAGTCTTCCGTCAAGCGCAGATATTCTCATTTTCCTGCGAGGAACTCGTTGATCTTCTTTACGAGTGCATCAGCATCAGTGCCGTGAACAAGGCACGCGTCCTCGATCGATTCGCCTCTGGAGTGAGGGCAACCAAGGCAGTGCATACCGATCTCAAAGAAGAACTGTGCAGTCTCTACATTGTAATCGAGAATGTCGCCGATAAGTGTAGCTTTCGTTACTGTCATTGTAATGTAACCTCTCTTTTAATAATTAACAGAATTAGTATATCACATATTCGATAAAAAATCAATACAATATTTAAAGTTACTATTTACATTTTTTGAATTTTGTGCTACAATACTATGTATAATGAGAAAGTATGCGCAAAAGAGAGGATAGACTAATGATAGTAGTGCTTGAAGAAGCAAAAAGAAGATTAGTTGCGCTTGAGGACGTAGTAAAGGAGCTCGGAAATCAGCTTCGCATTGAGGAAGCGATGGAGCGCGCAGCAGAGCTTGAGCGTGAAACTATGGTTCAGGACTTCTGGAACGATGCTGAAAAGTCATCGCAGAAGCTCCGCGAAATAAAGCAGCTTAAGGATAAGGTGGATAGCTACAACAACCTCGTTGCAAAGCTTGAGGATACCTATACTCTTTGTGAGATGGCTATCGAAGCAAATGATGAGGACTCGGTGGATGAGGTAGTTTCCGAAACCAACTTTATAGAGGAAGAGGCAGAGAAGAAGAGAATAGAGGTTCTCCTCTCCGGTCCCTACGATAAGAACAATGCAATAGTTTCATTCCACCCCGGTGCCGGCGGTACCGAGGCGCAGGACTGGGCTTCTATGCTTTACCGTCTTTACACCCGTTGGGGTGAGAAGCACGGCTTTAACGTTAAGCTTGTTGACTGGCTTGACGGTGATGAGGCGGGCATCAAGAGTGCGACTATAATGGTCGAGGGCATCAATGCCTACGGCTATCTTAAGAGTGAAAACGGTGTTCACCGTCTTGTAAGAGTATCTCCCTTTGACTCCTCGGGAAGAAGGCATACCTCCTTCGCATCGGTTGAAGTAATGCCCGAGTTTGATGACGATGATACTATCGTTATCAAGGAAGAGGATATGGAGATCACTGCTCACCGTTCCAGCGGTGCGGGTGGTCAGCACATCAACAAGACCGACTCCGCGATCCGTATCGTGCATAAGCCTACCGGTATCGTTGTAGGTTGTCAGACCGAGCGTAGCCAGCTCCAGAACAAGGAGACCGCAATCAAAATGCTTAAGGCAAAGCTTATGGAGATCAAGATCCGTGAGAAGCTTGAGCGCATCGAGGACATCCAGGGCAACAAGGCAAATATCGAGTGGGGTAGCCAGATCCGTTCTTACGTATTTATGCCTTACACCCTTGCAAAGGATACCCGTACCGGATACGAGGACGGCAACATCGACTCTGTAATGGACGGCGAGATCGACGGATTTATCAACGCTTATCTCAAGCACATCTCCGCACAGGGACAGTAATGCTGATTTAACTTAAAAAACGGCAGAGGAAGAAAAATCCTCTGCCGTTTGCTTTTTTTAGTTACTTTTTGGTTGATTCGGTAATCGTATTCACAAGGCCAACAACCCCCTGAAGATCGCTGGGGATGATAACCTTTGTTGCCTGACCGTCGGAAACCTTCTCAAACGATTCAAGCTTCTTGAGGGTAATGTACTCGTTGCCGGGTGCCGCCTCGTTTATAAGCTTGATGGATTCTGCCTGAGCCTGATTGATCTTAAGGATAGCCTCGGCTTCACCCTCTGCACGTCTGATGCGCGCTTCCTTTTCTGCCTCTGCCTTAAGGATCTCAGCCTGCTTTGCGGCCTCTGCCTCAAGTATCTGGCTCTCCTTCTTACCCTGTGCAACAAGAATGTTACTGGACTTTTCACCCTCTGCACGAAGGATAGCTTCACGTCTCTGACGCTCGGCCTTCATCTGCTTTTCCATTGCATCCTGGATCTCTGCCGGGGGCTTGATGTTCTTAAGCTCAACGCGGTTGATCTTGATGCCCCAGGGGTCGGTCGCCTCGTCAAGGATAGAACGGATCTTTGCATTGATGGTGTCTCTTGAGGTGAGCGTGTGGTCAAGCTCAAGGTCACCGATGATGTTACGAAGTGTGGTTGCGGTAAGGTTCTCGATTGCCGCGATAGGATTTTCGACACCGTATGCAAAAAGCTTGGGGTCGGTGATCTGGAAGAACACGACAGTGTCGATCTGCATCGTTACGTTATCCTTTGTGATAACAGGCTGGGGAGGGAAGTCTGCGACCTGCTCCTTGAGAGAAACCTGCTTTGACATTCTGTCAATGATAGGGATAAGGCAGTGCATACCGGTCTGCCAGGTAGTGTGATATGCACCGAGTCGCTCAATAACAAATGCTTTCGACTGGGGCACGACCTTGATGTTCACTGCTACGATGATGATGACGAACAGTAAAATAACGGGTATTATCCACCACATAAGTTAATCTCCTTTTTTATTTACAATAGTTTTGTTGCCTTCGATTTTTTTGATTACAACGATAGCGCCTGCGCTGATGTCATTGCCATCCTCTGATTTTGCGCTCCATACGAGTCCGTTGATTTTTACAGCACCGCGGCCCTCGATATTGTTGATGTCCTCAACCACAACTGCATCCTTGCCTATGATAAGCTCAAGGTTGGTTTCGTGCGCCTTGCCTCTCCTGGCAAGAATCTTACGCACGAGCGGACGTGTAGCGAAGAGAAACGCCAACGAGCTTACAACGAATATGAGTATCTGCCACCAGATGTCTAGGTCCTGGAAGGTAGCGGTGATTATAGTTGTTATCAGGGCTCCGACTGCAAACCAAATTGATACAAACTGATATGTAAAAAGCTCAAGTACGATAAGTGCTATTGTGAGAAACAGCCATGTCCAAGCCATAAGAATCCTCCTCTTATTATCCTGTCAATTATAGTATATCCCCAATGCAAATATAAGTCAATGACTTTTTGTTAATTTTTTGCACTGCCTTTCATTTGCGAAGGTGACACACCGTGATATTTTTTGAACGCCTTTGAAAAATTGAACTCGTCTTCATATCCGACGAGCCTTGCAGTCTCGTAAACGGTGTAACCATCGTTGAGCAACTTTTTGGCATTATCCATTCTGGTCTTTGTTATGTAGTCCTTGACACTCATGCCGTAGCGGGCCTTGAATATGCGGTAAAGGTAGCTGCGCTCAAATCCACATCCCACTGCTAAAGCCTCAACGCGTAAAGGGTGCATGTAGTTGTACTTTATATATTTGCGCACCTTGTGTAGCTTATCCTCTTCCTCGGTCGCATCCGCATCGTCAAAAATCAGCTCGCACATAAGGTCGTATATGAACGATATATATCGCTCTGCATGTGATTCCTCGCGCTCAATAAGTACGCTTAGCCTTTTAGCGATCTCGCCGGAAAAAGGGTATACCGAGCGCCCCGTGTTAAATTTTTTAGCCATTTTCCCGGTGAAAGCAATCCAGATATAGTGCCATGGGTCTTTCTCATCGGCATGGTATATGGTCGCCTCGCCCGGTCGGATTATAAAAAGCTCACCGGCCTCTATCTCGTGTTCTCCATACCTGTCTTGCAGGACTCCGCGACCGCTAAGACAGAAATGTATAAGATGATATTCTCTTACCGCCGGGCCGAATTTGTGCCCGGGTTTGCATTCCTCATCTCCTGCAAATATCGGAGATACGTCGTCAAAGCTATCCTCGTCCGCAATTACGTACTCTTTCATCAAAGTCACCTCACTTAGCAACATTTTACCATATTTTCGTCACAAAAATCAATACCAAATTTTTGATTTGTGTGCTAGAATAGGTTTGTAAGAAATATTGAAAGGATCGCAAATTTATGAAAATAACCTTTATGGGTGCCGGCAGCACCGTCTTTGCCAAGAACGTCCTTGGCGATACTCTTCTGACTCCAGCCCTTGCAGAGGGACTTGAGATCGCACTTTACGATATTGATAAGGATCGACTTGACGAGTCATATCTCGTCATCACCGCATTGAATAACAAGTTCAATGGCGGCAAGGCAAAGATAGATAGATATTACGGTGTCGAAAATCGAAAGGCAGCCCTTAGGGGTGCGCGCTTTGTTGTCGATGCAATACAGGTCGGTCTTTACGATCCCTGCACCATTCTCGACTTTGAAATCCCGAAAAAGTACGGGCTCCGCCAGACTATCGGTGATACGCTTGGTATCGGTGGCATATTCCGCGGTCTTCGTACCATTCACGTGCTTAAGGATTTTGCACGCGATATGGAAGAGGTGTGTCCCGATGCATACTTCCTTAATTACACTAATCCGATGGCTATTCTTTCGGGATATATGCAGAGATACACCGGTGTTAAGACCGTCGGTCTTTGCCACAGTGTTCAGGTCTGCACCAAGGCGCTTTGTGACGGACTTGGACTCGATCACTCTATCGTCGGCAGCGAGAAGATAGCGGGCATCAATCATATGGCTTGGCTGCTCGATATCCGTGACAAACAGGGCAATGACCTATATCCCGAGATCCGCCGCCTTGCAAAAGAAAAAAATGCACGTGAAAAGCATAGCGATATGGTTCGCTTTGACTACATTGACAAGCTTGGATACTACTGCACCGAGTCAAGTGAACACAACGCGGAGTACAACCCCTTCTACATCAAATCGAAATATCCTGAGCTTATCGACCGCTTTAATATTCCCCTTGACGAGTACCCCCGTCGCTGTGTAAACCAGATCGCAAGGTGGGAAAAACAGAAGGAGGAGCTTCTGAACGGAGGTGACATCGAGCATACAAGATCGCTCGAATATGCCTCACACATTATGGAGGCCATCGTAACCAACAAGCCGTACAGTATAGGCGGCAACGTTCTTAACACCGGCCTTATAGACAACCTTCCCGCCGATGCGTGTGTTGAAGTGCCTTGCCTTATCGATTCCGACGGCATCCACCCGACCCACGTCGGCCGCCTTCCTGTCCAGCTCGCGGCTATGAATATGACCAATATCAATCCCCAGCTTCTCACCATTGAGGCTGCCGTAACCGGTAAAAAGGAGCATATTTATCATGCCGCAATGCTCGAGCCCCACACCGCCGCCGAGCTTTCGATCGACGATATAGTGGCTATGTGTGACGAGCTTTTCGATGCACATACCAACGCAGGATATCCAATTCTCTGATAACCCACCAATGCCCTCGGCAAAATTTGTGCCGAGGGCATTTTTGGGATTGACAAATTTTCAGGCGCGCTATATAATTATACTCAAAGAAGTATGTGAGGAGATAACTATGAAAAAGCTTCACCTTATCTGCAATGCACACATTGACCCCATCTGGCAATGGACGTGGGACGAGGGTATTTCTTCGGCAATTGCCACCTTTCGCTCTGCCGCAGACCTTGCCGATGAGTTTGATTATATATTCTGCCATAACGAGGCGCTTCTTTATGAGGCGATCGAGCAGAATGCCCCCGACCTCTTTGCGCGTATCCAAAGGCTCGTAAAAGAGGGAAAGTGGCACATAATGGGCGGCTGGTATCTTCAGCCCGATTGCCTTATGCCGGCGGGTGAAACCATCGTCCGTCAGATAGCCGTCGGAAGGGAATATTTCAAAGAAAAATTTGACACGGCCCCCGAGATAACGGTAAATATGGACTCCTTTGGCCATAGTGTTGGACTTGTGCAGATCCTTTCTAAAATGGGATATCGTGGTTATATGACCTGCCGTCCGAGATCGGGCGACCAGTTTAAGTTTCCCTCACGCTTCTTCACCTGGCGCGGACCGGACGGCTCATCACTTATTGCAACGCAGTCGGCATCCTATAACTCCCTGCTCGGCCACGCCGCAGAGAAGATAGAGAGCTATGTTTCCGGCGCTATGCAGGGCATGCTTGGATCTGAAGCCTCCGGCTCTGCTCCCAATGAGACAGATGACATTGATTACGTGCTTTGGGGTGTCGGCAACCATGGTGGCGGCCCCTCGAGAAAAGACCTTTCTGACATAGCTGCGCTCAAGATCGACGGTGTTGAAATAAAGCATAGCACCCCAGAGGCTCTTTTTGCTGACGGCATTAGGGTAGGCGGCGAGGTCACCACCTCTCTTGTCACCTGTATGCCCGGCTGCTATTCCTCTATGGCAAGAGTGAAGCAGGCCTTCCGCAGGACTGAAAATCTCTTCTACGCTACCGAAAAAATGATCACCGCCGCACGTCTTTGCGGCTACAACCCTGACCTTTCAAAATTCAAAGAGGCAGAGAAGCGCATCCTTCTTTCATCATTCCACGATATACTCCCCGGCACAGTTGTTGAGGAGGCAGAGAAGGAGGCTCTTTCAACTCTCGGCTCGGCGGAGCGCGCTCTCCGTGACTACCGCACAAACGCGTTCCTTTTCTTTACAATGAATGAGAGCAGCGCAGGTGAAGGCGAGTACCCTGTGTTCGTGTTCAACTATTCACCTAAGGTCGTCAGCACCACAGTTGAGGTCGAGTTCTCACTTGCGGATCAGAACTGGAGTGAAGAACATCACTTCTCACCCGTAATCTATGACGAGAGCGGAACAAGACTCCCCTCGCAAACGATCAAGGAGGCATCCACCCTTAACCTCGACTGGCGCAAGCGCATAATCTTTGAGGCTGACCTGAAGCCGCTTGGTATCACCCGCTTCACCGTCAAGGTCGAGCCTGTTCCGATAAGAGAAAAGGAGGCCGTTGACGTCAACGATGTGAATGCTATCCTCGACGGTGTATCACTTATCTCCACTGCCGCCGAGTTCGAGCTTTACGATGATACCGCAGATCCGTGGGGAATGAGCAACGACGAGCTCGTCGCCATGGGTAAGAATCCCGGACCGTTCCGTCCTATGACTAAAAGAGAGGGCGGAGAGCTTTGTGCTACGCGCCCGATGTCACCGTTCCGCATTATCGAGGACGGCGAGATATACACCAACCTTGAAGCATTCTATACCGCCTCTAACACTAACGCGGTACTGAATTACAAGCTTTACAAGAATAAGCCCTACGTTGACCTGAAGCTGACAGTTGAGTTTGCCGACAAAAATAAGCTTGTCCGTATTAAGATTCCTGTTCCCTCTGAGCTCTCCTTGGCGGAAGCGGTCGGTGACGGCCCATACGTTTGGGAGAAAAAGCCGAGCACCGAGATCGCGTTCCAGAAATGGGTGGGGGTTAAGAGCGGCGGTGATGACGTGTTCGCGGTTATCAACGACGGAGTTTATGCCGGCAAGGTTGAGAACGGATACATATACCTCACTCTTCTTCGCGGAGCTGGTCACTGCTTTCACCCGATATACGATCGCGAGCTTTATCCCCAGTATCACTACCTGCCGCGAATCGACTCCGGCCGTTACGTCTACAATCTTCGTATATTCAGAGGCACTCTTTCCGAGGTGTTCGATGAGGCAGAGCGCTTCAATCAGCCCCCATATGCAGTAAACGTATTCCCGACAGGGGCCTCCGTCGGCAGCATTCCCGATAAGCGCATAAGCATTGACGGTGAGATAGTCACCTCGGTGGTAAAGCCCCGCGCAGACGGTAGTGTTGTTATGCGATTCTATAACCCCTCCGAGAGGGAAAGCAAATTTACAGTCAGATACGACAACAAGAGCCTGACAGTAACCGCCTCGGCACACGAAATAGTTTCTGTTATATATGACGGTGAGCTTACTGCCTTCCACGGTGAGATCCCGTATTGATTTTTGTGGCACTGATCCATTTGGCATCAGTGCCACTCTTTTATTCTACGTCGCCAAAGTCACCGATAGCCCTGTCGATCAGATCCTCGGTTGCCTTACTGACTCGGTCAAGCGGTAGTCTTAGTTCGTTGTCGCAATATCCCAGAGTGCTCATAACATACTTTATCGGTGCGGGATTTGTCTCTGAGAATAGCGCCTGTATCACCGGTAGCGATCTTATTTGCAGGTCAAGACTCTCCTTGTGATGGCCGGAAAAATAGAGCTCGCATATCCTCTTCACCGCCCGCGGAAACGCGTTTGACATTACCGAAATTACACCCATGCCACCAAGGGCAAGCGTTGTGTATATCGCGCTGTCGTTTCCGGCATAAAGGTCGAGATTTTTTGCATACGTTCTAAGGTTTACCAGTCTATCATGTGAATCCGATGCCTCCTTTATGCCTACTATGTTATCGTGTAGTGCAAGTCTGTCCAGTGCGGTAAATGATAGGTTGACTCCGGTACGTCCCGGAACGTTATAAAGTAACACGGGTACGGTGCTGGTATCGGCAATTTGTAAATAATGATTTACAATTCCACTCTCCGTACCCTTGTTGTAGTATGGTGTAACTACAAGTATTCCGTCGCACCCTATATTACAGGCTACCCGCGTGTGGCTAAGTGCCACCCTTGTGTCATTCGTTCCTGTTCCGAAAATCAGCTTCACCCGTCCGGCGGCGCGCTCACGCGCAAAGGCAAACAGTGCATATCTCTCCCTGTCGGTAAGGGTAGCCGCCTCTCCTGTTGTGCCCCCTACCACAAGCGCATCTATGCCGCCCTCTATCTGCGATTCGATGATCCTGCCAAGTGTGGCATAATCTATCTCGCCGTTCTTGAACGGAGTTATGAGTGCCGTGGCAACTCCCTTGAAAATTCTATCTTTTTCCATCCCTCTTGCAAAACTCACTCCTTTCGTGTATAATAGGTGTATACACGCTAATATTTTATGCGGGTGGCGCGCGCGCTGCCACCGAAAGGAAGATATGGAAAACAAAGAGCTTGAAATTGTAAACGACAGAGTTGCGACAACTCTCACAACCCATGATTTTTATTACGATCTGCCCGAGGAGCTGATAGCAC
This sequence comes from Eubacteriales bacterium, assembly GCA_045659365.1. GTDB lineage: Bacteria > Bacillota > Clostridia > Oscillospirales > CAG-272 > UBA1740. The sequence continues at coordinate 3,405 of JAZOWT010000109.1, read as the reverse complement.
AGTACCCCTCAGAGCACCGCGATGGCTGTCGCCTCATGACACTTAATAAGACTACCGGAGAGATCACGCACGAGATCTTTTCGGATATCATAGATCACCTTAACCCGGAGGATATGCTTGTTGTTAATTCCTCAAAGGTTATTCCCGCACGTTTGCTTGGCAAGACCGACAAGACCGGTGCAGACATGGAGCTTTTGCTTCTTCGTATGCTCGACAACGGCGAATGGGAAACCCTTGTGCGCCCCGGAAAGCGCGCAAAGGTTGGTGCCGGATTCGACTTTGCAGGGGAGCTTCATGCCACTGTCACAGGTATTCTCGACGGCGGCAACCGTACTGTAAGATTTGATTATGACAAAACCAAATACGATTCGATCTATGCAGTGCTTGACAAGATCGGTAATATGCCACTGCCGCCCTACATAACCAAAAAGCTTGAAAACAAGGACGACTACCAGACCGTCTATGCGCGTACTGAGGGCTCTGCCGCGGCGCCTACTGCCGGCCTGCACTTTACAACCGAGCTTCTTGACCGAATCAAGGCAAAGGGTGTCGGCTACGGTGAGGTAACGCTTCACGTTGGCCTTGGTACGTTCCGCCCGGTAAAGGTGGACAAGATCGAGGAGCATCTTATGCATGGCGAGTACTTCGTTATGACCGAGGACGTAGCCGCTGAGATCAACCGTCGCAGAGCAAACGGCGGTCGCATTATTGCGGTCGGCACCACCTCATCACGTGTGCTTGAGAGTGTCACCGATGACTCCGGCATAGTTCATGCTATGAGCGGACAGACCCGCATTTTCATCTACCCCGGATACAAGTTCAAGGCCGTAGATGCTCTCATAACCAACTTCCACCTCCCCGAAAGCACCCTCATAATGCTTGTCAGTGCTCTTGCAGGTAAGGACAACGTTATGAAGGCTTATGAAACGGCGGTGGCGGAAAAATATCGCTTCTTTTCATTCGGCGACGCCATGCTGATTGGATAAATCGTCCAATATTGCGTTGCTCCTCAAAAGCGGCTTGACGTAGGTCACTACGCCTGCGCCTTGCTTTTTTGCGGTGCGCCTTGTCTTGGCCAATTTCTCCTGGTCAGCACTTTCACTTGAGTCGAGTAGACTCCCAACTATCAAAAGCAATGGTACAAAATATGAAATTCGTTTGTCCTAAATGTATGCGCCCACTCGCGGTGGGCGAGCGCGGAGTTGCCGCGTGCAATGGCGGTCACTCGTTTGACCGCGCCCGTGAGGGATACTATAATCTGCTCCTGTCAAACGTCGGTGGTGTTCACGGTGACAACCGCGAAATGCTTGAGGCTCGTCGCCGTTTTCTTGACACGGGTGCATATTTGCCCCTTGCGAATAAGGTCGCAGAGCTTGTTTGCCGTGATTTTCCTGTGGGCGGTTCGCTGCTTGATATCGGATGTGGCGAGGGCTACTATACATCTATCGTTTCCGAGCATCTTACTAAAGCAGGGAAGAGCCCTGACATGCATGGCTTTGATATATCGAGAGATGGTGTAAAGCTTACTGCCAAAAGAGATAAGAGCTTCACACTCGCGGTTGCAAGCGCGTATAAGATGCCTATCGCGGATGAAAGCTTTGATGCCGCGATGAATGTGTTTTCTCCCCTTGCACTGGAGGAAACAGTTCGAATTTTGCGACACGGGGGTAGGTTTGTTATGGCGATCCCCGACGTCAACCACCTTTTTGGGCTTAAAAGTGTGCTATACGCGACTCCGTATAAAAACAAGCCCGAAAGCCCCGAGCTTGATGGCCTTGACCTCATAGCCACCGAGCGTGTGCATTACACAATCAAAATGACCTCTGGCGAAGAAATAAACGCGTTGTTTATGATGACACCCTACGCGTACAGAACTCCGCCCGAGAGCCGTGCGCGACTGCTTTCTATGAGCGAGCTTGAAACTGAGGTAGAATTTGTCGTATTTGTGTACGAAAAGCCTTGACAACTCGCGCACAGGAGTGTATAATTACTTTTCAAAAGATAAAGGTGCTTGAAAGGGAGATAAAAATGGATATAACACACGGCAAATATCTTGGCGTTGACTACGGTGACGTTCGTACCGGACTTGCAGAGTGTGATGTTTCCGGCATGCTTGCCAGCGGAATTACCACGATCAAGGAGGGCGGCATGCGTAACACCGCCGAGCGCGTGGCTAAAGAGGCTGCCGCAAGATCCTGCAAAAAAATAATCATTGGCCTGCCGAAGAATATGGACGGTACGGAGGGCGAGCGCGCCACCGTTATCAAGGCCTTTGCCGAAATACTTTCATCAATGACGGATATTCCGATCGACTTTTATGACGAGCGCATGACGACTATGCAGGCCTACCGTTTTCTTGACGGAGCAGGTACATTCGGTAAAAAGCGCAAGGACGTTATCGATACGTTGTCTGCCGAACTGATCCTGCAAAGCTACATCGATCGCGAGCGCTCGAGAAAGGGATAAAAACTATGAGTAATCAGAAAACAAAAAGAACAGGCTTCCGTTCATTCCTTGACAAAAAGGGTATAACCCTCTCGCCGAAGGTCTACTTCGTTGATGCAATGGGCGCTATGGCGCTCGGACTTTTTGCCACTCTCCTGATTGGTACGATCTTTGGCACTGTCGCTAAATATTTGCCAACGGATAACGTTTTTTCTGACTTTTTCTTAAATCTTGAATCCTATTCCAAGGGTGCGACCGGTATCGTTTTAGGTGTCGCTATCGCCTATGCCCTTAAAGCACCGCCGCTTGTTATGTTCTGCGCCGGTGTTGTCGGAATGTGTGGTAACGCGCTTCCGTTCGTCTACGAGGGGCAAACGATCACCGCCGGTCCTGCCGGTGCATTTCTGTGCGTGCTTTTAGCCGTTGAGATCGGCAAGCTCGTTTCCAAGACAACCAAGGTAGATATCCTCGTTACCCCTGCGATCACGCTCGGTGCAGGAGCGCTCGTTGCTATGCTTCTTTGCCCCGGTATCGCCTACCTTATGTATTGGCTTGGATACTTTATCAACTATGCAACCGGACTTTATCCTCTCATTATGGGCATCATAATCTCGGTCGTCGTAGGCATCGTTCTGACACTTCCCATCAGCTCTGCCGCAATATGCGCTATGATCGGAATTACCGGTATCGCAGGCGGTGCGGCGGTTGCGGGCTGCTGTGCGCAGATGGTTGGCTTCGCCGTCATTTCCTTCCGTGAGAACAAATGGGGCGGCGTAGTAGCGCAAGGCCTTGGCACGTCAATGCTTCAGATGGGCAATATCGTGAAGAATCCTCTCATCTGGATTCCCGCAACTCTTGCCTCGGCAATAACAGGCCCCATCTCCACTTGTATATTTAAGCTTGAATGCACCGGCGTCAGCGCCGGAATGGGTACTTGTGGCCTCGTGGGCCCTCTCGGCG
>JAZOWT010000108.1:0-6151 GCA_045659365.1 Eubacteriales bacterium | reverse complement strand
GCGGTAAGGATGGAAAGGCGAGGTAAGAGCTCACCAGTTTCTATGGCAACATAGATCCGCTGTAAACCCTATCCGATGCAACACCTTGATTTGCCGAAAGCAATTTCGGATGCGGCCCGCATATTTCATGGTGGCAGAGCCCTTTTGGGCTTGAACTTGACAGTAATGGCAAGTGAAGATAGATGATTGCCATGCCGCAAGGCATACAGAACCCGGCTTATAAGCCCAGTCAACCTTGAGTATTATTGGCACACCGTTTTGGTGTGCCGTGCTTTTGAATTCACCGAGTGACTTTCCATTGAATAGACTAGTGGTGTGCAACCGCACAAGACTTAGTATAAGCTCGGGAGAATTTTATGCGCGATTTCATATACCGTGGAAAGAATATCAGGAGGGTTGGATTTTTCGGATTTGGAAGGTCGAACCTTGGTGTCAAGGAATATCTTGACCGAGAGTTTCCCGGGCTTGAGTATATTTTGCGGTGCGACCGTGAGGTAAGCACCGAGGGATTTGATCGTGTGAGGTGCGGTGCCGATGCATACGGCGTGCCGTATGAGGATGTAGTGTTTATCTCACCGGGAGCCAGGCGCGACCGCGAGGGCTTCGTAAAAATGGAGAGCCGCGGAGTTATCCTTTCATCAGATGCCGAGCTGTTTATTGAGTCTGCGAGCATGCCGGTTTTTGCGGTTAGCGGATCGGACGGTAAGAGCAGCACGACAACGATGGCGGCAAGCATACTGAACGCGCCGGCTATTGGAAATATCGGGGTTGCGATGTCTCCCCTGCTTCTTAAAGACAACATAGAATGCGCGGTTGCGGAACTGTCAAGCTTTCAACTTTTATGGCATAGTCCGAGAGTACGGCGCGCAGTTATAACAAATATTTCGCCAAACCATTTAGACTGGCACCGATCGTACGAGGAGTATATTTCGGCCAAGGAAAACCTACTGAGGGAGGCCGAGGAGAGAGTCTTTAACCTTGAGTGCAAGGTATCTCGAGAGATGATCGGACGGTATAGAGCAGATATTGTTTACTCAACAAAAATGTGCTCCAAGGAAATGAGAAAACACGTTAATGCCGATGCTTATATCGGCGTTGACGACGGGTATATAGAGGCAAACGGGGTGAAAATTCTTCACACGGGTGCCGTCAAATTAAAAAATGCACATACCTTAACCAATCTTGTGTGCGCTATTGCGCTCACATACGGGTATGCTACGAATGAGGATGTCGAGCGTGTGGCAAGAGGCTTTTGCGGACTCGCACACAGGTGTGAGGAGGTCGGCTGCTTCGGTGGAGTGCGCTACATTGACTCATCAATTGACTCTACTCCAAAAAGGACTGCAACGACACTTAATTCACTTTCCGGTGAGTGGATCGTGATACTTGGCGGCCGTAACAAGGGACTTGATTACCGTGAGATAGTTGAGCCATTGAGGGCTCGGTCATGCTTGGCGGTGCTTACAGGAGAGAGCGGCAAAGAGATCGCGAAGGTGCTTTGCGGCACCGGTATCGAGTACATTTACGAGCCGGACTTTGACGTCGCGGTGAGAATCGCAGTAAGCGAGTCTGTGGGCATGGAGGGGGTTATTCTCTCCCCTGCTTCGACAAGCTTTGACAGATTTCGTGACTTCGAGGAGCGCGGAAATTACTTTAAGGAATTAATCAGGAAAATACATAGCAAGGAATAAAAAACATGAAAAAGATCATTTGCGTGGCACTTGCGGTGCTGATGCTGTTCAGCTTTGTCGGATGCTCTGATGACGGAGATATTCCCGACGGAATGCAGCTTATATCCGGATCGGATGCACTGGGATATTATTTTTATGCGCCCGAGGAGTGGCAGGCAGCCAATCTCGACGGAGTTGCAGCGGCATATATTTCAGCGATCAACACAACCTCGGTAACCTTTACCGAGATCGGCACTGACACGTTTGAGATAACAGATGAAACTATGAGCGCGGAGGACTATTTCCTTTACCATTATTTCAACGACACCAAGGCCGAGTTCCCTGCGGATACTAAGTTCAATGAGAAGAACGGTGAGGAGCGCCTTTTCGGTGCTTCGGGATACCGCGCCGACAAGACGGTAATGTACTCGTACACCTACGTTTACAACGAGGTTGAATATGGCTTCATGCAGTACTTTGCAGTACACAACGGAGATTGCTATATACTTACCTACTCCGCTATATACGAGGTGATCGAGGGATACGAGCAGTCAAGATACGATGAATATCTTGAAAAGCTGACCGCTATAATCGAGAACTTCCGCTTTGTAGATAAGAGCGGCGAGTCCTCAACCGGTGAGAGCTATCCCACAGACGAGTACAGACTTGTAAGCGACTCTGCACTTTGCGGATTTGATTTCTATGCACCCGGTTCATTCATGCTTGATTATACATCCGCTATCGTAAGTGTTACCGCGGCGGACGGATCAAACGTTAATCTGACCGAGTCGATGGGTACCGGTGTCAGCCCCAATGCCTATTTTGAGGACAGGATCAAGGAGCTTGGCGCGATTGCGACCGATATTCAGGTAATCAAAAAGAACGAGGCGGTGAAGCTTGGTAACGTGCCTGACGTTCTTGGAAACAATACAACCACTAACTTCGCGTTTGCATACGAGTACACCTACGTTTTCGGTGGCGAGACCTATCACGTATATCAGATACTTGCGGCTGAGGGTTGGCTTCTTAATGCGGATGGCTATGTATTTACCTATACGGCAAAGGAATCTAATTACACTAAGCACCTTGATGAAGTTAACAATATGATCGAAAAGGTTGTTTTTAAATGATTAAGAGCATTTATCTTGATAACAGTGCCACGACGAGAATCTCGGACGTGGCACTTGCCAAATACAACGAGGTTTCCCTCGGTAATTTTGGAAATCCCTCTTCCCTGCACGGTCTTGGCTTTAATGCCGAGCGTGAGATAGAGGCGACCAGAAAAAGCATACTCAATTCCCTGGGTGTGCGCGATGCTTCGGTCATCTTCACCGCATCGGGAAGCGAGGCAAACAATTTAGCACTTATCGGACGAGCACTCGCAAAGGATAGATACATGCGCGGCGCGAAGATCATCACCACCGAGGGTGAGCATGCATCGGTGGATGAGCCCCTTGGCAGGCTTGAAAGGATGGGATTTCGCATAGCGAGAATACCGACTGTGAACGGCAAGCTTGACCTTGATGCGCTGAAGCGCGAGATGACAAGCGACGTCATACTTGTAAGCATGATGATGGTAAATAACGAGACAGGTGCGCTGTACGACGTTAAGAGTGCGGCGGCTATCGTAAAGGCGGGAGCAAAGGACGTGCTGCTTCATATCGATGCAACACAGAGCTATATGAAGATGCCGATCAATATGCGCACACTGGGTGCGGATATGATAACACTTTCATCACACAAGATAGGCGGCCCAAAGGGTGTTGGCGCATTGGTTGTCAGTAATGCGGTTATGAAGGCTAAGGGACTTGCGCCCATAATTCTTGGCGGTGGCCAGGAGGGTGGCATGAGATCCGGTACCGAGAACGTACCGGGAATTGCGGCATTCGGTGCCGCAGTAGTTGAAAGAGCGAAGAATCTTACTGCCGATGCCGAAAAAATGACTGATTTACGCGAATATCTCATAGAAAAATTGACACGGGATGCCACCTTTGAGGAAATCAGCATCACTGATCCCAAAAGTCATGCGCCCCATATTCTCAATATCACCCTACCTAAAATCAAGAGTGAGACGATGCTTCACTTCCTCTCTGCGGAGGGAATTTTCGTTTCCAGTGGCTCTGCCTGCTCATCAAATTCAAGGCACGTATCAAGCGCGCTTGTGGCCTATGGACGCACTGAGGCAGAGGCGGACTGCTCAATCAGAATAAGCTTTTCGCACGAGAACTCACGCGATGACGTGGATGCCCTGTGCGAGGCGCTCAAGTCGGGACTTAGCCGTCTTGCGAGGATAAGATAATGATAAATCTGACGTTTGTAAGCGTGGGTACACTCAAGGAGGGATACCTCAAGGAGGCCTGCGCGGAATATAAAAAAAGACTTTCGCAGTTTGCGAAAGTCGATGAGGTCAATATAAAGGAAGAGACCATCCGCAACGAGGACGACACGGCAGAAATAACGCGTGCGCTCGCGGCGGAGGGTGAAAAGATACTTGCGGCGATACCAAAGGATGCATACAAGATCGCCCTGTGTGTTGAGGGAGTGCAATACGACTCACCTGCCCTTGCAAGGGTGATTGAAAAGGCATGTGACGGAGTCGGAAAGATTGCGCTTATTATCGGCTCATCCCACGGACTTTCCGACACGGTAAAGTCGAAGTGCGACCTGAAGCTTTCGGTATCGAAGCTTACCTTTCCGCACCAGCTGATGCGCCCATTACTGTACGAGGTAATTTACCGCTCGTTCAGTATTATTGCAGGAAAGCGATATCATAAATGATCACTCGGTGATCTCCTTAGGGAAGACACGGGACATTGAGGCATTGGAATATGCCTTGATGCCTGTGACTTCCTTTATTATATTTATAAAGGATGGTATTTCTACCTCGGTGTCCTCATCGGGAAGCTCGGTTTCCATTATGGCGCAGCTCTTCCAGTTGGGATAAATATCGATCTCGAAAAGCTGACCACGATAAACGAACGTGTGACGAGTCTTTATTATAGGAGTGGTATCGGGATCAATGCTTTCACGGAGGGTGACAAACTCGTTTTCTGTTATTTCGCGCTCATCCTCGTAGGCACTCATTCCACTGATGCGCATCTTTTTGGTTTCGGTGTACTTGGTTACACCACACTTGGTGCGTGAGCGGATGCGGTGGGTGACACGAGGTGAGGATTTCAGATATATTTGCTCGATATCTGATGATGTGTAGCCCTCTTTGGACTGCATCGCGGCTATATCGGGCATTGAGATAACGTATTTGCGCTCTATTTCGATATGATCATTCATTTATTCTGATCTCCACTTCACTGTTTTACTATTAAATTGTAGCATATCGGCATGTTTTTTTCAAGTAGCATAAGATTTATTTTGTATCTATTGACATTTTTGTTTTTTTATGATAGAATGTAGTAGATAAATTGTAATCCCTGACGGAGGATAAAATAAATGGCAAAGTCACGCGAGCATCTTACAGACGAGCAAATAGCAAAAATTAAGAAGTTGCAGAATATCTGGGATAAGGTTACCACCGGTATTCTTATTGCGCTTTTGTGCTCTCCCGTAGTTATTCTCGGATACATATTCTACTGGTTCCTTAGCAAGTAATCAGAGGTTTAGAAAGCCGCACCAAGATGGTGCGGCTTTCTATTTTTCGTATGCCTCGCGCAAAAAAGAACTCCGGGTTTAAAGACCCGGAGTTCTTTTTTTATAAAATTACTCAGCCTTGGGAGCTGCGTCCTTCATAGAAAGGTTCATTCTGCCCTTCTCGTCAGTGCCGAGGAACTTAACGCGAACGGTGTCGCCAACTGCAACAACGTCCTCAACCTTCTCGGTTCTCTCCTTCTGAAGCTTGGAGATGTGAACGAGACCCTCCTTACCGGGAGCATACTCAACGAATGCGCCGATAGGAATGATACGGGTAACCATACCCTCGTAGGTTTCGCCTACAACGGGCTCGAATACGATAGCATCGATGATAGCCTTAGCCATATCTGCGCTGTCGCGGTTTACTGCAGCGATGAAGATAGTACCGTCATCCTGGATATCGATCTTTGCGCCGGTGTCAGCGGTGATCTTCTGGATAACCTTACCGCCCGAGCCGATAACCTCACGGATCTTGTCGGGGTTGATGTGCATGGTGATCATCTTGGGAGCGTAGGGAGAAACCTCTGCTCTGGGCTCTGCGATAGCGGCAAGAATGATCTTGTCGATGATCTCGTCTCTACCCTGGTGAGTAGATTCAAACGCCTTCTTGATGATCTCGGGAGTAAGACCGTCTACCTTAAGGTCCATCTGAATGGATGTGATACCCTTCTTGGTACCTGCAACCTTGAAGTCCATGTCACCATAGAAGTCCTCAAGTCCCTGGATATCGATCATAGTATCCCAAGAGCCGTCCTCAGCGGTGATAAGACCGCAGGAAATACCGGCAACGGGAGCCTTGATCGGAACACCTGCGTCCATAAGTGCAAGGGTGGAAC
>JAZOWT010000107.1:0-15121 GCA_045659365.1 Eubacteriales bacterium | reverse complement strand
CCCATGTTACAGCCGTGAAAGGGCCGTGTCTTAACCGCTTGACCAACGGGCCGAGGATGGTAGCGGATGTCGGATTTGAACCAACGACCTGCCGGGTATGAACCGGACGCTCTAGCCAACTGAGCTAATCCGCCATCAAATTTTCGAGCGAACTCGAAATCTCGCTTGAGTATTATATCACAATAAAAACCAAAAGTCAAGAGATTTTTGAAAGTTTTTTCTTTTTTTGTCAAAATGCTCTACTGTTGCTATGGTTCAGGCGGCTTTTTATGAGATCAAACCGACGCGCTTTGCGTATATTCGAGCTCAAAAGAGGCTTTGTCGGTTACAAACGAAAAAACGGTCTTGTCGCTGATTTTAAAGATGTATTCGGCCTTGCAACACGCACTTTCGTGTATTGTGCGGCTCATTTGACCGAGAAGCGGTGCGGCAAGCGGTAGGGGACACTGCTCAATGAGATTCACGGTAAGCTCGTATTTACCTTGCCTGACGGTCGTGCATCGTCCAATTTTAACGGCACGCGCACCAAGATAGGTGGCGAGGCGATATTCCTTGCCGCGGTAATGTATTACACCTATAATGCCGATAAAGTCAAATGTCCCCAGCGGTATATCGGCTATGCTTAACATAAGTGAACCTGTGTCGAAAAAGGTGTGTGTCCACAAATATCGGGTGGGAAACGATCGGCCTCGATCCCCCTCGATATAACCGCGTCCGCCACCGAGATCGTAGCACTTGCCGTTCACGGTTATCTCACCGCATACCGTGTGCGACATGCTCTTTACACTGTGCCGGCACTCCATAAACGGCAGGTATCTGAACGGTCCCATAACGTCATATTTTATCGGTGTAAATGGACCAAATACAAGTCTTCCGTGAGCGGTAACGTTGCTGTCATTTATGTGTAAATCAATGCCACTTTTACCAAAGCATGACTCACCGATAGAAAAGCCGTTTGGTTCGCTTTTTAAGGCACTGTATGGAAAAAATGCGGTCGCTGAGGTGCCTTCTGTTAGTATTTGTATGGAATTAGAACGCCTCCCATCATTGCGATGGGAGGCGGCAATCAATGCTAGTGTTTGATCGTCGGACTGGCACTTGAAGTACCATCCACAAAAATAATCCTGCATGAGCTATACCGCCGTGTTTTTTGGTATTGTTGACTTTGCGGCAGAAAAATATTCAGCTCATTTGCAAAAGCTTTCTACGTAGTGGTCGATAGCCTTGGCGATTACGTCGGTTGCGATAGCGCGGTCGCTGACCTCGTTTACAGCGGTGTCCTTGTGCTCAAGGTTTTTATACACCGTGAAAAAGTGCTTCATCTCCTCGAAGATGTGTGAGGGAAGCTGGTCGAGGTTGGTGTACTGGTTGTAGTTGGGATCGCCAAAGGGAATGGCAATTATTTTCTCGTCATTACGGCCGTTGTCTATCATGGAGATCACACCGATCGGATAGGCGCGCACCAGGGACATAGGCTCAAGAGGCTCTGCACAAAGAAGTAAAACGTCAAGCGGGTCACCGTCATCACCGTAGGTGCGGGGAATAAAGCCGTAGTTGGCAGGGTAGTGTGTCGAGGTGTAAAGAATGCGGTCAAGCATAATAAGTCCGGTTTCCTTATCAAGCTCGTACTTTTTCTTGCTGCCCTTGGAGATCTCAATAACGCAAATGAAATCCTCGGGGGTTATTCTCTTCGGTGAAATGTCGTGCCAAATATTACTCATAGCAATCTCCCCTCGTCTTTTTTCTTTATTTTAGCATAAAAAGATGATGAAGGCAAGTGGTTTTTGTTGACAATCTCTGACGGATAGGGTATAATCTATATATGCATATTGATAAACGCATATAATGCGATACTATTTTCAAGAAAGGCACGGAGTGTGGCGCATAGGCGCGCAGTCCGTATAACGGTATGGAGAGAGTTTATAATTTTTCCGCAAGTCAGTCGATGCTTCCGCTCGAGGTGCTCGAGAGAGCGCAGGCAGAAATGCTTTGCTACGGCGATAGCGGAATGTCCGTAATGGAGATGAGCCATAGAACAGCCGAGTTTGAGGCTATACTTCACGGCGCTGAGTCCGCACTTCGCGAGCTTATGAGCATCCCACAGAATTATAAAATACTTTTCCTCCAGGGTGGCGCAACCACGCAGTTCGCCGCAATCCCCCTGAACCTTCTTTCTGATCATAAGTGTGCGGACTACGTTATATCCGGCCAGTTTTCAAAGAATGCAGAGCTTGAGGCTAAAAAGTACGGCGATATTGCGGTCGCCGCATCCAGTGCCGGCGCGCTTCCCACCTATTGCACTGTGCCCGAGGTGAAGAAAAGCGATATAAGACCTGACGCGGATTACGTTCATATCTGCTACAACAACACCATCTACGGTACTAAGTTCCCCTCAGTTCCGGAAACAGGCGGCATTCCTCTTGTTGCGGATATGTCCTCGTTTATCTTATCGGAGCCTATCGACGTATCAAAGTTCGGTCTCATATATGCCAGTGCTCAGAAGAACATAGCTCCTGCCGGTGTTACCGTGGTTATCATTCGTGACGACCTTATCGGCAACGCGAGAAAGGACACTCCCGCGATGCTTAACTATAAGCACCTGGCGGAGAACCATTCGATGTATAACACCCCACCCGTGTGGAGTATTTACATTACAAAGCTTGTACTTGAGTGGCTTCTTTCAATCGGTGGACTCCCCGAAATGAAGCGCCGTAACGAGAAAAAGGCGAGCCTTGTTTACGATTACCTTGACGGTCAGTCGTATTACACCGCTCCCGTTGATAAAAAGTGCCGCTCGATGACAAACGTTGTGTTTGTAACCGGTGATGCATCTCTGGATGCAAAGTTCATCAAGGAGGCTGCCGAGGCAGGACTTATGAACCTCCAGGGTCACGAGACCGTTGGTGGTATGAGAGCATCGCTCTATAACGCTATGCCCTATGAGGGTGTCGAAAGGCTGGTTGCCTTTATGAAGAAGTTTGCTTTCGAGAACCCCAAGCTTGAGGCGTAAATCACTGATCTCATAATGAAGAAAAAGGTCTGTCGCTTGCACAGGCCTTTTTTGTTGCTATGATATAAAATTGCGCGTAATAGATCAAAAAAATATGTAAAAAATAAAATTTGCATTTTTCGTCATTTTGTGATATAATTATAAAGTTAGAAAATAATATTCAAATTTTGAAATAAGAGGACAAATGAATGAAGCGTACCGATTTAAGAAATATCGCGATTATCGCTCACGTTGACCACGGTAAGACCACACTTGTTGACGAAATGCTTCGTCAGGGCGGTATATACCGCGAAAATCAGGAAACCACAGACAGAGTAATGGACTCTAACGACCTTGAGCGTGAAAGAGGCATTACCATTCTTGCAAAGAATACCGCAATCCACTATAAGGATGTAAAGATCAACGTTGTTGATACCCCCGGACATGCTGACTTCGGTGGCGAGGTTGAGCGTATCCTCAAGATGGTAAACGGCGTTATTCTTCTCGTCGACGCGGCAGAGGGACCGATGCCCCAGACCCGCTTCGTGCTTGAGAAGGCGCTTGCTATGAACCATCGCGTTATCGTTGTTGTAAACAAGATCGACCGCCCCGATGCTCGTCTTGACGAGATTGGTGATGAGGTTCTCGAGCTTTTGCTTGAGCTTGATGCAACCAACGAGCAGCTCGATTCTCCCATGCTCTTCTGCTCGGGTAGAGCTGGTACTGCATCCTTTGATCCCCATACCCCCGGCACCGACCTCAAGCCCTTGCTTGATACGATCATTGAGTATATGCCCGCACCCGATGGCGAAGAGGATGAGCCCCTTCAGCTTCTCGTTTCCGCTATCGACTACAACGAGTTCGTTGGTAGAATCGGTATCGGCCGTATAGAGCGCGGTGCAATTAAGCAGGGACAGGGTGTTTCTATCTGTAACTATCACACCCCTGATGCCAAGACAAGACCCGCAAAGATCGTTTCAATTTATCAGTTTGACGGTCTGAAGAGAGTGCCTGTTACCGAGGCAAAGGTTGGTGATATCGTTTGCTTCTCCGGTTGTGAGGATATCTCAATAGGTGATACCGTTTGCTCACCTGCTATGATCGAGCCCCTTGAGTTCGTTAAGGTCGGCGAGCCCACAATGGAGATGACGTTCTCCGTAAACGACTCTCCCTTTGCAGGTAAGGAGGGTAAGTTTGTTACCTCCCGTCACCTCCGTGCGCGCCTTTACAGAGAGCTTCTTAAGGACGTTTCTCTCCGCGTTACCGACGGTGATACTACCGACAGCTTCCGTGTTGCGGGCAGAGGTGAGATGCACCTTTCCATACTCGTTGAGAATATGCGCCGTGAGGGCTATGAGCTTTGCTGCTCAAACCCCCGTGTGCTTTACAAGGAAATCGACGGTGTCAAGTGCGAGCCCATCGAGGACGTTATAGTTGACGTTCCCGAGATGTACGTTGGCGCGGTTATGGAGAAGCTTGGTGCGAGAAAGGGTACTCTTGTTGATATGCAGCTTCACGGCACACGTCAGAAGCTCTTTTATTCCATTCCCACCCGTTGTCTGTTCGGTTACAGAAGCGAGCTTCTTACCGACACTCGCGGAGAGGGACTTATCTCCACTATTTTCGCAGGTTATGAGGAATTCCGCGGCGAGATCAAGACCCGCTTCACCTCCTCTCTTGTTGCAAGCGAAACCGGTGTTTCTACCACCTACGGTCTTTACCAGTCTCAGGATCGCGGACCTCTCTTTATCGGTCCTGCTACTCCTGTATACGAGGGTATGATAGTTGGTGAAAACCCCAAGCCCGATGACATCGAGGTTAACGTATGCCGCGAGAAGCACCTCACCGCTATCCGTTCCTCCGGTGCTGATGAAAAGCTTACCCTTATCACTCCCCGTCAGCTTTCTCTCGAGGAAGCGATCGAGTTCATTACCGACGATGAGCTTATTGAGGTAACTCCTAAGAGCATCAGACTCCGTAAGGTAGTGCTTGATACTCCTCAGCGTAAGCGTATCGCTGCGCAGAAGAGAGCCGCCCTTAAGGAGCAGGGAAAGTAATATAACGAAAAAAGAAGGTCTGACATCAGGCCTTCTTTTCTATTATGAGCGACTTACACTGCATGGCGATCGGTATGGCGAGCATGAATAGGGCAAAGAGGATAAGCATTCGCGATACAAACGCGTGCCGCAAGAGGTATAGGATCACCGATACCGCTGCCGCAAATGTGATCACAACAAGCTGGCGGTAGGGACGTATAATGGTTTTATGCGACACGCCCCCCAGCATAACCGCGCTTATGATGAATAAAATCAAGGATGAGGCAAGCTGTACGAGTGCTGCGGCTATATAGCCGTATTTTGCGGTTATCGTGATACCTAACAACAGATTGATTAGTGCCGTGATTATGGAGGCGGTGCTGATCAGGTGGGATTTTTCATAAAACAGAAGCACGGCGTTTATTATCGTCACGAGAAATCCGGTAAGCACAGATAGGCTTAATGGATATATCGCACCAAGGGCGCTACCGTATTCGCGAGGGGCTAAAAATGTCAGTCCTTCGGGTGAAAAGCAAAGGCCGGAAAGCGTCATAAGTGCAAAAAGTGAAAATAAAGGATCGATCGTTGCCGCGATTTTATCCTCGTTTTTCTCCGCGAGCTTGCGGTTAACCCACGGTGTAAGCGCGGAGTTTATACCCACTGTTATAAGCGAAAAAACAAATCCCATAGAAAAAACGACCGAGTACTTTGCCAGCGCCTCTTCGCCAAAGCTACGGCCTACGATTATCTTTCCTGATTGGGCGATCACTGCCGTTGATATAAAGTGCGGTAAAAGAGGCAGATCGGTACGAAAAATGAAGCCCAAGATATCCCTTGACAGAAGCCTTTTTCCTTGGCGCACTATCCTTACGGCAAGAGGTAATACGATGAGCGCGGAGATGATCAACGGGGCGACAATTCTTGCCGTAGCACGCACCCGTGTGAATTTTATTAGTGTGAGCGACAGGGTAGGAGAGAGCAGTGCAAGTGCAAGATTTATCAAAGATACTGCCTTGTATTCGTACAAATATCGGCATTTTGCCACGTATAAGCCTAATATCCCGTTCAATAGCACCTGAACGGCAAGGAAAATAAGCATTTCTCTTCCGAGCCCTGTTATTGACGACAGGTATTCAGGAAAAATGAGAATGACGGATAGCACTACGCCGAACAGTACTGAAATTACCCCTAATGATGAACTTATGAGCTCATCCTCTCTCCCCTTGAATCTTGACAGTGCGCGGTATATCACGTTACCGCTAAGCTCAAGGGTGATAAGAATTGTAAACAGACTCATGTAGCTGACGTATAATGGATAAAGACCATACTCCGCCGGGGAGAGCGCGCGTGTGAAAATCGGGGTAAAAATAAAGTTGATCCCTCGCTCAATGGCTGAAGTTAATGTATACCACATTGATGCGCGGGCGGGCAGTTTAAGTCGCCCTCCCTTTTTGATCCTTACTAGCAAATTGCAAGCCTCGTGTACAATTCTTTCATTTTACATTATTTTGCCCGCTTTTTTGAAGAATATTTCTAAAAAAATGATGTAAAAATATTGCAATTTGTAAAAACCTGTGTTAAAATTAAACCATATTTTAAAACTATTAATGAGGTGATCAATAATGTTTAAGCTGAATTATTTAAACGAGCTCATGGAAAGAGTTGAAAAGCGCAACCCTAATGAGCCCGAGTTTCATCAGACTGTAAAAGAGGTTCTCGAGTCGATCGAGCCCGTTCTCGAGCAGCGCCCCGACTACATCAAGAGCGGTGTTGTTGAGCGCATGGTAGAGCCCGAAAGAATTATAAAGTTCAGAGTTCCGTGGGTAGATGATAACGGCAACGTGCAGGTAAACCGCGGCTTCAGAATTCAGTTTAACAGTGCAATCGGTCCTTACAAGGGCGGTCTTCGTTTCCACCCCTCTGTAAACGAGAGCATCATCAAGTTCCTTGGCTTTGAGCAGACCTTTAAGAACTCTCTCACCGGTCTTCCTATGGGCGGCGGTAAGGGTGGCTCTGACTTCGATCCCAAGGGTAAGAGTGACAGAGAGGTTATGAGCTTCTGCCAGAGCTTCATGACCGAGCTTGTAAAGTACATAGGTCCTGACACCGACGTTCCCGCAGGTGACATTGGTGTTGGCGCGCGTGAGGTAGGATACCTCTTCGGTCAGTATAAGAGAATCCAGAACGAGTTCACCGGTGTTCTTACCGGTAAGGGCCGTCCCTACGGCGGTTCTCTCATCCGTCCTGAGGCTACCGGCTACGGTGCAGTTTATTACACTGTTGAGATGCTCAAGTCCCTCGGCGAGAGCATCGAGGGTAAGACCTTTGCGATCTCCGGCTTCGGCAACGTTGCATGGGGTACAGTTCAGAAGATCACTGAGCTTGGCGGTAAGGTAGTTACCATCTCCGGTCCTGACGGATACGTTTACGATAAGGACGGTATCAACACCAAGGAAAAGATCGACTTCATGCTTGAGATGCGTGCATCTTGCCGCAACAGAGTTGAGGACTATGCTGATAAGTTTGGTGTTCCTTTCTTCAAGGGTGTGAAGCCCTGGGGCGTTAAGGTTGACGTTATCATGCCTTGTGCAACTCAGAACGAGGTTGGTATGGAAGAGGCAGAGAAGATTGTTGCTAACGGCATCAAGTACTACGTTGAGGTTTCCAACATGCCTACCACCAACGAGGCTATTGCATACCTTATGCAGAATGGCGTAGTTGTTGCTCCCTCTAAGGCAGTAAATGCCGGCGGTGTTGCAGTTTCCGGTCTTGAAATGTCCCAGAACTCCATGCGTTACAGCTGGAGTGCAGAAGAGGTTGATGCTAAGCTTCATGACATCATGAAGAACATCTACGACAGCTCCGTTGCCGCAGCAAAGACCTACGGCATGGAGGGTAACCTTGTTGCCGGTGCTAATATAGCCGGTTTCATTAAGGTAGCCGATGCTATGCTCGCACAGGGTGTGGTTTAAGCATATTTTTTAAGCAAAAATATGCAATGAAATCCATCTTAGATGGGTTAAATCCACCGTCCGGTGGATGAAATCGCTTCGCAAAGAAATCCTGCTGTGCAGGGTGAGTTTTAAATAAAAAGGAGAGAACCCGTGTTCTCTCCTTTTTTGTGTTTATTTTGAAAAATTCTTCTTTTTATAATCTCTCGGGGAAAGTCCGTATTGATTTTTGAACGCCTTGCTGAATGAATATATTGATGAGTATAGCAGCTTCTCGGCGATTTCGGATAGACTCAACACACCCTCGTGGATAAGCGCACGCGCCACCTCAAGTCGCCTTTGACGATAGTATTCCGAAATGCTTTGCGAGGTCGTGCGGGTAAATATCTTAGAGAGGTAGGTATAGTCGTAGCGGAACTGGTCGGCTATCTCGGTCAGCGTGGTGATCGAGTAGATGTGGGTGTTTATGTAATCCATCACCTGATAGCAAAGCTCCTCCTGCTTTCTCGGTGCGAATACGGCAGGCTCTTGCTTGTTGAATGCGCGAATGACGTGTATCACTATCTGGGTGAAAAGGGCCTCGAGGTATGCCTGCTTATGCAGCCTCTCCTTTCCGATCTCGGCAATAGCAGAGGTCAAAAGGGAAGACGTGGTGTCACTGTGTATGATGCGCTCATCGGTCATTGAGCGAAGTGCGGATAACTTTTCCATATCCGAGAGCAGTGCCGTATCCTTCAGAAAAAAGGCAAAAAACATATAGTTCATTCCCTCGCGCTCATCTGCCTCGATGCTATGCGTGTCGTAGGGAAATGATACGAAAATATCGCCCTGCTCAACCGGAACTGTCGAGTTGTTAGCGGATATCGTGCCGCGGCCGTAGGTTATGACCGTAAGCTCAAAATAACCTGTATGCGTGTGAAGATTTATAGCCGCCTTGGGTGGAAAGTGCGAGCTTCCTATCTGCAAAAGATCAATACAACCGTAGGGCATCGGATCGTTGCAGTACGGCTCGTAGTGATAGTTCATTTTCCTTTCGTTTTTCTGTGCGTTCATACAGCACCTCCGCTTTTGTTGATTCTATGATATACCATGGGCGCGAATTTGTCAATAGATTTCCTAAATTACAACTCAGGATAAGTTTTTGCATAAGTTAAGATATTCACAAATGCGCGCGTGAGGGGTATAATTTTCTTAAAGGGTGTACTACACCCGTTTTAAAAGAACTTAATTTTTGGAGGATAAATATGAAAACTACCGTTATTGCTATCATCGGATGCGGAAGAATTGCAAGAAATGCACACTTTCCCGCAATTTCAAATCTTGAGGATGTAAGAATCAAGTATGCCTGTGACATCATTGAGTCCAAGGCGGTTGAGGCTAAAAAGGATTTCCCCAAGATCGAAAACGTTATCACCGACTACAAGGTTGCTCTTGCGGATCCTGAGGTTGAGGCAGTATACGTTCTCACCCCCAACTATGCACACTACGTTGTAACCATGGATGCTCTTAAGGCAGGCAAGCACGTCTTCTGCGAGAAGCCCATTACCATTAACTACGCACTCTCCTGCGAGATGGCAGAGGAGGCGAAGAAGCAGAACAAGCGCCTTGCTATCGGTGTTTGCAACCGTTACCACAAGTCCGTTGAGATGCTTAAGGAGTATAACGACGAGGGTAAGTTCGGTAACATCTACCACATCTACTGCTCCTTCCGTTCCTTCCGTTCTATCCCCGGTCTTGGTGGCGCGTTTACCGATAAGTCACAGTCCGGCGGCGGTGTTCTTATCGACTGGGGCGTACACTTCTTCGACCTTATTATGTACATTCTCGGTGATGCAAAGCTTAAGAGCGTTACCTGTGATGCTTACAGCGAGATGGCAAAGGATATGAGCACCTACAAGTACGAGTCTATGTGGGCTGAGGAAACCAAGGATCTTAACGGTGTTAACGACGTTGACGACCTTATCACCGGTTACATCCGTACCGACAAGGGTACTATCTCTTTCAACGGCGCTTGGGCGCAGAACATTCCTAACACCGAGATGCTCGTAGACTTTATGGGCGACAAGGCAGGCGCACGTCTTGACTACGGCAACAAGTTCGTATACACCGACGGCTCTACCCTTGAGAGCAACACTCCCGATTACGAGATCACCAATATGTATCAAAACGAGAGCCGCGGATTCATCGACTCCATCAACAACGGCACTCCCAACAGAAGCGACATCGAAAGAGTTCTCGAGACTGCAAAGCTTCTTGAGGCGCTTTACAAGTCCGCAGAGCTTAAGAAGGAGATCACCTTCTAATGAAAACAATAGGCTTCGTTGATTATTATATCAGTGAGTGGCATGCCAACAATTATCCCATCTGGATCAAGGATATCTGCGAGAAGACCGGCAAGGACTTTGAGGTCAAGTATGCTTGGGCAGAGGAGTACGTATCCCCCGTTGACGGCAGAAATACCGACGAGTGGTGCGAGGCATTCGGTGTTACCCGCTGCGCTACCCTTGAGGAGCTTTGCGAGAAGGTTGACTACATCGTAGTCCTCGCGCCCTCAAATCCCGAGAAGCACCTTGAATACGTAAAGACTGTTTTTAAGTATAAGAAGAACACCTACGTTGACAAGACCTTTGCTCCCGATTACGCGACCGCCAAGGCGATCTTTGACGAGGCAGAGAAGTACGGTACCAAGTTCTTCTCCTCCTCCGCGCTTCGCTATGCAACAGAGCTTGATTCTCTTACCGGTGCTACCGCTGTCGTAACTCTCGGTGGCGGCGGCTCGCTTGAGGAGTATATCATTCACCAGGCAGAGATGCTTGTGAAGCTCGTATCCGCGCGTCCTACCTCCGTAACCGCAGCCCTTAAGGGCAAGGGCCAGTACGTCCTCGACGTTGAGTTCGAGGGTGGCAAGAGTGGTACTATGATCTACGGAAACGGCTGTGACTTTGCCGTATGCGCAGAGAACAAGGAGGGTGATTCCCGTTACACGGGTATAGCCTCGCCCTTCTTCAACAACCTCCTTGCCGACATTCTTCGCTTCTTTGAGGAGGGTAAGACCTCATTTGATGTAAATGAAACCCTTTACGTTATGCAGGTTCGCGAGGCAGCGGTAAAGGCTAGTCGCGAGATCGGAAAGAAAATTGTAATCTGAGGTGTGAAATGAAAATAGGCGTAATTACAAATTGCTTTAACAAGACTCATTTCGAGGGTATTGAAATAGCTGCAGGCCTTGGTCTTCAGGGTGTTCAGGTATATGCAACTGACGGTGAGTTTTCTCCTTGGACTCTCACTGCCGAGAAGAAAGAGGAGTACAAGACACTCCTTGCCGAAAAGGGTATGGTGATCTCCGCGCTTTGCGGTGATATGGGTGGCTACGGCTTCGAGCGTGCCGAGGATAATGCAGAGCGTATAGCAAAAACCAAGGACATTATCGACCTTGCATGCGAGTTCGGAACCAAGGTGGTAACCACTCACATCGGTGTTATCCCCGCGGATAAGAACGATCCTACATATCCCGTTATGCTCTCCGCTCTTACCGAGTGCGGCATTTACGCTAAGGAGCGCGGAGTTACACTCGCTATTGAAACCGGCCCCGAAAAGGCAAAGACCCTTCTCGCATTCATCGAGGATACCAAGGGTGGCGTAGGTGTAAACCTCGACCCTGCTAACTTTACCATGGTAACCGGTCAGGATGCTGTTGAGGCGGTATATATCCTCAAGGATCACATTGTTCACACCCATGCAAAGGACGGTATTATGCTTGATCCCAACCAGGATCCCAAGGACGTTTACCACGCGTTTGCGGTTGGCGGTGTTGATGCACTTAATGCTTGCAACGGATTCAAGGAGGTTCCCCTTGGCGAGGGTCAGGTAGACTGGCCTAAGTACATCGCAGCCCTTCGTGAGATCGGCTTCGACGGTTTCCTTACCATCGAGCGCGAGTGCGGTGACGACCCCAAGGCCGACATCATTATGGCGGCAGGCTTCCTTAAGGAAATCACAAAGTAATATAAAAGCAACCCGACAGAGATCAAATCTGTCGGGTTGCTTTTTTTGTGTTATTTACACTCGCCGGGAAGATTGGTGATTATCTTTACGATAATGTCGCTGATCTTCTCCATTGACTCGCAGGAAACGAACTCAAAGCGGGAGTGAAAGTTCTCGCCACCGGTGCAAATGTTGGGGCAGGGTAGACCCATAAACGAGAGTCTTGCACCGTCCGTACCGCCTCTGATAGGCACTACGTTAGGCTCAACACCGAGGTCGAGCATAGCGCGCTTTGCACGGTCAACCACGTACATACACGGCTCGATCATTTCCTTCATATTGTAGTAAGAATCGGTGAGGCTCAAATCAAGTGTGCCATCGCCGTATTTTTTGTTTATAGCATCTGCCGCCTCGAGAAAGACGCGCTTCTTTTCCTCGAACTTCGCCTTGTCGTGGTCACGAATGATGTAAGCAAGCTTTGCAAGCTCGGTTTCGCCGCTCATTGTGATCAGGTGGTGAAAGCCCTCGTATCCCTCGGTCATTTCGGGGATCTCACAGGGAGGAAGCAGGGAGTTGAACTCACAGGCAATGCGCGATGCATTCTTCATTCTGTCCTTTGCGCTTCCGGGGTGTATCGACACACCGTGTACGGTCACCTTTGCTCCTGCGGCATTGAAATTTTCGTACTCCAACTCGCCCAAAGCACCGCCGTCAACGGTGTATGCATAGTCTGCGCCAAATGCCTCGACGTCAAACTTGTCAGCACCGCGGCCGATCTCCTCGTCGGGAGTGAAACCGACACAAATCTTGCCGTGGGGCGCACCCGTGTCAATTATTTTCTTGATTGCAGACATGATTTCGGCAATTCCGGCCTTATCGTCTGCACCTATAAGAGTAGTACCGTCACTTGTTATGAGATGTTGACCAACGTATTTTTTAAGGCAGGGGTAGTCCGACTCACGCATATAGATTCCGCGCTCGGCATTCATAAGAATGTCGCCGCCCTTGTATTCTACTATCTGGGGCTTGATGTTCTCGTCACTCGCCTCGCTCGAGGTGTCCATGTGCGCGATAAAGCCTATCGCATCAACCTTTTCCGTGGTGTTTGCCGGCAGGGTTGCGTATACGTAGCCGTACTCGTCAACTCTCGCATCCGAAAGACCAAGCTCCAAAAGCTGGTCCTTTAAAAGAGTGGCAAGTACAAGCTGCTTTTTGGTGCTGGGAATGGTTTCGCTCTCCTCGTCCGACATTGTGGGAATGAGAGCATACTTCAAAAAAAGCTCATACGTATTCATTATTTCTGCTCCGCTACCTTTATTCTATTGAGCGCACGGGAAAGCTTGAGCTTTGCTTTTTCAAGCGCAAGATCGTCGCGCGAGGTCTTGATCGTTTCCTCCGCACCCGCCTTTGCTATAAGTGCGCGGTCAAGGTCGATCTCGTCTGCAAACTCGAGAGTGGTGGCGATCATTCTCGCACTGCCCCCTTCAACGGCTATAAAGCCACCGGCACAGGATGCTATCTTCTCACCATCGGCAGTCTTGATTCTTGCACGGCCGATGCCAAGTGAAGCGAAAAGGTCAGCGTGTCCGGCCATTATTTCAACGTCACCGGCCTCGCATTTAACGAGCAGGCTTTCTGCCTCGCCGTCAAATCTGATGCCGTCAGGAGTTGCTATTTGAAGATTAAAAGTTTTCATCTTAAATCCTTTAAGCGCAGGGCATGACCCCTGCGCTTTGTGTTTTAATTGTTGGAAAGAGCCTTAGCCTTTTCCACGGCCTCGTCAATAGTACCTACGAAGAGGAACGCAGACTCGGGCAGTGAATCGTGCTTACCGTCAAGAATCTCGCGGAACCCTCTGATGGTTTCCTTGATGGGTACGTATCTACCCTCCATACCGGTAAACTGCTCCGCAACCGAGAAGGGCTGGGAGAGGAAGCGCTGGATCTTTCTTGCACGGTTAACGACAAGCTTATCCTCCTCGGAAAGCTCATCCATACCCATGATCGCGATGATGTCCTGAAGCTCCTTGTATCTCTGAAGGATACTCTGAACCTCTCTTGCTACCTCGTAGTGCTCAATGCCCACAACGTCAGGGGAGAGGATACGCGAGGTGGAGTCAAGGGGGTCGACCGCGGGGTAAATACCGAGAGATGCGATGCTTCTTGAAAGAACCGTAGTTGCATCAAGATGTGCAAACGTAGTAGCAGGTGCAGGGTCAGTAAGGTCGTCCGCAGGAACGTAAACTGCCTGTACCGATGTGATCGAGCCCTTCTTGGTCGAGGTGATACGCTCCTGAAGCGCACCCATCTCGGTAGCAAGGGTAGGCTGATAACCAACGGCGGAGGGCATACGGCCAAGAAGCGCCGAAACCTCAGAGCCCGCCTGAGTAAATCTGAATATGTTGTCTATGAAAAGAAGAACGTCCTGGCCCTCTTTATCGCGGAAGTACACCGCCATGGTAAGACCGGAGAGAGCAACTCTCATTCTCGCTCCCGGAGGCTCGTTCATCTGACCGTATACAAGTGCGGTCTTTGAGAGAACTCCGGACTCCTTCATTTCGTTATAAAGGTCGTTACCCTCACGGGTACGCTCGCCGACACCCGTAAATACCGAGATACCGCCGTGCTGCTTTGCAATATTGTTGATAAGCTCCATGATAAGGACGGTCTTACCAACTCCCGCACCGCCGAAAAGACCGATCTTACCGCCCTTTGCATAAGGCGCGATAAGGTCAACGACCTTAATACCGGTTTCGAGTATTTCGGTCGTGCCCTCCTGGTCGGAGTAAGAGGGGGGATCACGGTGGATACACCACTCCTCACAGCCCTCGGGTGCGGGCTGATTGTCTATCGGCTCGCCAAGAAGATTGAATATTCTTCCAAGCGTGCCCTTGCCTACGGGGACGGTTATACCCGTACCCGTGTCAACTGCTTCCATGCCTCTGGACATACCGTCGGTAGATGACATAGCGATACATCTTACTACGTCGTCACCTGACTGAGCCGCAACCTCGCACACAACGGTGCGACCCTCGTGCTCAATCTCGATAGCGTTCAGAAGATCGGGCAGCTTACCGTTTTCAAACTTAATGTCGAGAACGGGTCCGATTATCTGTATTACCTTACCGATGTTCTTTCCCATCGTTAAAATTTCCTTTCTAC
>JAZOWT010000106.1:0-5995 GCA_045659365.1 Eubacteriales bacterium | reverse complement strand
ACCTTTTTCAGAGCTATTTTTACTAGCTTATCTTACTTAATTACTTGTTTGTACTTTGTCAATTCAAAGTGTTTTAACGAGATCTTTCGCACTTTTCAGTGCTTGAAAAATTTCAATGTTGTTCAATTTTCAATGATCAAGCGGCTTCCTCTCGAAGCGCGCTCAATCATTATATCCTAAATTTCAATATTTGTCAAGCACTTTTTCGAAAAAAAGTTGCATTTTTTTGCTTTTTCTCATATTAGCTTGTTTTAACGAACTTTCGGTTATGTTTTTGTGCATTTTGCACATTGTTTTAGAAGTGTAAAGGAGAGGTAAATATTTCTGCATATCTATTGACAATATAAATATATAGTGTTATAATACTTTTAGCACTCGCGCATCGAGAGTGCTAACGCATTTTGGAGGCAATATTTATGAAAAAGAAGCAATTTAAGACAGAATCACAAAAGCTGCTGGATATGATGATCAACTCGATCTATACTCACAAGGAGATTTTTCTGCGCGAGCTCATATCAAACGCCAGCGATGCAATAGATAAGCTGTATTTCAAGTCTTTGACAGACGATAATATAATAATAGGTAGAGATGATTATGCAATTCATCTGATCCCCGACAAGGCCGCGCGCACCCTTACGATATCCGACAACGGCTGTGGAATGAGCATTGAGGAGCTGGAGAAGAACCTTGGTACGATTGCAAAGAGCGGATCGTCTGATTTCAAGCGCGAGAACGCCGGCGACGAGGTTGATATAATAGGTCAGTTTGGTGTAGGATTCTACTCCGCATTCATGGTTGCAGACAAGATCGTTGTGCATTCCAGGCCCTACGGCTCGGAGGTTGCTAATGCGTGGGAGTCGGAGGGGGTTGACGGATATCGCATCGGCGAATGCGAGAAGGAAAGCTTCGGAACCGAGGTTATATTATATATTAAGGAAGACAACGACGACGAGAGATACTCCGAATTCCTTGACGAGTACCGTCTGCGCGCGCTTGTGAAAAAGTATTCCGACTATATTCGTTACCCTATAAAGATGGCGGTGACCGCGCACGAGCCCAAGGAAGGTACCGAGGGAGAATACGAAACCGTCAAGAAAATCGAAACCCTCAACAGCATGATACCCCTTTGGAAAAAGTCACAGAGCGAGGTGACCGACGAGGAATACAAGCAGTTCTACACCGAGAAGTTCTACGACTATGCCGCACCGGCTAAGGTGATCACACAAAAGTCCGAGGGTACGGCGACCTACTCTGCGCTTATGTTTATCCCCTCGCATGCGCCTTTCAACTATTATACCAAGGATTACGAAAAGGGGCTTGAGCTTTACTCCAGCGGCGTTATGATAATGGAAAAGTGCCAGGACCTGTTGCCCGATTACTTCGGGTTCGTTAAGGGACTTGTTGATTCGGCAGATCTTTCGCTCAACGTTTCGCGCGAGATGCTTCAGCACGACAGACAGCTCAAGACGATTGCAAAGTCGATCGAGAAGAAGATCAAGAGCGAGCTTGAGAAGATGATGAATAGCGAGCGCGAAAAGTATGAGAAGCTTTTCAACGAATTCGGACTGCAGCTCAAGTACGGTCTTTATTCCGATTACGGAATGCACAAGGACGTGCTAAAGAATCTATTGCTCTTTAAGTCATCGAGCGGAAAGTACGTGTCGCTCAAGGAATACGTAGGAGCAATGAGAGAGGATCAGAAGTCCATTTATTACGCTTCGGGCGAAACCGTTGAGAGAATAGAGATGCTCCCGCAGGTTGAGGCGGTAAAGGAAAAGGGCTACGAGGTGCTCTACTTTACCGACGACATTGACGAGTTTGCGATCCGCGTGCTTGACAAGTACGACGAGAAGGATTTCAAGAACGTTACTGCAGAGGCGCTCGATCTCACAAGCGATGACGAAAAGGAAAGCATCAAGACAAAGAACGATTCCTCCGAGGACATGCTTACGATAATGAAGGATGCAATCGGAAAGGTTACAGCAGTGCGCTTTACCGCGTCGCTGAAGAATCATCCTGTATGTCTTTCGAGCGAAGGCGACATATCCCTCGAGATGGAAAAGACGCTTGGCAAGATGCCGGGCGCGGATGCGATGGCTCCCAAGGCCAGCATAGTGCTTGAGATAAACGCTTCTCACCCGATCGCAAAGAAGCTTGAGGAAGTATATGAATCTGACAAGGAAAAGCTCAAGAAATACGCAAAGCTTCTCTTCGCACAGGGCTGCCTAATCGGTGGTGCGCCCATTGATGATCCCAAGGAGCTGACCGAACTTATTTCTGAATTAATGATATAAAAGCAAAATTTTAGGGAAATGCAACGTAAAGTTTGCATTTCCCTGTTTGTTTTTTATAAACATAGCACCCGTGTGAAATTATTTGTGATAAAACTGAAAATTCCGTGCAAAATAACCACAATACCAAGAAAGGCGCATTTTTTTAATGAATGGTACAAAAAAGTCAGCACCGTGCTTCGGAATTCGTGACAAGATAGGTTATTTGTTTGGAGATTTCGGAAACGATTTTACATTTATTTTGTCGTCCGGGTTCCTGTTGAAATTTTACACTGACGTGATGGGAGTATCGGCGGCAATAGTCGGCGCAGTCATAATGCTTGCGCGCTTCATAGATGCCTTTACCGACGTCACAATGGGGCGCATATGCGACCGATCCCGTGTAACAAAAAACGGCAAATTCAAGCCATGGATAATCAGGATGTGCGGCCCGGTTGCCATATCATCATTTCTTATATATCAGAGCGGATTTGCGGATGCCGAAATGTGGTTTCGTGTTGTGTGGCTTGTCGTGACCTATATACTCTGGGGATCTATTTTCTATACGTCTATAAACATCCCATACGGTTCAATGGCATCGGCAATATCGCGCGAGCCTGACGACCGACAGTCGCTGTCGACATACAGAACTATGGGATCAACGCTTGCGGGTGTAATCGTTGGAGCCGGTGTGCCGATACTCGCATACGAAACGGTTGGCGGCAATACCGTGATGAACGGGCGCGCATTTACTATAATCGCCGGAGTCTTTTCGATACTCGCGGTACTATGCTACGTAGCATGTTATTTCCTCGTACACGAGCGTGTAGTACCCGAGCAAGCAACCGATGAACACCGCGCCAAAGGAGTCGGAGCGCTGCTAAAAAGCGCCGTAAAAAACCGCGCCATTATATCTATAATTGTGGCCTCTGTGGTAATGCTACTGGCACAGTTGACGATGCAATCGATGGCAAATTACGTTTATCCTAACTACTACAACAATGCCGGTGCGCAGTCGGCGTCGACGTTTGCGATGATGTTCGGAATGATATTTGCGGCTACCGTAGCTAAGCCGCTGGCAAGAAAATTCGGCAAGGCAGAGGTCAGTGTAGTTTCTAATTTTCTGGCGGGTGGAATTTCCCTTCTTCTCTTCTTTGTACGTCCCGCAAACGTTTGGGTTTATATCGGACTCAACCTTGTGAGTTGGTTAGGCCTTGGAATTTTCTCTATGGTTTCATGGGCGCTCATCACAGACGTTATTGACTACTCCGAAATCAAAAACGGTATTCGCGAGGACGGATCTATTTATGCGCTTTATTCATTTGCAAGAAAGCTTGGACAGGCCGCATCAGCCGGACTATCCGGCCTACTGTTAACCGCTATTGGATATACTCAGGCAACAGCATTTGACAAGAACGTCACCGAGGGCATATTCAATATCTCTACCTTATTGCCCGCTATTGGATTCTGCTCGCTAGCGCTTATACTATGGCTTTGGTATCCGCTACACAAAAAAGAGGTAGACAGAAACGTAGAGATATTGCGGCGCAAGCACGAGAATAGCAGATAAAAGTTATATTTTCGCGTTCCATTATGGTGCAAATCCTTTATTTTGTTATATTTTTATAAAAAAACAGAGTCAATCGTGCGATTGACTCTGTTTTAGAATTATATCTTATTGTATCTCTTAAGCTGTTCTCTTATCGTTTCGGTAAAGAGTATGATATGCGCCGAATAGATCTCGTCATAGTCATATACAGGATCTCTGTGCTCTATAAGGCCCTGGTTGGACTCATATGTAACCGCCGGTTCGGAGCAACAGTGGTGCATGGCAGAAACGAGGTTGAACGACGGGACCGCGGTAAGATTGTCCTCAGGATGTCCGGGGGCGGTACGAGTATAGCGCACACCTTCCTTTTCGCTTCTTGCGGCTACCGCTTCAACGACGTTAAGAACCTCCTGCTTGGTCTTCATAGAAGCATATGCAGGATAGAGAATGTGGTTGTGGCAGTTATCACCGCCGTGAAGGAGTATGGAGAAGTCGGGCGCGTACTTGCAGCAGATGTCAAACACAAGCTGTGTACCGGTAGAAAGAGGGCCGCCTATGAAGTTCTCGTGCATCATGTTCACGCCGTCGTCGTTGAAATAACCACCGAGATAGTCAACAGCATCCTTGATAGGATGCACCATCTTACATCCCGGCCAACCGGTGAGACTACCGTCCTTCCAGGTTCCCTGATTGTAGTAGCGGAGGTCGTAGAAGGTCTTACCTACGAATGAATCGAAGGGGATGTGGCTTCTGCCGTCGGGGTTTACCATAGGAACGAGAATAAGGTGTACCTTGCTTGCAAGCTCTACTATCTCGTCGTTAGGCTGACCGTTGTAATCTGTACCGGTTTCTATAAGCTTGATAAGGTTGAGCATCGCAGACGTGCCCTCAAATTCGCCACCATGGACGCATCCGCAAAGGAATACGCAAGGTGTGTAGTCGGGGCTTGTTTTATCCGCGTAGCACTCGATTTTTCTCGCTCCAAGCGCACTGGAGCAGTTCGCGGTACGATCAGGAAGTGTAGATCTTCCATACTCGACCATATAGATAGGTCTGCCTCCTGCAGACGAATAAGGCTGTGTTACAACACCCTTTTTAACGAGCTTCAGAGTGTCCTCTACCTCGTCAAGACGTGTTTTCCAATATACAGGAATGTTGCTCATTTCATGTCCTCCCGTGGAGTTATTTAACAGTCTTATTATAAATAAATATCCTTAGTTTGTCAATAGATTGGCGCAAAAGCACAAAAAAAGAACCTCTTTCGAGGTTCTTTTTTTGGGGTGGATGCTTTGGCAATTAAGCCTCAGCGTCCTCTGCCTTAACTGCTACGAGCTTAACGATAGCGGTCTCAGCTCCGTCGCCACGACGGGGACCCATCTTGTATACCTGAGTGTAGCCACCATTTACGTTAGCGTAAGCGGGAGCGATAACACTGAATACCTTTTTAGCAACGTCTTCCTTGGTTATGAATGCAAGAGCGGCGCGGTAAGCTGCGAGGTCACCCTTCTTACCGAGAGTGATCATCTCGTCTGCCTTTGCAGATACTTCCTGCGCTCTGGTGTAAGTGGTTTCGATCTTGCCGGTTTCAAGAAGAAGAGTTACCATGCCTCTGAGCATTGCCTTACGCTGTGCGGTGGTTCTGCCGAGTTTTCTCATGTCTAGTTCCTCCTGTTTCTTATTCTTCGTCTTTCTTCAAACTAAGGTTCAAAGAACTTAACTTCTGTATAACTTCCTCAAGGGACTTACGACCAAGGTTACGAACCTTCATCATATCCTCCTCGGAGCGCTCTATAAGATCTTCTACCGTATCGATGCCCGCGCGCTTCAAGCAGTTGAAGCTACGTACGGACAGGTCAAGTTCCTCAATGGTCATCTCGAGGACTTTTTCCTTCTTAACCTCTGCTCCCTCTACCATGACTTCAGCCTTCTTAGCCTCGTCAGACATATCGATGAAGAGTTTGAGGTGCCCGTTGAGAACCTTGGCGGCAAGGGAGATCGCTTCCTTTGCGGAGATAGTGCCGTTTGTCTTTATCTTGATGGTAAGCTTGTCGTAGTCTGTGATGTTACCTACACGGGTGTTCTCTACGTTGTATTCAACCTTGTAAACAGG
The DNA here is from genome assembly GCA_045659365.1 of Eubacteriales bacterium. GTDB lineage: Bacteria > Bacillota > Clostridia > Oscillospirales > CAG-272 > UBA1740. The sequence continues at coordinate 66 of JAZOWT010000106.1, read as the reverse complement.
GGTGAAAATAGAGTCAACGAAGATAAGACCGATAGGAGCGCCAACGTTTGCGCCTGCTTCTGCAAG
>JAZOWT010000105.1:0-52059 GCA_045659365.1 Eubacteriales bacterium | reverse complement strand
ATCATCCTCGGCAACGGTAATGATAGATGCAAGCTTACCGGTCTTTTCGGTAATGTTCTGGCAGGTTACACCACGGCCGCCGCGATGCTTCATCTCTCTGAAGTCGGAGAAGTTTGTTCTCTTACCAACACCCTTTTCGGTAATAGTAAGAAGTGTCTTTTCCTCGTCAACCACTGCAACACCTACAACGTAGTCATCACCTGTAAGAGTGATACCCTTAACACCTCTTGCAGTACGGCCCATAGAACGTACGTTGTTCTCGTCGAATCTTACTGCATTACCCTCGCGGGTAGCGATGATAAGGCTCTCGTTACCTGTGGTGTGGCGAACGAAGATAAGCTCATCGTCCTCATCAAGATTGATAGCGATCTTACCGCCCTTGCGCTGGTATTCAAACTCGGAAAGAAGAGTTCTCTTGATAACACCGCGCTTGGTTACCATGGTGAGATACTCGCCGTCAACGAAGTCGGTTACCGAGATTATTGCGGTTACGCACTCGCCCTCCTGAAGCTCGATGATATTGACAAGGTTGGTACCCTTTGCAGTTCTGCCTGCCTCGGGAATTCTATATGCCTTTTTGGAGTAAATTCTTCCCTTGTTTGTGAAGAAGAGAAGATGAGAATGGCTGTTTACGACGATAACGTTCTCTACGTAGTCGTCCTCCTTGGTAGTCATACCGATTATACCCTTACCGCCTCTGTTCTGCGCGGTGTACGCGTCTGCGCGCTGGCGCTTGATGTAGCCGGTATGGCTTACGGTAATAACGCAGGTGTGTCTTTCGATAAGATCCTCAAGGTCGATCTCCTCAGTAGCCTCGCAAAGCTCGGAGAGTCTTTCATCACCGAACTTATCCTTGATCTCGGTAAGCTCCTTCTTGATGATGTCCTTGATCTTGTTCTCGTCGGCAAGTATGCCGCGAAGCTCCTCTACGATAACTGCAAGCTTTGCAAGTCTGTCCTCAACCTTCTGTCTCTCGAGGCCGGAAAGCTTACCGAGAGTCATCTCGACGATAGCCTGTGCCTGTACCTCGGTAAGACCGAAGCGCTCCATCAGCTTTTCCTTAGCATCGGGAATAGATGCACTCTTCTTGATGGTTGCGATAACCTCATCGATATTATCGATAGCAATCTTATAGCCCTCGAGTATGTGCATCTCACGAAGTGCCTTATCAAGGTCGAACTGAGTTCTGTTGATGATAACGCTCTTCTGAAATTCGATGTATCTGTCAAGTATCTGACCGAGAGAGAGAATCTTGGGCTCGCCGCCGTCAATGACAAGCATATTTACCGAGCAGGTGTCCTGAAGCTGAGTGTACTTGTAAAGCTGGTTAAGTATTACCTCACCGTTTGCATCTCTGCGATACTCAACAACGATTCTCATACCGCCACGTCCGGACTCGTCACGAAGAGCGGTGATGCCCTCGATCTTTTTGTCCTTAACGAGGTTAGCCATGCTCTCGATAAGCATCGACTTGTTTACCATGTAGGGAATCTCGGTGAAGATGATTCTTCTGTGCTCGTCCTCGATCTTTGCACGCGCACGGATGTAAACCTTACCGCGACCGGTCTCATACGCCTCTCTGATTCCGCGAGAGCCGTAAATGATAGCCGCAGTGGGGAAGTCGGGGCCCTTGATGAACTCCATAAGCTCGTCAACCGAGCATTCGGGGTTGTCAATTCTGTAAATAGTTCCGTCTACTACCTCGGAGAGGTTGTGAGGAGGAATGTTTGTCGCCATACCTACCGCGATACCAACCGAGCCGTTTACAAGCAGGTTAGGGAAGCGGGAGGGAAGAACCGTGGGCTCGTCACGGGTGTTATCGAAGTTTCTGGTCATTGGAACGACCTTCTTTTCGATGTCACTCATCATATGGCTTGCGATCTTCGACATTCTTGCCTCGGTGTAACGGTATGCAGCAGGCGGGTCACCGTCTATACTACCGAAGTTACCGTGGCCCTCAACAAGAGTGTAACGAAGTGAGAAATCCTGCGCCATTCTTACCATCGTTCCGTATACGGCGCTGTCACCGTGGGGATGGTATCTACCAAGCACGTTACCGACGGTCGTTGCCGACTTACGGAAGGGCTTGTCGTGTGTAAGATTATCCTCATACATAGCGTAGAGAATTCTTCTCTGACCGGGCTTCATACCGTCGCGCACGTCAGGAAGAGCACGTGAGGTGATAACGCTCATCGAATACTCGATAAACGAGGTTTCGACCTCCTTACGTATATCTCTCAGCTCTATTTTCTGGAGAGGAAATTCTATATCGGTGCTTTTGTAATTATGTTCCATTTATTTCACCATTCTGTAATTTAAATATCGAGATTCTGTACGAACTTTGCATTCTTGGATATAAACTCACGTCTGGGCTCAACCATATCACCCATAAGCACTGAGAACATCTCGTCGCAAGCGATCGCGTCGTTTATATCAACCTTAAGCAGTGTTCTTGTTTCGGGGTCCATAGTGGTTTCCCAAAGCTGCTCGGGGTCCATCTCACCAAGACCTTTATATCTCTCGGATTCAACACCCTTTACACCAAGCTCCTCGATGTACATATCTCTTTCTGCATCGGAGAATGCATAACGAAGCTGCTTACCCTTGTGAACCTTGTAAAGCGGAGGCTGTGCAAGGTAAATGTGTCCCTGCTCGATAAGGGGACGCATGTGACGGAAGAAGAAGGTCAGAAGAAGAATTCTGATATGTGAGCCGTCGACGTCCGCATCGGCCATGATTACGATCTTGTGATATCTGAGCTTGGTTATATCAAAGTCGTCACCGATACCGCATCCAAGTGCCTGAATAATAGGAATAAGCGAGGTGTTGGAATAAACCTTGTCAAGTCTTGACTTTTCTACGTTAAGAACCTTACCGCGGAGGGGAAGGATAGCCTGGAATCGGCTGTCACGGCATCCCTTTGCAGAGCCGCCTGCGGAATCTCCCTCTACGAGATATACCTCTGTGAGTCTTGCATCGCGCTCGTTACAGTCAGAAAGCTTGCCGGGAAGAGTAGATACCTCAAGCACGTTCTTACGTCTTGTAAGCTCTCTTGCCTTTCTTGCCGCCTCACGTGCGCGGTTTGCCGCCATAGCCTTTTCAAGAATGATCTTGCCGACTGCGGGATTTTCCTCAAGATACTCCTCGAGCTTTGCAGATACGATATTATCTACAAGAGTTCTGATCTCACTGTTACCGAGCTTCGCCTTGGTCTGTGACTCAAACTGCGCGTCGGTAAGCTTTACGGAAATTATTGCAACAAGTCCCTCACGCGCGTCCTCACCGGAAAAGCCCTTGTCGTCACCCTTTATAACACCCGTCTTGCGAGCATAATCGTTAAGCGCACGGGTAAGCGCGGTCTTGAAGCCGGTTTCGTGTGTACCGCCCTCGATGGTGGACATATTGTTTGCAAACGAAATTATGGTTTCGTTGTAGCTGTCGTTGTACTGCATCGCGACCTCGGCAATAGAGCCGTTCTTTTCACCCTTCATATAGATAACTCCGGGGTGAATGGGTGTGCCGCGCTTTTCATTGTTAAGGAATTCCACGAAGGATACTATACCTCCCTCGTAGTGGAGCACCTCCTCGCGCTCCTGTCCTACTCTCTTGTCTATGAGTATGATCTTTACACCCGCATTAAGGAAGGACTGCTCTCTCATTCTTGTAAGAAGAGTCTCGTATTCAAATACGGTTTCCTCGAATATTGTGGGGTCGGGCTTGAAATGAACGTAAAGACCGTGTCTGTCGCCGCAATCTCCCTCACACTTGAATGCTCTTGCAACCGCACCCTTTTCAAATCTCTCGGTATATCTCTTTCCGTCGCGGCAGTTTTCAACCTCAACCCACTCGGAAAGTGCATTTACAACCGATGCACCAACACCGTGAAGACCACCTGCTATCTTATATCCCTCACCGCCGAACTTACCGCCCGCGTGAAGCACTGTATATACGACCTCAAGGGTAGGAAGACCAAGCTTCTCATTCATACCGGATGGAATACCGCGGCCATCGTCCTGTACAGATATACTGTTATCCTCACATATGGTAACTGTGATCGCGTTGCAATATCCTGCAAGAGCCTCGTCTATCGAGTTGTCCACTATCTCGTAAACGAGATGGTGAAGTCCGCGTATAGAGGTAGTACCTATGTACATACCGGGGCGCTTTCTTACAGCCTCAAGTCCCTCAAGAACCTGTATTTGGCTGTCGTCATAGCCAGCACTGTTCTTTTCCATCATTTCCTTTTCGCTCATTTCAAATATCTCCAAACATCATATTTTACGCTCTTTTGATCCGACAGGCATATTAAGTGCCGCCTCGGTTTCCTCAAGCCTTTGCTTGAGTCCTACAGATGAAATTCTTGAAAGCTTGATCTTACTTTCAGTCCTGTCACCGCAAACGATAAAGCTTCTCGGCAAGTCGTAGTCAGTATACTCAACCTCTCCGCGCTTCTCGCTCTCATTTATAAATTTCTTGGTTATCTTAGACACAGTCGCAGTATCAAGGTCAAAGATGCCTATTATACTTTCATCCTTGATGCTGACTCCGTTTCCTATGTGTAGATACATACTCTTTTACCTACTTTCGTAAGTTCCTGACGTTACTTTTATAACGTTAGTGGCATTAACTCCGCCTATATCCGGCTCGCAGGAGGTAATTATTATCTGCTTTTCTCCAACGTCGGAAAGCACGTACTCGCGCCTTGCCGCGTCAAGCTCTGAAAGAACGTCGTCAAACAGATAAACCGGGTACTCACCGCATATCTCACGGCACACCTCACCCTCAGCAAGCTTTAGTGCAAGAACGATAGATCTCTGCTGACCTTGTGACGCATACGAGCGCGCGCTGACACCGTTTATAAGTATATCCATATCGTCCCTGTGCGGGCCCCAGAGCGATGAGCCGACTATCATCTCGCGCTCAAGCTCTCTTGTAAATATTCCGTAGTAGGCATCCCTGAGTCCGTTATGATCAAGTCCCTCTGTGTCTATATCACTCTTGTACGAGAGGCGAAGCTCCTCCGCACCGCCCGAGATGTCCTTCATTACCGCGTTTGCGTATAGCTCCAGCTTTTTTATGTAGTCGGTGCGCATTTTGTATATTTTCGCGGCATATTCCGCCATTGATCCTGCCCAGCTTTCAAGCTCGACTCTATCGACGTAGCCGCCCTTTGACGCGCTTTTAAGCAGACAATTCTTGTTCTCAAGCGCGGTTTTGTATCTTGAATAATCGTCTATGTAAATTGGGTAGCACTGGCTTATCGCCACGTTAAGAAAGGCTCTGCGCTCCTCGGGGCTGTCCTTTACAAGCCCGAGGTCATCGGGGTAAAAGAGAACCGCACGGAAGCCGCCGATCATTTCCTTAACGCTTTTTATGGGATAGCCATTGCGCCTTCTTCTTCTCTCACGGCCGAAGTGCGCATATTCAAGGGTATGCTCGCCGTCCGAGTCCTCGTACTCGATATAGATACGGAAGCCCGGCTTATCAAAGCTTAAAAGCTCCTTATCCTCCTTTGCGCGGAATGACTTTCCCCGCGCGAATACGTAGATACCCTCGACTGCATTTGTCTTGCCCTGCGCGTTGTTGCCGTAGAGAAGATTTACTCCGGGAAGAAGTGAAATATCACATTTTTCGATATTTCTGAAATTCTCGGCGCAAAATCTCTTTATAATCATTTACTGCTCGTTCATCCTTACGGGAAGAATCATGTAGAAGTAATCAAATTCACCGTTTTCCTCAGCGGGCTCAATGGTGATCGCATGAGTAGGAGACTTAAGAGAGATCTTGATATTCTCACCGTCTGCAACTCTGATGCTGTTGATGAGGTAGCGACAGTTGAAGCCGATCTCGATATCGCCACCCTCATGCACGCAGTCCATCTCATCGGATACGCGGCCGTTTACGGAGGAGGAGGTGATTATGAGAGTCTGCTCGTCGGTCTTAAGCTTAACGTAGCTTCTGCCCGATCCCTGAATTCTTTCCTCAGCAATGATGTTCGCGCGCTCAAGACCGGAAAGAATCCTGTCCTTTGCAACGGTAACGAATATGTCGTTATCCTTGGGTGTGATGCGGTTATAATCTATGTACTCGGAATCGATCGTTCTGGTGAAGAACACGATATCGTCGCATCTGATGATCGCGTGCTTTCTGGAAAGGTAGAACACGCACTTGAACTCATCGTTGTCGGGGAGGATCTTAACGATCTCGGAAAGAGCATGTCCGGGAATAATGAAGGAGTAGTCAACCGCGCTTGCCTCGTTTGCCGCGCCGATTTCACACTTAACCTTGCACTTGGAAAGGGTGTAGTTATCGCAGGAAACTACCTCCATCTCGTCGCTCTTGATCTTGAAGTAAGCACCGGTAAGCATAACTCTGTTATCCTGAACCGCTACCGAGTGTGCAACCTTACCGATTATGGTACGGAGAACGGAGGAGCTTATCTCAAAGCCTCTGTCGGATACAAGGTCGGGAAGGTTAGGGAAGTCCTCGCCTCTGGTCGCAAACATAGAGAAGTTTGCCTTTCCGCAGGTGATGATGCAGTTGAGCTTATCGTTTACCTCAATGGTAAGCTCATCCTCAGGAAGAACGCGCACAGTCTGATAAAGTCTTTGCGCATTGATAATGAAGCGGCCCTCCTCCTCGATAGAGATAGGCTCGAACACGGCACGCACGCCCTTGTTCATGTCGTAAGAGGAGATCCTCACCTTTCCGTTATCGAGAGTTTCGATGAGGATACCCTCGATAGAGGTGATAGTATTTTTATTCGATACCGTACCCATCGCAGGAGTGAGCACGTTCATAAAAGTAGATTTCTGTACTGTAAATTTCATTTTATACTCCATTCCGTCTGCCCGCTAGGACAAGACATTCCGATTTTGTTTTCTTGCGGCCATGCCGCTTTCGTTTTCCTTGCCGGAGGCAGAAGAACAAATAATGGTTTATTTGGTAGGTGTTGTCGTTGTAGGGGGTGTTGAAATTGTGGAAATGTCGTCTGAGCCCTTATATTCCGCGGTTTTTTTGCCTCTTTTATTCCACAATTTTCTGTTGCTTAAGTGTGGAATACTGTTTATTGAGCTCAACACCGTTTTCCACCGTAAAATAACATTCTTTTGTGGAAAACCTATCAGACGTTTTTAACCTCGCGGATTATCTTGTTTATATCCGAGTCGGTGTTCTTTACGGTCTTGATGTTAATTTCAACCTTGCCGATAGAGGACATTACCGTTGAGTGGTCGCGTCCTACAAACTCTCCGATCTTCTTAAAGGGAAGCTCGGTAAGTCGGCGGATTATATAAACTGCAATGTGTCTTGCATTTGCAACCTGGTCGTTCTTCTTCTTGGACTTGATGTCCTCGACTGTTACGCCGTAGTATTTCGCGGTTGAGGCAAGAATTCTTTCAACCATCGTGTCGGTCGGGATGTTGCCGGGGTCGATGGAGGAGATGATCTGATCGATCGTTTCCTTGGTGATCTCAAGACCGCCGATGCTCGATGCGGCATACAGCTTCTTGAGCGCACCCTCGATCTGTCTTATGTCGTGCTGCAGGCGCTCGGCCATGTAGTTGACGAGATCGTTGGAGATCTCCATATTGATTTCAGCCGCTTTTTTCTTGATTATAGCGGTTCTAAGCTCGAAGCTGGGCTTTTGGACGTCCGCAAGCAATCCACCCTCAAATCTGGTGCGTAATCTTTCCTCCAGGGGTTTTATTTCCATGGGAGGACGGTCAGACGTGAGGATTATCTGCTTTCCTGACTCGTAAAGAGCGGAGAAGGTGTGGAAGAACTCCTCCTGCGTTGACTCCTTGCCCGCGATAAACTGAATATCGTCGATAAGAAGAACGTCCGCGTTTCTGTACGCGTTCTTGAACGAGGCGGTGTCACCGCGCTGGATCGCCGCGATAAGCTCGTTTATGAAGTCCTCGCTCTTTCTGTAAACGATCTTCATCTTGGGGTGATTGTTCTTTATGTAGTTAATGATCGCGTAAAGCAGGTGTGTTTTACCAAGTCCGGAGTTACCGTAAATGAAAAGAGGGTTATAAGTGGTCGCCGGCTCCATTGCTACCGCCATACAAGCGGCTCTTGCAAACTTGTTTGATGCACCCTCAATGAAATTATCGAAGGTGTAGTTGCTTACAACACTGCGCTTTGAGTCGTTGCCGTTTTCAACAGCACCGTTATCATCGCCGTCATCCTTGCCTGAAAGGAACTGATCTATTTCCTTTTTTCTCTTATCCGAATCTCTTCTCGAGTCCTCGGTGGGCTGGGGAATAACAATGCTGGATTTATCCTCAAATCCCTCGTTATTCTCGGTGGATATTATTTCAATTTCAACGGGGAAACCTATCGCATCGGTAAGTGCCTCCTCGATAAGAGGTCTGTATTTGCCCGATAAAAATTTTTGTCTTAAGTTTGAGGGGGTAGTGAACACGGCCTTTTCCTCATCGAGTGAGGCAAGAGAAAAGCCGCCAAACCAAATGTTGAATGCCGGACCGTTGAATTTTTCACTGATCTGATCAAGCATCACCGTCACTATTTCGTTAAGCTCTTCGTTCATTTTGTCCTCCTTTTAAAATGCTGCTTTTCCTGAAAAAGGGTATAATACGGCCTTTTGCTATAATAGTTATTACTATTATAACATAGTGTAAAGGAAAAATCAAGAAAAATTCGCGGGAAAATACAGGATTCCGTCAAAAAAATTTCAAAGTAAAAGAGCCCTCTTTTTTGAGGGGCTCTTTTTATAATCGCTTTGATTTTCCCTTAAAGAAAAGGGATGCGACAAAGCCGGATATCAGGGCTACGTTCACACCGGCACTCATGGCCGTAAAGGGGCCGTTAAGGATACCCCACGCGCCGTACTTGTCCACCGCCTCTCGTACACCCCTCGCAACCGTACCGCCAAATCCGACAAGAGGCAGGGATATTCCGCATCCGACGGCATCGAATATCGGGTCGTAAAGCCCGATCGCACCGATAATGACACCCGAAACGACGTAAAGGACGAGTATGCGCGCCGGGGTAAGCTTGGTTTTGTCTATCAGGAGCTGTGCTATGGCACATAACAGGCCGCCAACGGCAAAGGCAAGGATCAGCCTTGTAATCATATCTACTTCACCTCCGAGCGGATGTTTATTACAGGGGCAATTCCGAGTATGGTGTTCCCCTGGAGCAGGCTTTGTGGGTTCATCAGAGCTCCGGTTGAAAGAAAAAGAATGTTGTTCAGTCTACCCGACTGAAGCATTGGTAGAAAATATGCTGACAGCACCGATGCCGAGCATCCGCATCCAGATGCACCCGAGTTCAGACTTTTCTTCTCCTGGTTGTAGAGAAGATTGCCGCAGTCGATATGAAGCCTTTCTGCTCCGGGGACTTCCTTTGCGAGCATGTCGCACAGAATACTTGAGCCTACCTTACCGAGGTCTCCCGTGACGATAAGGTCAAATTCGCGCGGAGAGGAGCCCGAGAGGGAAAAGTAGGTGTAGATGCTATCGAATGCGGCGCGCGCCATGGACGCGCCCATGTTTGCTCCGTCCTTGCAGAGTCCGTCTACGATCTTGCCTAGCATCACGTTGTCCACGTACACCCTTTGTCCGTTGTGCCGCTCGGCAGACATTATGAACGCGCCGGCGGCGGTTGCCGTCCACTGTGCGCTCGGTGGTCTTTGCGCTCCGTACTCTATCGGTGTTCTGAACTGGCGCTCGGCGGCAGAGTTGTGCGAGGTGGTCACACCCGCACCGTACCTCATCTCGGTAAAGGATAAAAGGAGAGAAAGCAGGAGCAGTCCTTCGGTACAGGTCGAGCAGGCGGAATAAAGCCCGATGTACGGAATACCAAAGGTGTAAAGACCGCCCGACGATGCGACACACTGATTTTCAAGATCTCCTCCAAGAACTACGTCCAGCACGTCCTCGGACAGTGATGCCTTGTTAAGGGCAAGATTTAGGGCGAGTCGCCCCATCTCGCTCTCCGCACTCTCCCAGCTTTTCATACCGAAAAGATCGGTATCGTCACAAAGGTCAAACGCGCTGCCAAGCGGCCCTCGTCTTTCCTCATATCCACCCACTGCCGCGTGGGATAAAAAGTACGGCTTTTTGTCAAGCTTTATTATCCTTCTCATTGTATCTCCAATATTTGTTTAAAAAATGGCGCCTTAGTCGAAAAATGCGCGTTGTATAGGGGGCGTGTCGAATTATTTTTGTATCAAACTTGTTAAAAAGTAAACAAAACCATACAAAGAACCGCTTATTCCGGCAAAAAGTATAACAGGCCCGGCTACTGTAAATATCTTGCTTCCAACACCGCTTACATACCCCTCGGTGCGCGTATCTATTGCTGCACTGGTTATCGAATTTGAAAATCCTGTCACGGGTACAAGTGTTCCGGCATAGATAATGTTTGATATTTTATCAAAGAATCCAAGTGCCGTTGCAAGAGATCCTATAAGTATAAACGTGAGAGTAACAGCAAGGTATGCATCCTTCACATCAAGTCCCAAATATAAATAAAATGAAGCGAGACACTCACCCGCGGCACAAATCAACCCACCGCCGAAAAAGGCGCGTAAGGTGTGTGAAAGTGTGCTTGTTTTCGGTGTGTACTTCTCGGTCAGTCTGACGTATTTTTCGCTTGGTTCCATGCTTTTCTCCGTTTCGCTCTGCTATGAGGTGTTGTTATCCGCTCCGGCGGTTTGTATTATATTGACCGCGATAAAAGGAAAATATACAAATAAAAAGGAAAATTTTCAATTACTATTGATTATTTACCTCTTTCGTGTTAGAATTTATATTGTAAATAAAAAAGAAAGGATGCTCGAGAAATGAACGACGAGAAAAGAGAAAACGAAACTACCGCGCTTGCCGAGGTGAAGCAGGACAACGAGGCTGATCGCGCATTTGCGATAGTAAACGAAAAGGGTAAGCCTAAGACACTTATTTGGTCGGTAACTGCTCTTATATGTGCAGTTGTATCTCTTGCGCTCTCAACTCTTGGATGGGCGGGACTTATCCTTGGTGCTGTGGCGATCATACTCTCGGTTATTGCCAGAGTTAAAATGGGATATTTTAACGGCTTTATAATCGCGGCAATACTTTGCTCCATATTCAGCGTTATATTTTCCGCGGCATCTATTATCATAGTGGCGATCAATCCCGAATTTTTCTCCAAGCTTCTTGAGGGAATAAGCAACTGAAAAACCACATAAAAAAGGCTCTTGGTACAGTAACCAAGAGCCTTTTCTTTCTTTATTTAATTAAATGGAAGCAAGAATTTCCTCAACTCTTGCAAGGGCCTCATCAATCTTGTCGATGTCACGGCCACCGGACATAGCGCTGTCGGGTCTGCCGCCACCCTTACCGCCGCAGATAGCGGAGATATCCTTGAGGATGTTGCCTGCATGTGCGCCGGCCTTAACTGCCTCGGCACCTGCCGCACTGACAAAGTTAAGCTTGTCGCCCGAAACTGCCGCGAATACTACAACACCGTCGGAGAACTTGGACTTGAAGGTGTCACAAAGCGCGCGTGCCTCGTCGGGACGTGCATCTACCTTTGCGGTGAGAAGCTTGAACTTGCCAACGGTCTTTACGTTGTCGATAAGCGACTGGGACTTCATCTCGGAGATCTTCGAATTTGCACTGTCAAGCTGACGGCGAAGCTCCTTGATGTCTGCCTGGAGAGAGGTTGCCTTCTTCGCGATTGCATTAACGTCGGGTGTCTTAAGCTCCTTCGCGGTATCCTTGATAAGTGCTTCCTTTTCCTCAAGAAGTGCAAGCACGCCAAGACCGGTGGTACCCTCAATTCTTCTTACACCTGCGGCAACGCTGGTTTCGGAAATGATCTTGAAAAGACCGATCTCACCGGTGTTGGATACGTGAGTACCGCCGCAAAGCTCAAGAGAGGATGAGCCGATTGCCACAACTCTTACCTTGTCGCCGTACTACTCGCCGAACAGAGCCATAGCGCCCATCTTTCTTGCGGTGTTGGGATCACACACGGTGGTGTTTGCAGCCTCGGCAAGAAGAATGTTCTTGTTTACCTCGGTCTCAACTGCTGTAAGCTCTTCAGCCGTCATAGCCGAAAGATGAGTGAAGTCGAAGCGAACTCTGTGTTCGTCAACATAGGAGCCTGCCTGCTCAACGTGAGTGCCAAGCACCTTGCGGAGCGCTGCCTGAAGAAGGTGGCAGGAGGAGTGATTTCTTCTGATAGATGCGCGACGTGCAACGTCTATTTTGAGTGTTACAGTATCGCCAAGCTTGATCTCGCCTGACTCAACGTTTATTTCGTGAATGTAGATTCCGTTAGCCTTTTTGGTATCGGTCACAACAGCGGTAACACCGCCGAGGATGGCACCCGTGTCACCTACCTGGCCGCCGCCCTCACCGTAAAATACGGTTTTGTCGAGTATTACGCTTGCCTCACCCTCGTTGATCTTATCAACAGACTCGCCGTCTGCGATGATCGCAAGCACCTTAGCCTCACACTCGTTGCTGTCATAACCAAGGAACTCGGTTTCGGGAAGGTTATCAAGCTTGATGCCCGAGTCAGCCCAGCCGGAGATGTTTCCTCTTGCCGCTCTTGCACGGGTTTTCTGCTCGTTCATGAGCGCCTTGAACTCGTCCTCGTCTACCTTGAGGCCGGACTCCTCTGCGATCTCGCGTGTAAGATCAGGGGGGAAGCCGAACGTGTCGTAAAGCTTGAACGCGTCTGCACCGCTGATGGTGGTCTTGCCGCTATTCTTTGCATCCTCAACGATACCGGAAAGGATGCCGAGGCCGGCATCAATAGTTGCATTGAAGCGATCCTCCTCAAGGCTTACTACCTTAAGGATATAATCGTATTTGGTCTTAAGCTCGGGATATGCGCCCGCATTTTGCTCGATAACGATCTCGCAAAGCTCAACAAGGAACTTTCTGTTGATGCCGAGGAGCTTACCGTGACGGCATGCACGACGGAGAATTCTACGAAGAACGTAGCCGCGTCCCTCGTTGGAGGGGATAACGCCGTCGCTGATCATAAACGTGGAGCTTCTTACGTGGCCGGTGATAACGCGGATAGAAACGTCGTCGTCCTTATCTGCGCCATAGGTCTTGCCCGCGATGGAGCAAACGGTGTCAAGAAGACGTCTTACGGTGTCTACCTCAAAGAGGTTATCAACACCCTGCATTACGCATGCAAGACGCTCAAGACCCATACCCGTGTCAATGTTTTTCTGTGCAAGCTCGGTGTAATTGCCCTGTCCGTCGTTGTTGAACTGGGAGAATACGTTGTTCCAGATCTCCATGAATCTGTCACAGTCGCATCCGGGCTTACAGTCGGGAGAGCCGCAGCCGTACTTGAGTCCGCGGTCAAAGTAGATCTCGGAGCAGGGGCCACAGGGACCGGTGCCGTGCTCCCAGAAGTTATCCGCCTTACCAAGGCGAACGATGTGTGCCTCGGGTACACCGATCTTGTCGCGCCAGATTGCATAAGCCTCATCGTCCTTTTCGTAAACGGAGGGCCAGAGAAGATCAGAGGGAATAGCAAGGGTTTCGGTAAGGAACTCCCATGCCCACGGAATAGCCTCGTCCTTAAAGTAATCGCCAAAGGAGAAGTTACCGAGCATTTCGAAATACGTGCCGTGACGTGCGGTGTGACCAACTCTTTCAAGGTCAGGGGTTCTTATACACTTCTGGCAGGTACAAACGCGGTTACGAGGGGGAATTTCCTCGCCGGTAAAGTACTTCTTCATGGGTGCCATACCCGAGTTGATAAGAAGAAGTGATTTGTCGTTGTTGGGTACAAGAGAGAAGCTGGGGAGTCTTATATGTCCCTTGCTCTCGAAGAATGAGAGAAATTTCTCTCTTAAGTCGTTAAGTGAAGTCCATTCCATTGTTTTAATTATCTCCTACAAATTCATCAAAGGGTGATACGTCGGATATGAATACCGACTTTATATTAAACGTAAAATATATCTCGCGCTCGCTTATCGTATACTCGGGCAAAAGCGTCGGTCCGCATGATGCCGAGCCGATACCTGCGTTACGGTAATCCACTATAACGGTGGTTTCCTTTTCGGGTGTCAGCTCATACGCGTGTGCGGTTTCGGTCAAGAGCTTGGGTGAGTAGTGCGAAACTGAAAGCGAGAATCTATCAGCCGAGAAGTAAAGGCCCTGTCCGTGGTGGAAGGATACGTCTGCAAAGCGGCATCCGTAGTGCGCTCCGTTCTCCTGCGGCTTTATGTAATTAACAAAGTTTTCGGTGACCGTGGTCCTGAAAAATCCAAGACGTGCATCGAGTTTTTTGTCCTCATATGACTCTGTCGGGCCATATCCGAAATATCTGACACACTCTGCGCCCTCAGGCATAGTGATCTTGAAGCCAAAGCGGGGCAGGGGAGGAAGATCCTCAGAAACCTTGGCTTTGGTTCTAATCTTGATGCCGTCGGTAAGACCGAACGAGTACGTAACGTCAAGGCTTATAAGCTCTTTTTCGTCAACACCGATTATAACAAGCGAAGCGATAATGCTTAAACTCTTGTCGTCTTTGGCAATATTTATGCCGCGGCATTCGATATTCTCAACGTCATAGCCAACAGCCTGCCACCTGCGGCGGATCTTTCTGTCGTTGTCGGTCGGGGCTCGCCATACGGTAGGTCTTATGGGGGCTGCCAGCATTTCGGTGCCGTTATTTTCGATGCTCGATATAAGACCGCACTTCTTGCAGATCTTAACCTTGCTTTCACCAAAGGTAACTGTGATAGCCCTGTCGCTTTCTTCGAGGTGTGCCTTGGTAGGCTTCGGATTTGAGGACAGATCATCTGAGAGGATAAACTGCGCCTTTGCTACCTCGTGTCCGATGGGCGCCCACGGTGTCTCTTCGTTTTGTCTTGCGAAAACGTTAAGCGTGGTAACGTCGCACACGTCGGAGTAGAATTTAAACGTCTTTGACTTTTCGGGGGCGATGTCAAGCGTACCAAGACATCCGCCGTCTATCACCTCTCCGTTTCTCTCAACTGTGTAGAAAAGATCGAGATCGTAAAGGTGCGTGAAGTATCTGCGGCTGGTTACGGTGAGCTTTCCGTCGTCATATTTGAAATCGACGGGACGGTAGGCCTGCTTGACCTCAAGCATACCCGTGTGAAGTTTTCTATCCGGATCAACAAGACCGTCAACGCAGAAGTTGGAGTCGTGCTGTCCTTCGCCCGAGTCTCCTCCGTAGATGAAATCGGGGGTTGCGTATCTGTATTCACCGGTCGCAACCGAGTGATCGCAGAACTCCCATATACATCCTCCGAAGAAGTAATCGTATTTATACATTAAGTCGACGTATTTTTCAACGTCGCCGGGGCCGTTGCCCATCGCGTGGCAATACTCACAAAGGAATATCGGATCACGCATGTTATCTGATTTGAGGTAGTAGTCCTCAAGGTCGTCAAGATTGGGGTACATTCTCGACTCGATCTCGGTGTACGAACGGTAGTAGCTCGAGGGCTTGGTGCAATTCTCATAGCCCTTTTCCTTCATATCGATGTGATGCGCCATCCAGGTTTCATCACAGGCGTGCATTATTCTCGAGGTATCACGCGCCTTGACAAACTCGATCATGGCCTTGTGGTTTATACCAACGCTCGATTCGTTTCCAACGCTCCACATGATTATCGATGGGTGGTTCTTATCGCGCTCGTACATGCGCTCGATACGGTCGATGTAAAGCGGCTGCCATGCGGGATCGTTTGTAAAGTACGGGTCATCGTCCTCGTAGTATTTCGGAATTCCGTGACATTCAAGGTCGGTTTCGTCGCATACGTACATGCCGTATTTGTCACAAAGCTCGTAAAAGCGCGGATCGTTCGGGTAGTGGCTTGTGCGCACCATGTTCATGTTGTTTGCCTTCATGATCCTGAGGTCGCGCTCCATATCCTCCATTGTGGCCGCCTCGCCAAGCACCGGGTGGCTGTCGTGTCTGTTGACACCCTTGACCTTGACCTTCTTGCCGTTTATGTAAACTACGCGGTTCTTTATCTCGACCTTTCTGACACCGACACTCAATACGATCAACTCATCGCCGCACTTGAACGTCAGCTCGTAAAGGTAGGGATCCTCGTCGCTCCAAAGATACGGATTTTTGATATCGGCAATCGCGATGGTGGTATCCGTGTCACATTTTTCGCATCCGGAGGCTATTTTGTTGCCCGCCATATCGCAAAGTGTGTATTCTACGTCGATGGCGGCATTCGTTTTTACAGTCGCACTGACGGTTGCCTTCTTGAACGTTTCGTTCGGCTCGGCCTTTACGGATATGTCGGTTATTCTGTTTTTGTTTCTGAAGAGCAGGTAGGGCTCTCTGATTATACCGGAGGAGCGGAACTTGTCCTGGTCCTCAAGGTAGGATGCCGCGCACCATTTTACAACGAGCACGGTGATAACGTTTCTGCCTGCGCGTACAAATCGGCTGACGTTGAATTCGCTGGTCATGTGTGTGACCTCGCTGTATCCGACAAACGAGCCGTTGATGAAAAGGTAGAAGCAGGAGTCAACTCCCTCAAAGTTGAGCATTACGTCCTTGTCGGAAAATTGCGCTTCTTCAAGCGTGAACTCGCGCATGTAGACCGCGGCCGGATTTTCCTCGGGAACGTGAGGGGGATCAAAGGGGAATGGGTATATGACGTTTGTGTACTGCGGCACGTCATATCCACGGCCGATCGAGTACTGCCAGCTTGCGGGAACCGCCATTTTCTCGGTGAACGAGATAGGCTCGGTTACCGATGCGGGAACGTCATTTACCGATTTGTAAAACTTGAAGCTCCACTCTCCGGCAAGCGACTTGAAATATGCCGATGCACCTCTTGCACCGCGCCTTGCCTTCTGAACGCTTTCGTATGGGATGAAATATGCGTGCGGATCTTCGCATCCAATGTGCATATCGAATAGTGACTTGTGGTAATCCTTAACTCCGAACGGCATTGTTTTTCTCCTTTGGGTGTATTTTAACATCCCCTGAAATGTATTTTTTCGCAGTGTTATCCGCACCCCTTGTCAACAAGGCGCACTCGTCATCAATGCCGATAACACACTCTGTATTTACTGCGCCACCCGATGAGATCTCGACCTCCCGGCCTATCAGCATCGAACGTGTGCGGTACTCGTCAAGAACCTCTTTTTTGTTGCCGGCAAGTGCGATAAGCTCGCTCATTACCTCGGCGGCAAGCTCGGGGGTGGCTATGGTTGCTCCCTCATTTTCAAGCGAGGTCATGATGGACTCTACCTCGGGAGAATGCGGGGCGTTTTTTATATTGATACCGATCCCGATCACGGCATAGCGAAGCATACCGTCCTCTTTGCACTCACCCTCGGTAAGTATGCCGCACAGCTTTTTGTCACCGACATAAACGTCGTTCACCCATTTGATTTTCGGCAGCACATCGGGACATATTTTTTCAATCGCTCGGCACACCGCCACGGCCGCCGCACACGTCAGAAGGTATGCATTCTTGCCGTGAATTTCGGGATAGAGAAGCAGGCTCATGTAAAGCCCACCGTCCTCGGGTGACTCAAAAAGACGCCCGCGCGTACCCCTACCCGCACTCTGCGCGCGCGTAAGAAACACTGCGGGGTTTTTATCCTCCGCAGACCTTGAAAGTGCGAATAATTTCGCACGGGTATTGGTTGAATCGGTTTTTTCGTAGTAAAATAGGCTTAAATTTTGTAAATCTTTGTTTACAAAAGCCTTGCTAAAAAGGTTTTTTATGGTATATCACTCCATATTGAATATCTTAATGTATTTTAACACAAACACTTTAAGTTGTCAACAAAAGTGAATAAAAAAGTTAACAGGAGAAATAATTTACAAAAACAGGGGCGGCTTGTCGATAAATGCACGTAGCCCGAAGATAGCTGAGAAAGGGAAAAAAGAGTGTGAGATTGACGGGTAATTATACCGAAAACGTGAGGATGATGTCACGGCTTTTGCGCGCCGAGGAAAGCTTTGATGTGATAGAGCGTCGCCTTGCCGTGTCGGACAGACAAATATGCTTTTTCTATATCGACGGATTTGTTAAGGACAGTGAGCTTCAACGCGTTATGCAGACCTTTTTATCATTGAAGGATATAGGTGATGCCGAGTATACCGAGCGACGGCTTCCGTACGTGGAGGTTGAGCGAGCCGACGATGTCGAAAAGCTTTTAACTGCCGTTCTCTCCGGACAAACACTTTTGCTTGCTGAAACCTTTGGTGCAGAAGCTATAATAATAGACCTGCGCACCTATCCTGCGAGAGGAACCGAGGAGCCGGACAGTGATCGCGTTATGCAGGGTGCTCACGACGGATTTGTCGAAACACTTGTAATAAACACCGCGCTCATCCGCCGCCGCATCCGTGATCCGCGCCTGACGATGCACTATATAAACCTTGGCGGCAGCTCGCGCACTGACGTTGTGGTGTGCTATATGGAGGGGGTAGCGGATAGAAAAACCGTTGACGGAATATGTAAAAGGCTTGGTGAAATCAAGCCGAAATCCATCACTCTCGGATTTCAGTCGCTTGCCGAATCCCTGATACGACGTGGGTGGCTCAACCCCTTTCCGAAGATCCGCACGACCGAGCGACCGGACACTGCCGCCGCCCATCTCGTGGAGGGCAGTGTACTCGTAATTTGTGACACGTCCCCCCAGGTTATGATACTTCCGACCTCAATTTTTGATTATTTACAACAAACCGACGACTATTATTTTCCCCCTCTGACCGGCACGTATCTTCGCATCGTACGTGTGCTGATGCTGATAATGTCGGTTATAATCAGTCCTCTTTGGTACCTATATCTCGAGAATGCCGACAGACTTCCTGAGACACTGCGTTTCCTTGTGCCTGATAATCCGGGCGCGTTGCCGATACTTCTCCAATTGTTTTTAGTGGAGGTTGCACTTGACGGACTGAAGATAGCGTCTATGAACACCCCGGATATGCTTTCAAACTCGCTGTCGATAGTCAGTGCTCTCATTCTCGGTGATTTTGCCGTTGAGGTTGGTTGGCTCTCTCCCGACGTGATCCTGTATATGGCGGTGGTGGCGATAGCAAACTTCGCCCAGCAGAATCATGAGTTGGGATACGCGTTCAAGTTTGTGAGACTTATCACTCTCGGCCTTACCGCGATCTTCGGTATTTTTGGATTTATCAGCGGCATTCTTGTGTTCTGCTTTCTTGCCGCTACAAACAGGACTCTTAACGGTCATAGGTACCTTTATCCCCTCATACCGTTCGACGGTCGCGCCATGTGTCGCCTGCTTTTCCGTACCAAGAAGCGCGATCTTGAAAATGAAAAAGCAAACAAATCGTAAACATTTATCAAGGGGTTGAAACCGATGAAAAAATGGTGTAAAATTATAGGGAACGAAAGCGATTACCGAAAGGAGGTAGCACCGGTGGGAAAGAGAATAAACGAGCGCTTTTTGGCTAAGTATATCGAGCTTGACCGGAATTGCTGTAGCAAGTTCGGTGTTACAACCGGAGGAGTCACCGAGTATATAAACCGACTGAACAACGCCAGCCTTGCTCCCGGCCGTGACGACGCTCTTCCGAGGCTTGTCAAATACAGAAATCTACGAAACAAGCTCGCGCACGAGGTTGGTGCTTTGCGCCGCGTGGATGAAATAACCAAGCAGGACGTTGCATGGGTCGTCACGTTTAACCGCATGCTTATGAGAAAGCGTGATCCTATTTCCACGTATCTTCGAAGAGCGCGCCGTTACGTGCGACTGCGCAAACTACGCCGTATCGCTCTTGTTGGTGTGATCTTTGTGCTTATCGGCATAGCTATTGCCGTCTGTATCGCACTCAATGGATAATTCAGTCACTGTTTAAAATGGAGATCTGACAATGAAATATTGCTATCATACCCACACTGCGCGCTGTCATCACGCGAGTGGCGAGGATGAGGAATACGTAAAGGCTGCTATAAGTGCGGGGATCCGTGTGCTTGGTATTTCCGACCACGCGCCCATGCCGTATCCGGGCGGCTACGTTTCTTACTATAAGATGACACCTGACGAGCTTGAGGAATACTGCTCGTCACTGCTTCGCCTGCGTGATAAATATAAGAATGAAATAGAAATACTTATCGGACTTGAAACCGAGTATTATCCCGATCTTTGGGAGGAATCGCTCCGCTTGTGGCAAGATTATCCGATAGATTATCTGATCCTCGGTCAGCATTTTGTAAACGAGGAGGGAACAGATGCCAGCATCCGTCCAACTTCCGTCAAGGAGAAGCTCACAGTATACGTTAATAACGTTATCGCCGCGATGAACACCGGACTTATCACCTACGTTGCGCACCCCGATCTGATCAATTATACCGGTGGTGACGAGGAATTTTACATCAGTGAGATGGACAGGCTCATAAACGAGGCAAAAAGACTCGACATTCCGCTTGAATACAACTTGCTCGGCATGGTCGAGGGACGTAATTATCCTAATGATCTTTTTTGGCGCGAGGTAGCGCGCCTTGGTGCCACCGTAGTTGTCGGATGCGATGCTCACTCGCCTGATAGGGTTGCGGTTAAAGAGGAATTAGAGGTCGCAAAGGCTTTTCTTGATAAACTCGGGATTGCCGTAATTGACAATGTTGAGATTAAAAACCCGAAAAAATAACCAAAAAACACCTCGAAAAAGTTACACGGGGTGGCTGTGATTTTTTATCGAAAAATATTTTCAAAAATCTCTTGACAAATAGGATTTGTTTTGATATAATACTATTGTTCCGCGGAAATATCTGTGGAAATGCTGCTATGGCTCAGTTGGTAGAGCACATCCTTGGTAAGGATGAGGTCCCCAGTTCGAATCTGGGTAGCAGCTCCAAAAAGCACTTCGAAAGAAGTGCTTTTTTGTGTTTTATAGCGCAAGTGAAGAGGATGTAAAAAGACCGACGGTATAGCCCGTCGGTCTTTCGTTTTATTCATAAAGCGGATACTTTTTACAGAGTGCCGCCACTCTTGTGCGTGCTTCCTCTTTGTTGGCATCAAAATCCTTGAGCGTTATCGAAATTATGCGACCAACCTCGCGCATATCGTCCTCATTGAAGCCGCGTGTTGTGGTGGCTGCTGAGCCAAGACGGATGCCACTGGTGATGAAAGGGCTCTTGGTGTCAAAGGGAATAGCATTTTTGTTACAGGTGATGCCGATCTCGTCGAGCAGATGCTCCGCCTCTTTACCTGTGTCTATCTTCATTCCGCTGAGGTCAACGAGCATAAGGTGATTGTCGGTGCCGCCCGATACAAGCTTGAAGCCTTCCTTGAGAAGCTCGTCAGCGAGTGCGGCACTGTTCTTGACCACATTTTTTGCATAGGTCTTAAAATCATCGGAAAGCGCTTCCTTGAAGCAGACCGCCTTGGCGGCGATGGTATGCATGAGCGGGCCACCCTGAGTGCCGGGGAAGATAGCCTTGTTTATCTTCTTTGCCATCTCCTCGTCGTTGGTGAGGATAAGGCCGCCACGAGGACCGCGAAGAGTCTTGTGGGTGGTGGTTGTAACAACGTCGGCATAGGGTACGGGCGAGGGGTGCTCACCTGCTGCAACAAGGCCGGCAATGTGCGCCATATCTACCATGAGATAGGCTCCAACCTCCTTGGCGATTGCCGAGAATTTCTCGAAATTTATCACACGGGGGTATGCTGATGCGCCTGCAAGTATCAATTTGGGCTTGCTTTCAAGCGCAAGGCGTCTTACCTCCTCGTAATCGATCGTGCCGTCTTTTTCGGTAACTCCGTATGGAACGATGTTCCAGTACTTACCGGACATATTTACGGGTGAGCCGTGAGAGAGGTGACCGCCGTGTGCAAGGTTCATCGAAAGAACGGTGTCGCCCGGCTCGAGAAGAGCGAAGAACACGGCCATGTTTGCCTGTGCGCCGGAGTGGGGCTGTACGTTGGCATATCCTGCACCGAAAAGCTTTTTTGCTCTCTCGATTGCGAGGGATTCGACGATATCCACGTTCTCGCATCCGCCGTAGTATCTCTTTGCGGGATAGCCCTCGGCATACTTGTTGGTAAGGGTGGTGCCGTTAGCCTCCATTACTACCTCGGAAACAAAGTTTTCGGACGCGATAAGCTCGATCTTGTTTCTCTGCCTTGCGGTTTCCTTTTCTACGGCTTCGTAGATCTCGGGGTCGTAGCGCTTGAGTAATTCGTTGTCCTTCATACATAGCTCCAATCCGTCGCTTTTTTGCGACATTATAAATATTTTTTGTGTATTATACACCGCGGAGGTGCCATTTGTCAATATCTATCCGCCACTTTCCGCAACAAGAGGAAAACTTTTGTAACTTGTACGCGTTTTGCGATCACTTGACTGTAAGACGTGGAATTTCAGCCAAAATTAGTTTACAAATATATTTTAAATTGTGCGCGTTTGTTCATAATTTATTTATAATTATATAGTATAATATAAAATTGCGTAAGCATACATATCTGCAAATAATGAAAGGAAATTTGTTTCCTATGGGAAATTCTATTATCAAGGTAGACCATCTCGTAAAGAGATACGGTACTAACTATGCACTTGACGACATAAGCTTCGAAATCGGCGAGGGTGAAATTGTCGGTCTTCTCGGTCCTAACGGCGCGGGTAAGAGTACGACCATGAACATACTCACCGGTTATCTCTCCACTACATCCGGCGGTGCTTATGTTGATGACATAAATATACTCGATGAGCCGATAAAGGCGAAAAAGCAGATAGGCTTCCTCCCCGAGCAGCCTCCTGTGTATCCCGATATGACGGTTATCGAATACCTTAACTTCGTCTACGAGCTTAAGGGCTGTACCCTTGACAGAAAGCAGCACCTCGACGAGATCATCTCAGTCGTTCGTCTTGTTGACGTTAAGAACAGACTTATAAAGAACCTCTCCAAGGGTTATAAGCAGCGTGTCGGTATCGCGCAGGCTCTCGTTGGCGACCCTAAGGTCATTATATTCGACGAGCCCACCGTTGGTCTTGACCCCAAGCAGATACTTGAGGTAAGAAACCTTATCCGTACCCTCGGTAAGCGTCACACCGTCATTCTTTCGACTCATATTCTTGCAGAGGTACAAGCTGTCTGCGAGCGTATCATAATCATCAACAAGGGTAAGATCATCGCTGACGAGCGCACCGAGAACCTTACCAAGACCATTGAGGACGGCTACCGCTATCAGGTTAAGATCTGCGGCCCCCAGAAGGAGGTCAAGGTCGCACTTGAGAAGCTTCCCGGCGTTAAGATGATCGAGGCTACCAACGAGCGCGATGCAGATTCCTTCGCGTTCCGTATCGAGTCCGAGCGCGGCATCGACGTACGTAAGTCGGTGTTCAATCTCTGCGCACGTATGAGCTGGCCTATCATAGGTATGATGCCCGTTGGCACCGACCTTGAATCTATATTCATCAGACTTGTTGACCGCTCCGACGGAGTAGAGCCCACACAGTCGCAGAAGCGCAAGCGCGCACATTAAGGAGGAACAGAAATGCTTGCAGTTTTCAAAAAAGAAATGCGCTCCTATTTCACGAGCGTAATCGGATACGTATTCCTCGTGCTTTATCTTGCACTTTCGGGTGCGGTGCTTTGCTACACCACCCTTTATTCGATGTCCTCGGACGTTACCAGCTACTTTACCATCATGCTTCTTCTCTCCGGAATAGTTCTTCCTCTTCTTACGATGAAGTCGTTCAGCGAGGAGCGTAAGGTAAAGACCGAGCAGCTTCTGCTCACAGCTCCCGTATCTATTATCGGTATCGTGGTAGGTAAGTTCCTTGCCGCGTACTCGATCTATGCCGGCTGTATGGTGCTCAACACCCTTTACTGCCTCGTTCTTCTTAACTACTCCTCACTCAAGGTTGCGGTGCTTTTCGGCTGCCTTATCGCATCCCTGCTTGTGGGCCTTGTATTTATCGCGATCGGACTTTTCGTTTCTGCACTTACCGAGAACCAGCTTACCGCTGCTATCGGCACC
Organism: Eubacteriales bacterium; assembly: GCA_045659365.1. Taxonomy (GTDB): domain Bacteria; phylum Bacillota; class Clostridia; order Oscillospirales; family CAG-272; genus UBA1740. The sequence goes on along the minus strand of JAZOWT010000105.1, from coordinate 28,111 downwards.
ATAGCGATCATCCTCGGATTCCTTGCTATCGGTCTTATCGGAAGCCTTTTCCCCTCCGACTACGCGATCCGCTACGTATTTAATTTTCTCTCCATCTTCACCAGATTCCAGTACTTCACAAACGGTGTTATCGATATCGCATCGATAGTGTACTACATCTCCGTAGCAATTATCTTCGGATACCTCACGGTTCGTATCTACGACCGTCGTCGCTATAACTGATAACGAGGTACACGATGAAAAAATATCCACAAAACGAAAAAAGAAAGGAAGCCGGCGCGCCTGTTGAAAAGCGCAACGTAGAGCGCCCGATAGTCCGTGAGGAACGCGTGTTCTCCGCTTCTGTTACCGTCATGGTAATAGCGGTAATTCTCGTCTTCAACGTGATGTTCTATATCCTTGCTTCCTTGTTCCGTCTGTATTTCTCGCCCACAAAGGACGATCCGCAGACCCTTACCGGCTCGACCGACGCCATCTTTGCCGAGGCTATTGCAAAGAAGAGAACGGTCAAGATCTACTTCTGTAACGATGAGGAAACGGTTTCCGCACACGATACCGGCTCTCTCGTTTACGAAACGGCTCAGCTTTATAAGGAAAGATATCCTGAATTTATAGACATAGAGTACATCAACATAATCACCAAGCGCGACTCAAAGGGTAATCGCTTCCCCCTTTCCAACTATACGGAAAACGACGAGGTGATCCTGAAGAGCTCCGTTATATTCGAGTGTGTTGAAAGCGGTGAGTATAAGGTTGTTACCGATGCTTACACAAGCGCCGGCTATGCCGATTTCTACTCCCTTGACTCGAACGGCTATATCCTTTCCTACGACGGCGAGGAATTCTTTGCCACCATGATATCCTGGGTGCTTGCCGAGGAGCATAAGAAGGCTTATTTCACCACCACACACAGTGAGCAGGTCGACTCAAGCTTCGTAAAGCTTCTTATGGCGGCGGGATACGAGAGCGATATGATCAGCCTGCGCGACAGTGCAGTGCCCGATGATGCAGATCTGCTTGTGATCTCTAACCCCAGAAGCGATTTTGAGATATCCATCGACGGATCGGGTGTTGCGGTTGCAACCTCTGAGATAGGACGTCTTGAGGCATACCTCAAGCGCGGCGGAAACCTTTACGTTTCTCTTGACCCCTACGTAAAGAAGCTTTATAGCCTCGAGACATTTCTTGAGGGCTACGGCATCGGCCTTTCCGAGACCGAGATCGACGGCAAGATCTACCGCGATATCGTAAGAGACGGTGCCAATGCGATCACCACCAACGGTTATACCATTGTAACTGAGCACGCTGACGGCACGATTGCCACCCAGATCAGTGAAAATATGGATAAGTATTCGGATAACGACGTTATCATCAGAGAGGCGGGCGCGCTTACCCTCAGCGGTACCGCACAGGCTCTTCTGACATCCTCACGTAGCGCAAGCTGTGAGAATGCAGGCATCGTTACCAAGACCGGCGGATCATTCCCGGTTGCCGCATACAACACCGTTACCTCTGCCGACGGTAAGGAAACGGGTAACATCTTCGTTGTGTCCAGTATTTACATGACAGTGTCCGATGCACTTGTAACCAACGGATATTCAAACAAGGATTTCATATATTCTCTTATCGAGTACCTCTACGGTGCTGAGAATATGCCATACGGATGCCAGTCGGTACTCTACGACAGCAGTGTCCTTGAAAATCTCACTATGAGCACGGCAAACCTTTACACGGCAATAGTTCTTGCCGTGCCCACAACCATCGCCATACTCGGTGCGGTCGTTGTGATCAGACGCAAAAATAGATAAAGAATGGAAAATATATGAGAATTTTTAAAGGAAAAAGCAAGCGCACGGTTATCTTTTCCGTCATAACGGTCGGTGTTGTAGTCGCGCTCCTTGGCATCAACCTTGCCCTGTCGATAATAGGCGGCGGGCGCAACTGGTTTATAGATGCCACACCGGAGGGACTTTACTCCTTGACCGAAGCGATGGTAAAGGAATGTGCCTTTGTAGATAAGCTCGGCGAGACCGACGGCGATAAGTGTGTGAAGATAACCTTCTGCACCGATCCCGACAGGCTCGTGTCGAACTTCGATACCAGGGCAACCTACTACATGGCGCTCGAGCTTCAGAAAAAATATTCAAACGTTGAGGTTGAGACGATAAACGTCAACACCAACCCCACCGCACTTACAAAATACAAGAGCACATCTCTTACCAAGATCAACTCCACTGACGTCGTGGTATCCTACGGCGACAGATACAGAATAGTCGGCGCGCTCAACTTCTGGACCTCCGATTACTTCTCCTACAACGGCGAGTACCGTATGGCAACCCTTATCAAGTCGGTAACCGCCATCAACCAGCCCGTGGCATACTTCCTTACCGACCACGGTGAAACCTACTACAACCCCGCTGATCCCACCTGTGAGTCGAGCGTAAACACCGCTTACTTCTACAATCTTCTCACCGACTGCGGTCTGCAGGTAAAGACGCTTGCTATCTCCGAGATCGAGCAGATCCCCAATGATTGCGCGCTTCTTATAATCAACAATCCCAGAGAGGATTTTGTTACCTATCCCGACCAGTACAACTCCCTCTCGTACGTATCCGATCTTGAAAAGCTTGATAAGTACCTCGTAAACAACCAGGGTGCTATCATCGTTACCAAGGACTACGATCAGTCACTTTCACTGCCTAACCTTGAGGACTTCCTCCACGAGTGGGGCTTTGATTTCAGCACCTCTCAGGTACGCGACACCGAGCTTTCCGTTGCCGGCAGTGAGGGCAAGAACCTTATCGCCGTTTACGAAACCGAGGTGGATAGCTATGCTAACGCGATCTACGGCGATTATGCAAGCCTTGCGACCTCTGCACGTACCACCGTTAATAACACCGGATACATCACCAACTCCTACGGTGAGAAGGGATTCAAAAACGAGGCAGGCTCGGCTGAAACCGTAAAGAGATACGCCCCCTTCCTTAAATCATCCGATAAGGCATCCTCCTATTTTTACAGTGATGCCTCCGGAAACTATGACGACAGCTCGGTGCTTGACTCCACCGGCACGTTCGATCTTGCGGCCCTTACGGTAAGACAGTCGTTTGACTCGGTTACCGCTGAGCACACTCACTCCTACCTCTTCTGTGCCGCATCCGCAGACTTCTTCTCCAATGAATCGCTTTCCAATGCCGCATATGCCAACTACGACATAATGATGGCGCTTATAAATAACATCTCCCGCGTTGACGTTTACGCGTCGCTCGAGCTTGGAGGCACCTCTCTTAACTCCTCCTCCTTCGGCGGTAAGCAGCTCGTGAGCACAACCCTTTCCACCGAGGACACCGAGATATATGCTCCCGATGCCTCCGAGGTTGTAAAGGTAAACTTCGGTATCTCCAATACCGAGAAGATCGTATATACGATCGTTGTTGCTGCTGTTCCTTTCATTATTCTGCTTGCAGGTGCAGTCGTCTGTGTAAGACGCCGCTTCCTGTGATAAAGGAGGGAAAAGCATGAAAACAAGACAGCAAATTGAAAGCATCGCGCGTAGCAAGAAGAAAATGCGCATGACACTGATACTCCTCGGTGTGTTCCTCGTTCTCCTTGCAGGCGCTATAATCGCATCGGTAGCTATCAAGAATGATAACTCCGGCTCAGACGGTACAACAACCAAGGTTCCTCCCGAAATTATTGACGGAGAGGGAATCTACCGTAACACCGCAGTCGCCTATCCCGTTGTAGAAGACAAAAACATCATCCGTATCACAGTAAACAACACCACCCTCAAGGATGGATACTTCACCCTTTACCGCTCCGAGATCGCCGACAATGATTTCATGTTCGCGTACATGGATAACGGTGAAATAAAGGTGTATTACCCCTCAATATGCGATGAGGACAGCTCGTTTGAGTACAGTGACCTCTATGCATACGAGACCAACGACGGATACGGAACCATCCACCGTATAACCTATCTCACCAGCGCACTTGAAACCGCATACTTCGGTGAGCGCATTCCTCTCTCCACCAACGAGACCGAGCGCGCCGAGCAGTATAAGGAGTTCGGCTTTGATGAGAATACCACCACGATAACCTTTGATTATAAGGATACCGACGGCTCTCAGAAAACACACAAGATCGTCATTGGTGACGCGCTTGTTACCGGCGCCGGATACTACTTTATGATCGATGACCGTCCTTACGTTTACAGCTCGCTCTCCTCGTACTACGAGTACGCTATGCGCGGCTTCTTCTCTTACGTAAAGACCTCTATCATCGCGGCAGGTCTTTCACAGGACTCAACCCTTGAGCCCATCTACACTCCCGAGTTTACCCACTGGGTAACCGAGCTTTGCGATACCGAGGGTACTGCCGTTCCCGGTAAGTCTGAGGTTATCGTATCCGCAAACCTCTTTGTTCCTATTGATCCCTCAAGCTATATCGATGACCCCTCCGGATATGCCGATTATCTTAACGGATACGACTTTTCCGGCGAGTCCGAGATGACCATTGACCTCACGTCTGACAGTGTAAACTCGGTTATCAAAAACGCGGTCGTAGGTAAGCTTATAGGCAAATATTACGATCCCACCGATCCTCTTGCGGATCGCGACGATGCTATAATCTTCACCATAATATCCGACACCGATGCATCGCACAACATCGATCTTTCGACTAAGGATTCGGTTAAGTACAGCTACAAGATCGTCGAGATCGAGTCTATAATCGGTGACGGTGACGACGTAACCAAGGTCGGCACTGCGGTCGGCTCGAACAACCTTATCAAGGTTGCTTACTACTACACCGTTGACGGAAAGTCACAGGGCCCGATGCTCTCTCATGCTATCATCGATCTTGAGTCTATGGCACTTCCTGAGGACGCTGTGGCAGCGCTTCGTGCCGGTGTGATCGGCAAGCTTGATTCTCCCATCACCTTTGACATCAATTACAGCCGCGCAAATGCCACTAAGGTAAATTACAGCGCGAAGATAACCCAGATCATCGAGATCGAAAACCAGGACGGTAAGGCGGTCGAGAAGATTGCCGAGGATTCGATTGTTTCATTCCGCTACCAGCTCATTATAAACGGTGTGCTTGACGACGAGGAGCATATCGGTATCATCGATCTCAAAAAACCTGCTGATGAGTTTGAAACCAAGCTCAAGGATCTCATAATCGGTAAGACCACCTCGTTCATATCGATAACCCTTGATCTTGAGCCTCAGTACTTCGAGGCGTTCAAGAACTTCAGCACCTACCAGATCAGTCAGATCAAGTACTTCATCACAAAGAAGGAGATCGTATCACTCAGCTTCCTCTCCTACTCCGAGCGCGATCCGTTCTACGGCGACTCGATTTACGAGAACAAGACTGACGATTATCTCCTCTACGGTCTTGATTACAACGTATGCTACCAGATCCTCCAGCTTATCGGCGGTGTTTCGGATAACACTTCTACCTCCGTCGGTCTTTCGGGTGTCGAGGTGGTTGCGGTTGGTATCACTCCCGAGAAGCTTTATGAGCTCGGCCTTTACGAGCATAGAATTTACTTCGAGCTTCCGAGAAACCTTGTTGCTATCGACAGTGGTGATGACGAGACCCTCGATGACTACACCTACTACGAGAAGCTTGGCTTCACCCTTTATATCAGTGATATTCAGGATGACGGCACAAGAATAATCGCCTCCGATCTTTACGACATTATAGTAAAGGCGGATAACTCTCCCTTCTTCTTCCTTGAGGAGAGCTTCGTCGATCTCTGGGCAAGAAAGAATATGCTCATGACCGACGTTGAGTTCATGCAACAGATCAAGATCGAGTTTGCACTCGATGACTTTGTAGGAAACTACGAGCTTGACATTATACATCAGCTCTCCTACATCACCTCTACCGGTATCCAGATCGGCGGTAAGGCTCCCGAAAGCTACTCTGACACCTTCGACCGCATAAAGGTCAACGTTCAGACAAGCGGAGAGTGTACCTCCAACAAACTCATTGAGCTTATGCAGGAGAATGACAGAAAGTATTATACTCTTGATGAGCTTTATGAGAATACCATAGCGGATAAGGATAAGCATAACGCATATTTCCCCGATACTCTCGGTACCACCTATTTCAAGGAGTTCATCCTTTCGATGTTCTACGTTGACTTTGAGGGTGCTGTTGATCAGGCAGAGCAGGACTTTGCAATCGAGGAGTGCAAGATGCTTATGAGATTCTCGCTCAAGATCGACACCGATAAGGATGGCGACGACACCGACGAGAATTACTACACCTATGAGTTCTACCGTACCGCAGACCGCCGCGTGGTTGTCCGCCTGTATCAGGAGGATGAAAACGGAAATATGCTCCAGTCAGATGCAGTATCCGATTTCTACATCTCGACCTACGGCTTCAAGAAGATCGTAAATAACTTTATTGCTCTTGTTAACGGCGAGGAATTCGACCTTGAGAGCGGTTATGACTTCTGATTTTAATAAATATCATAAAAATTTAAAAAAACATTTGATTTTTTTGAAAAAGTATGATATAATGATTGATGCGCGTTATATACGTTGCGTTTTTAACCGTTTAAAATAAAAAAACATAGAGGAAAGAATGACAATGAAAAAGAGAATTATCAGCTTAATTCTTGTGGTAGTAATGTCTGTTCTCGCCCTTGCAAGCTGCGCTTACAGCTACATTGACGACGATATGACCGACTATGCCACATTCGACAAGGCGGCATTCCTTGCTGCACTTGCAGAGTTCGAGATCGAGGACGGTGACTTCACCGAGAATGCCGAGACCAGAACTCAGAAGGTACTTGATACCATCATGGCCTCTCTTGCTAAGAAGGCAGACACCACCGATAAGAAGACTGAGGGTACCATTGATACCTACGATCTTATCTACTATTGCTACTACGTAACCATCGGCGAGGGCGCTGATCAGCAGATCTTCTACACCGATAAGATGAAGGAGAGCGCAGCAAGCAGCACTCAGGTTGGCCTTAGCGACTACTCCACCGATTTCGCTAAGAAGCTTGCTGAGGCTTTTGCAGGCTTCGAGTTTACCGCTGATTCTGCTTACAAGCAGGTAACCACCGGCAAGATCAAGGACGGCGACAAGGTATTCATCACCTACACCAAGACCTACGATAAGGTTGACGCTGAGGGTGCTACCGCTACCGTAACCGAGAACGCAAAGCTTCACAGAGAAGTTATCAACGTTACCGACAATGCATTCCATGCAGCTCTTGTTGAGTACTTCAACACCGAGTCCAACAACGCTTCCGTTGGTAAGAAGATCAGTGAGCTCAAGGTTGATACCGCTACCTACACAAACATCACTGTTGATTGGGTAGAGCAGGGTACTGAGAAGACCTTCACTGACAAGACCTACACCACTGAGAAGACCGAGGCTCCCACCTATTACACCGGCAATACCGCAACCAAGAAGGATCTCAAGGACGTTGAGCTTACCTACCACGTATACGCAGTTTCTTACGTAGAGGTTGCTGACATCACCGTTGACTCCATTCTTAACAATATCTACGGCAAGGACATTACTCTTGCTAACCTCGCTACCATCCTCTTTGGTAAGGATTACTCCGAGCACGAGCACGTTGAGGGTGAGGAGGATGATACCGCACACAAGCTCCTTGAGAAGTATAAGTTCACCGTTGAGGGTGAGGAGATCTCTCTTGAGGACTTCGTAACCAAGCTTACCGCTGCACAGACCAAGGTAAATGATACCAAGACTGCTAACGAGGCTGCTAAGACCAAGTATGACAAGGCAGTAACCGCTCTTGAAGAGGCAAAGACCGCTGTTGCAACCAAGCAGGCTGATCTCGATGCTGCAAAGGATAAGCTCACTCAGGAGAACACCGACGCTAACCAGACTGCAGTTACCAATGCAGAGAAGGCTCTTGAAGAGGCTAACAAAAAGCTTAAGTCCGCTGAGGACGACGTTGAGGAGACCAAAAAGGCTTACCTCGGCGCAGAGGCTACTGAGGATACAAAGGCTGTTGTTGGTACCGATAAGGAATACAACGATGCAGTTGAAAAGAGAAACGAGCTCATCAAGGAGCTTAACGCTACTGTTGAGGGTGGCGCTGATGCTATCGTAACCGGTTACAAGAATAACGTCGTTTACAAGGACCTTGAGAACGCTTATAACTCCGACATCAAGACTAAGGTTGCTACTTACGTATACGATCAGATCATCAAGAACGTAAAGGTTACCGACTACCCCAAGAAGGCTGTTAAGGCAGCTTACAAGTACCTCATCGACAGCTACGAGTACTGCTTCTATGAGAACTACAAGCTCGACGGCACCTCCAACTCCTCCGCTGCACAGAGCTATTACAGCCAGTACAACGGAAGCTTCAAGAACTTCCTTGCACAGCACGTTGCATACAATGAGTACGACATCAAGGATGCAACCTACGAGCAGGCTGTTGAGGCGGTTGAGAACGCAGCAAAGGCACACGTTGCTGAGGCTATCGCGATCAACCTTGTTGCACAGACCTTCGATCTTGCTCTCACCAAGGATGAGTTCAAGGATCTCACTGATGACAACTACACCTACGAGTACTACGTAGATCTTTACTACGAAGATAGCTTCGAGATTGTATATCAGCTCGACAAGCTTATGAACGAGCTTGTTAAGTCCGAGGAGAAAGAGGACGGCATCGCTACTCTTATCGAGTATAAGAATGATTACATCGGCACCGTTAAGCGCGTAGAAGAGCTTACCGAGAAGACCGAGACTGAGTAAAAAAGACCTTGTGAAATCCGACAGCAATTAAACTGTCGGATTTCCTGTTAATAAATATAAAATGAAAGAAGTACAGCTTTATACGGACGGCGCCTGCCGTGGCAACCCCGGTCGCGGCGGTTGGGGCGCTATACTCGTGTACGGTAAGTATGAGAAGGAGATGTCCGGCGGTGAGAGGGAAACCACCAACAACCGCATGGAGCTTTTAGCCGCGATATCCGGACTTGAGGCACTTAAGGAGCCCTGCCGTGTAACGCTATACTCCGACTCAAAATATGTGGTCGATGCATTCCTTGAGGGCTGGGTTGACTCCTGGCGCTCCCACGGTTGGAAACGAGGTAGGGACGAGCTTAAAAACCCCGATCTCTGGCAGCGCCTTTATGACCTTACCAAGCGCCACGAGGTCACATTCATATGGGTCAAGGGACATGACGGACACGCTTACAACGAGCGCTGCGATGCTCTTGCCACATCCTTTGCAGACTCCTTTTTGGAAGGATAAAACTTAATATGGCAACTAACAAAAATAACAAAAAAGGTTACACGGGTAGCGCTAAAGCACAGAAAAAGAGCATTCCGATGACCAAAAAACAGAAAATATTCACCATTGTCGCTTCCATTCTTATAATAGCGATCGTTGCGGCGGCAGTCGTGCTTATAGTTCGTGCTATTCGCGGCGGCCCTGTCGATCTTATGAAGGACAATCTTTCAAAGTATATCACCCTCTCGCGTGACGATTATGCAAACATAACCGTTGAGCTTGCGCTTGAGGAATATGACGAAACGGATCTTGTCCGCAAGATAAACGATATACTTGTTCAGAACAAGAGCAAGGATCCTCTTTACGACGGCAGTGCTTACAAAAGCAAGCCGATCACTCTTGGCGACGTTGTATCCCTGATGTATCGCGGATATTACATTGACGAGAACGGTAAGGAAAAGGAAATATCCACCAACTTTGCGCAGGATACACATATTATGCTTGAGGTTGGAACCGGCAAGATAATTGACGAGTCGGGCGATGCAGGATACTTCATTGCCGGATTTACCGACGGTATGCTCGGTAAGGTTCCTATGGACTACGAGCCCTTCAAGAAGTACAGCGAGGGCAAGGTTCAGGAGGGTGACGTTATCTACCTTACCTATACCGCGTTTTACCCCGATGAGGCAGGAACCTACAAGCAGGTGACCGCAGAGAGAATAGATCTTGGTGAGGACGTTGATGCGACCTACGGTAAGGGCTTCAAGGACTTCTTCCTTGGCACTGCCGAGGGCACCGAGGCGCAGAGCATCGGTGAGAAGCTCTCCTCCAAGACCTTCTCCTACGGTACAGGCAGCGCCGGATACAGTGACATGAAGATAGAGTACGCTACCCGCGGATGCGAGAATGCGCCCTTGACCATCAACGTTACCTTCCCTGCGAGCTATTCCGAGGCATCTTTGCGCGGTGTTGAGGCTTGCTTCGAGGTTTACATCGCCAGCGCGATCGTTTATGAAGTCCCTGAGCTCGATGAGAAGTTCATCACCGAAACCCTTAAGCTTACTGCAGACGATCTTGCAAGCTACGAGGGAGCGGACCTTGTTGCAAAATACAAGGATCATCTTGAAAAGAGCTTGAAAAAAGAGATCGACGACACCAACGAAAAGCTTATTGTTGAAAAGGTCTGGGATCATCTTTTTGCCCTTGTCGAGGTTGAGAAGATGCCCGAATATAACGTTGAACAGTATTACGATACCTACTATAACGAGGTTTCATATTATTACTCCGTTTACAGCAGCTATTACACCAGCTTTGATCTTGCGGCAACCGATTACCTTTCCTTGCCTCAGGGCTCTGACTGGCGCGCTACGTTGAGGGAAAAGGCGGAGAAAACCGCCCTTGAGGAAATGATTTTCTACTATATTGTAAGAGAGGAAAATTATCTCCCCAGCAAGTCGGAGTTTGAAGAGATCCGCAACGATATCATCGACTCCCACTACGAGTATTACCTTGAGATCAATGCCGAGGAGCTTTCAAAGCTTACCGGTGAGGCGTACGATAAGCGCGCCGCAGAGATCAAGGAGGAAATGCTTGATTACTACGGTGACGAATATTTCGATGAAAACGTTTATTACAACTATGGAATGGACAGGATCGTCGAGAATCTTGTTGTTGTAAAATAAAATAAAAGAGAGAGCATCTCGGCTATTCAGCTGATTTGTTCTCTCTTTTTTTTGTTTATTTTTTGATATCGATCGCTACCGTGCGACCGAGGGGCATTGAATATACACTGACTGTGCTTGGCTCACGTCCGAACATTTTCTTGACTGCCATAGCATAGTACGAAAGCTGTAATGCATGCTTACTGTTAAGCTTTTTTGATGCGGCATCAACGTCGGCAAGCTCCTCCTTAGTCAGTCGGTCGGTCTTGTAATCTACAAGGTGTAGCCTGCCCTCGCCATCTTCTATCAGACAGTCGATAACACCCTGTACGAGTATACCCGTGTCGCGTAATTCGGCCTGTTTTTCCTCATTCTTGGTGAAAAGGTGGGCAGGCAAGCGACAGTTGAAGCGCAATTCTCGGTAAAGCGTTTTCGCTGTCAGCATTCTTTGGAACAGCTCGGATCTTGCAAAAAGGTCGATCTCACGGATACGTACTCTATCCTTGTTGCGCGATGAGAGAAAGTCCAGGTCGTGCAGTCTTTCAAGCTCTGCGCGTGCGCCGTTTGATTTCAAATTTTCAAGGTCGCAGAACTGAAGCACCATGTGTGTGGCAATTCCGCGGCGCGCGCTCTCGTCCGCCTCGGTGCCCGTCATAAAGTCGGGTAGGGCATTACGGCGCACAACCTCTCCCTCTGCCGCCTCGTGCTCCGCTTTCCCGTCATCAAAGAGCAGAACCGACTCCTCACTGCCGTCAAGAACAGTGGGATAAAGCCTGGAAACCGACATCTTTTCGGGGATCTCGGTAGCCACGCGGTGGGGGTATTCGTAAAGGAATCGCTCCAATATTTCCTTGTAGATCTTGTCGGCACCGTCGGTTGAGTTTTCGACTGCGGTATTGAAATTCGGTGTACGTTCCGGGATATTTAAGACATCCTGTGCATCCTGGGGGTCGAAATCGTCGATATATTCGACCTTGGCGCCGGCGCCGGAGGCCATTATCATATCGAGGTAGGAGTTAAGCCTGGTTATACCAAACGGTGTCAGTGCCTGTCCGCTGATCTCCATTTCCGCAAAGTATGCCTCGGGTGACTTTGCCTTCATATCACCGGTAACAAACAGGCGCTCCTTTGCTCGTGTGAGTGCTACGTACAGGATTCGAAGCTCCTCCTCGTAGAACTTGCGGTTTATTCTTTCGTGTATGATGCTCTGTATTGGGTTTCGCACCAGCGAGAGTCCGTCGGGGCCGCGAAGATTAAAGGACATTCCGTATCCCTCTGCATACGCGATGCGGTCATTCAGGTCTCTGTTGGTAAGCTTGCGCGATGCCTCAGAAAGGAACACGATCGGGTACTCAAGTCCCTTTGAGGAATGCACCGTCAGGATCTTAACGGTGTTGTTGTCGGTAAGCTTGTTGTCCGAGTCCTCGAGTCCGTCGTCGCGCGCGGCAACGTTATTTACGTAGTTTATAAAGCTGTAAAGCCCCTTGAATGAGGAGCCCTCAAACTTACGCGCGTAGTTATACAAGAGCATCAGGTTGTCCTTGCCGCCGTGCTTTGATGCAAGGGCAAGAAGTCCCGTTTCGTTGTAAAGTCGCCAGATAAGTGCATCGACGTTCATTCCCTCGGCAAGGCATCTGTAATGTGCGAGCGAGGAGATGAAGCGCTTGAGTCTTTCGTCCTCCGGACTTTCCTCGGCATATTTACATACCGCGCGCCAGAGTGTGCCGTCGCGGTCGGTCATGCGGTAGGTCAGAAGATCGTCGGCCGTGAAGCCGTAAAGCGGCGAGCACATGAGTCCCGCCAGATATACGTCCTTTTGCGGATTGTCGATCGCGTTGAGAAGGCAGAGTGTCAGAAGCACCTCGGAATTCATAAAGTATCCGGGCGGGTTTGACGCCTCACAGGGCACACCCTCGTCCTCGAGTGCTGCCGCGAGACTCTCGATGCCGTCCTTTTTACGAAGAAGAATAGCTATGTCGGAGGGCTTGATCGCATCGCCGTTTGCGAGGTGTCCGGTATCTATAAGCTCGCGTATCTTTCTTGCGATAAAGCGAAGCTCGTAGGTTTTTTCTTCAAGAAGATCGTCGCTCTCCGGCTTTTTGATAAGATATATCTGTGTTGGCTGGTAGGGTGGCTCCTTGCCATCCTTATATACCTTTGAGAATACAAGCGCATCCTCGGGCATAAATCCGATGCTGTCCTTGACTATGCCGAACATACGGTCAAAGACCTCGTTGGTAAAGTCGATGATGCCTCGGTCACAACGGAAGTTCTGTGACATGAAGATGGATGATGCGGGGGTATACGTGCCGCTCTCGAGCTTCGGAAAACGGCTCTTCATCTCTGCGAATATTTCCGGCTTTGCGGATCGGAAGCTATATATAGACTGCTTTATATCTCCAACCATGAAGCGGTTGTTTTTTGAAACAGCTGAGAAGATCGCGTCCTGAAGCGCGTTGACGTCCTGATACTCGTCTATATATACAGACGTGAAGCGCTTTGCATATGCCTCGGCGATATCGCTCGGCTTACCGTCCTCATCGTAAAGGCAGGCATAAGCAAAACGTGAAACGTCAGAGTGCTCGAGCATTCCGCGCTTCACCTTTTCTCTTGTGTATGCAGTGTCAAAGACCTTCATAAACCTTGCAAGGCAGGAAAGCTTTGAGTAAAGCTCGGAGAAAAGCGCGCGCCACATTTCCTCGGTGTAGATATAAAATTCGGTGTAATGCTTGCTTAATTGCTTCTTGATTTTTGTAAACTCGTCGCGCCCGAAATCAAGCATCTCGGTGTGGTCGTTTTTGGGGCAGCGTGGCATATCCGCAAATTTGAGATTTTGCAATACGTCACGGAATTTTACATACGTATCAAGATTTTCAAGACCTGAGAGTTTTTCTGCATTTTGTCTGTGTACGTCTGCATCCGCCTGCTCTGCGGCGGTGCCTGCGCTAAGCTCGTCTGCTAAGGCAAAGAGCATACCCGTGTAAAATTTAATAGCATCCTTTGTGAGACTTATCAGGTCTTGACCATAAGGGGTATCCTCTACGGAAAAGCCCTCTTTTTGTAAATAATTGTTTGCAAGAACCTGGTAAATGCCCACACCCTCGATCGCGCTCTTGCTTTTGTTGTGCAAAAGTCGGAAAATATCCGAAAGATTGCGCGTGGATTTTGAGTCGGTAAGACAGTCGCACATTGCCTCGAATTCATCCGGTGTGCCGACCTCGGGCAGCGCGCCGTCAAATGCCGCCGCTATAAGATTGTCTATAAGCGCGCATTCAAGTATTGTGCATTCGGCCTTTTCCGCCAGTCGGTAGTTGGGCGGTATGCCTACCCTTTCGGCATTGGTGCGGACGACCTCGTTGAGAAAGGAGTCTATCGTGCTTATGCGTGCGGAGGGGAGCAGATACAGCTCCTTTTCCAGTCTTTTGTTTTCCGGATTTTCCTTGATCGCTTCCTTTAACGCCTCGGCAATCTTGCGCCCCATATCGGCAGTGGAGGCATTGGTAAAGGTTACGATCAGCATATTTTCAAGGCTTTCAGGCCGGCTTTCGTCAAGCAGGGAACGGATAATGCGCTCGGTCAGGGTGGTTGTTTTGCCCGATCCCGCTGCCGCTGAAACAAGCAGTGTGCGGTCGCGCGTTTCTATTGCCGAGAGCTGCTCCCTAGAGAATACTCTTGCCATGCTTTTCTCCTTTATATATCAAATTGCTTGATGGGCTTGATGGCGAGTCCGTCATCAAACTCGCGCACCTCTCCAAGGGCGAAAAAGCCGCTCTCGTCAAAGAGCTTGAATCTCTTTCCGACCTCTGCTGTGACGTTGATCTTCTTTAAATATATCTCCACACCGCATCTTGCAAGCCTTGTGAAAAAGGGTGAGAGTGTCAGTGACTCAACGGTGGGGAAGAGCTCCTCGGTCGGGATTATGAGTGCTTCTCGCTCCTCCTCGGACATTTTTTCTATTTCTTCAAGTGTGTGTGCATCCTTGAGGGTGAAGCCGGCACACTCGGTGCGCTCAAGCGTTTTCATCGTGCCGCCGCATCCAAGCGCCTTGCCTATATCTGCACAAAGCGTGCGTATGTAGGTTCCCTTAGAGCAGTGGACGTCAAGGGCATATTCCTTATCGGAAAGCTTCTCACAGTCGATAGAGTAGACGGTGATAAGACGCGCCTCGCGTTCGATGGTCTTGCCCTCGCGCGCAAGGTCATAAAGCTTCCTGCCACCAACCTTGATTGCCGAATACATAGGGGGGACCTGCTCGATCTCGCCAACCATTCCCTGAACCGCACGTCTTACTGCCGCCTCGTCGGGAATTTCGTCACACTCCGTAAGAGTGGTGCCGGTTATGTCCTCGGTATCGGTCGTGATGCCGAGAAGCAGGGTGGTGCGGTAGTGCTTGTCCTCGGTGAGAATATACTCGCTCGCCTTTACACCGCGTCCTACAAGTATGGGTAAAACACCGGTCGCAAGCGGGTCGAGTGTTCCGGTGTGGCCGGCCTTTTTCTCGCCTAAAATACGCTTCAGGCGTGACACCGCTCCCTGCGAGGACATATTCTGTTCCTTGTATATTATAACTGCTCCGCTTTTCACCTTGGTCTCCATCCCATCGTCAAACGTTTTGTAAATATTTTATCATAAAATAAAGCGTATTTCAATAACCGCCCTGAATATTCGGTTTAAATAAAGCAAATTTTCTCACAAATCAACCGCACTCCCCACCCTGCGACAGGGTTTTACAGCATTCTGCCGCCACCGTCATGCCTTTTACCCCGCCGCTCGCAAAAAGCGACGGTATTTTTTGATACGACGTGGTAAAATCGGGATATAACTTTAAATAAGAAGGAAGGTTGTTTTATGGATAAAAGAAAAACACCTAAGCGCTGGTCGTTTTTCGACGGAATAATTTCAAGCGCAAGGCGGGAGGCTGAGCGCAGACGGCAGACAAAGGGCGCGATCGTCGTGGATATCTCGGTGCTTCTGCTCTCTCTGTTTTTCTCGCGTTGTCATATAGCATTCGGCTCATACCCCCTTGGTGCGGCGCTCGTCGCCACACTTCCATCCCGCGTGGGAGTGGCACTTGCGGGTATGCTTTTTGGATCGCTTTCGCTCGGCCGTACCGGGCTTTTGCATGCAATAATATCACTGATAATCGTGTTTCTGCGCATCATAATTTCGGGCGGCATCAAGGGTGAGGACGGCATGGCTGAGCGGCTTTTCTGTGAGCCGTACGTGATGAGGGTAGCATCGGCGGCGATAGGCTCGTTTGTTGGTGCGCTTTACCAGGTTCTTTTGGGCTCGTTTTCACTCTCATCTATCCTTTTTGGTTGCACGGGTGTGCTCTTAACGGTCGCATTGGCCTTTTCGTTCTTCGGTGTATTCACCTATGATATAGATCCTGTCGAGCTTTTCGGAAAGGGGCGCAGGATATTTTCCGGCAAGCGAAATGATCGCGAGAGCGCGGCGCTCATCCTCTTTCAGATCTCCTCACTTTTGCTTTGCTTTTTTACTGCGTTTTCTCTTGATGGATACGATTTCTTCGGTATCTCGCTTTCCTACATATTCGTCGGTGCAATAACCCTCTTCGTGGCTCGCAGGTTCGGGCCTATACGCGCAGGTGTTGTGGGCTTTGTGAGTGCGATAGGTATAAGTGCTACCGGGGCCGTCGCCTTTGCCCTTGCCGGACTTGGCTCGGGGCTTCTTTTCTCTATCGGGCTTGGATATGCCTTGTTTGGTGGCGGCGCGCTTCTTTGCGCTTGGTGTGCTTATGCCGGTGGGCTTGTTGATTTTCTCTCAACCATGCCCGAGTATGGTATTGCCGCCATGCTGATGACTCCGTATTTGAAGGGCGCAAGGCGGGAGTCCGGCACTGAGGAGGTTGCCAAGAGCTCTCATCTTGGACAAACGGTAGCCGACGAGGCGGTAAGACGGTGTCGTGACAAGCTTCGCGAGTCCGACTCGCTTGAGTCCTCATTGATTCTCGCGGCAGGTGCTATCAAGGAGTATGGGCAGGGATCGTCGCGTGGCGATTTTGAGGAGTACAGGAATATCGTTATAGTTGCCACGTCCTCGCTTGACCCCACCCCGTGTGAAGAAAAAATCGATGCAATTGCATCAAAGCTATATAAGGGCGAGTGCGTTTGCGCGGTGGATATAGCCCGTGTTTTGGGGCATTCGGAGGGCGCAGAGAAGGTTTGCGAGGAGCTACTACATCTGTGTGGAGAGTATGAGCGCGAGTGCTACGAGAAATGCCGGATGGATGACCTTGCCGGCGAATATGAGGTCATATCCAAGCTGATTGGCGGCAGTCGGCTTGATGCTATGAATTTATCTGAAATTGACGTGGCTTTATCAGAAAGGCTTACCGGTGCGCTTGTATCTCTTGGGTTTCCCGAGGGGTGTGTGCGCGTTTTAGGGGAAGGAAAGGGTAGAGTTATCGTTGCCGCCGAGCAATCGCCCGGCAGGGAGCTTGCCACCGCTAACGTACTCTCCGAGCTTGGTCGGGTGATGGGATCGCGGCTTGAGATTTTGTCCTGCGAGAGCAGTGAAAATATCACCGTTTTGGAGTGTAAGACCGCACCCGTGTGGAAAATTGAGAGCGCGACAGCCTCGCTTGCCTCTCCCAGCACCGGTCTTTCGGGCGACAGTGTCGACTTTGTAGAGCGCGGCGAGGTTTTTTATTCTCTGCTTTGTGACGGAATGGGCTCGGGCGTTGTGGCTATGCGTACCTCCCGGTTTGCCTGTCGTTTTCTTTCCGAGATGCTTCGTACCGGTAACGAGTCCTTGGTGCTCGACTCCCTAAGCGGCATAATCAAGCACCGCGGTGAGGAGTGCTCGACCACTGTTGATATATTTTCGTTTGACCTTGTCACAGGGGAAGCGAGCTTCACAAAATGCGGCGCCGCCCCCTCGTACGTCAAGCATAATGATTCGATATACCGCATCCGCTCCCGCACCGCTCCCGTAGGGCTTTCCTCCTCCGTGGATTCGGAGCGCGTTGTGGCAAGGGTTGAGGGCGGCGACTACGTCGTAATGCTCTCTGACGGTGTTTCGGTGCTTCCGGATGAGGTGCCGTGGCTACTTGAATTTCTTGCTAAGCCTACCAACAAATCGGCGGGTGAGTATGCCGAGGAGCTTCTTGCCCTGGCGCGTGAAAAATCAAAAACCAAAGATGACCTCACCGTTTCGGTCATGCGCGTGCTCGCGGCATAGGTGCATACTTTTTAAAAATAATGTAAATCTATTGACTTTCTCTTCAATTGTGTGTTAAAATCTCCTTGATAGAAATCGCAGGGAGGTTAAGGATGGAGAAGCTGTTACGTACTGTATATGCATCTGAAAAAAAGAAAAAGTGCCTCGCCATTATCGGTAAGGCATGTGTCTGTACAAACGTTGTCTTTTTCGCTTTAAACCTGGTGATTCTCGCTCTTGGTGACGATTGGCTTGATGCGGTTATTGCTGCCGGTGCGGCGGCGATCGGATATCTTGCCGTGACCGTTGCCAGAAAGCTTATAAATCTCCCAAGGCCCTACGAGGTTTACAGCTTTTACACAGTTAAGCCGAGAGAGAAAAAGGGTGAATCGTTCCCGAGTAGACATTGCTATTCCGCGTTTGTCATCTCTACACTCTCATGGCTGGTAAGCCCCATGGTTTTTGCGGCACTTTTAATTCTTGCGATCCTTATTGCCACAACACGCGTGCTGCTCGGCATACACTTTGTGCGCGACGTGGTCTGCGGCGGACTTACAGGAATCGCATTCGGAGTAACCGGCGTAATTTTTGCGACTGTATTTTAAGGAGAATGTCATGATAATTGAGCAACGTATTAAGAATTTTGAAGCACTTGAGTTTGGAATGTTCGTTCATTTCGGTCTTTATAGTATAATCGGCAGGGGAGAGTGGTCGCTTTATTCCTGTAAGCTTGACCCCGTGGAATACTCGAAGCTTCCCGAACGCTTTAACCCCGATCCCGACTGGGCGATCGAGCTTGTAAAAACCGCGAAGGCGGCAGGCTGTAAATACATAACCCTCACCACCCGTCATCACGAGGGATTCTCCCTCTATGATGCTTCGCCGATCAGTGATTACGATGCACCTCATGCTCTTGCCGGACGCGATCTTATTCGCGAGTTTGTAGATGCTTGTAATACCGAGGGCATTGTTCCTTTCTTCTATCACACCCTCGTTGACTGGCATGAGGAAAGCTACAACAACGATTTCAAAAAGTACCTTGAATATCTTCGCGCAAGCGTTGAGATACTCTGCACCCGCTACGGTAAGATCGGCGGACTCTGGTTTGACGGCACGTGGGATAAAAAGGGTGCCGACTGGGAGGAGGATGCTCTCTACTCCCTTATCCGTAAGCACCAGCCCGATGCGATGATAATCAACAACACCGGTCTGCATGCAAGAGGTGCGCTCGGACATATCGAGCTTGACTCGGTTACCTTTGAGCGCGGTAAGCCTCAGCCCATCAATATGGGCGACTCGCCTAAGTATATCGCCAGCGAGATGTGTCAGGTGTTTGGCGATCACTGGGGCTATGCATCTCTTGACTACAACTTCAAGTCCCTTGCAGATATAATCCGCGATTACTGTGTTTGCCGTCGCTTTGGCTCCAACTTCCTTATGAACGTCGGCCCTCTGGCAAGCGGAAAGCTTCGCACCCTCGATACCGCGATGCTTCGCACTCTTGGTGAATGGATCGACAAATTTTCCGAGGCTTGTGTCGGTACAAAGCCTACTCAGATCGAGGTAGACGGTGACGACTTTGTAATGCAGGGCGAGAATGCCTACTACCTCTTCTGCCACGAGCTTCCTATGGGCGGCAACCGTAACGTTGCCCTTACTGATGACCAGCGCGAGGGATACTCGATCAGCCTTGACCTTGGTGCCAAGGTGAAGAGCATCACATGGCTTGAGAGTGGCGATGCAGTGGAATATAAGCAGGACGGTGACAGGGTAAAGCTCTACCCGACACCCCAGCCCTACGGCCAGAGCGTCGTTGTCAGAATCGCGAAAATAGTTACCGAGTAAAGTGGTGGAATAATGAAAAAGAATGTCTGTGTAATTTACACGGGTGGCACCATAGGTATGATGCCTACCGAAAACGGCTATATGCCGAACCCTAAGGCATTTCCTGAAATGCTTTATAAAATTCACGACGTGAATCTCCCCGGTTTTCCGAGCTATGAGGTCATCTGCCTTTCGCGCTTGCTTGACTCCTCGGACGTAACATGGCGCGAGTGGAATGAGATCGGCAGGCTTATACGCGACAGATATGACGACTTTGACGGATTTGTCGTTTTGCACGGAACTGACACGATGGCATATACTGCATCGGCAATGTCATTTATGCTTGAGGGACTTGATAAGGCGGTCGTGTTCACCGGCTCGCAGATCCCCCTGTGCCGTATGCGTAGCGACGGTATAGATAATCTTGTAACGTCGATGCTCGTTGCAGCATCGGGCGAGGTGCGTGAGGTGTGCCTGTACTTTGGCGGTATGCTTTATCGCGGCAACCGTACTACAAAGGTTTCCGCCGACGATCTTGAGGCGTTCGCATCACCCAACTACCCGAAGCTTGCTGACGTCGGTACCTCTATCACCTATCGTAAGAAGTTCCTCCTTGGCAAAAGGGAAGAGCCCTTTTCACTCTTTGAGGTTGGAAACGTGCCGATCGCGGTAATTAAAATGTTCCCCGGCTTCTCATACGACCTGCTTGCGGCAGTGCTTGACGGCGGTGTGCGCGGAATCGTGCTTGAGGCATTCGGTGCCGGAAATATTCCCGACGGTCACTCGCTTGCTCCTCTGCTTCACGCGGCACGTGAGCGCGGCACAGTGATAGTCGTTACCTCACAGTGCGGCAAGGGAATGGTCGAGCTTGGAGCCTATGCGGCAAGTATGTATCTGACTGCGGCAGGTGCCGTGAGCGGACTTGATATGACCACCGAGGCTGCCGTTGCAAAGCTTTATTACCTCTTCTCAAAGTATAACGACGCCAACGTTGTAAAGGAGCTTATGGAGCGCGATATCAGTGGCGAGGTTTCCATAGAAGAATAATTTTAAAAAAATATATAAAAAGGCTTGCAAATGCAGGTATTTTGTGCTAGTATATAATACGCTAATAAATGGGCTGTCGTCTTTTACTGATGACAGCCCAATAAAAATGACTTTTTATTGAAAGAGGAACTTTCAGAGGTAAACTAATGCAAATACTTTTAAGTCTTTCCATCGCACTCTTCGCAGGACTTATGCTCTCTCGTGTGGCAAAGCTGTTTAAGCTTCCTGCCGTAACCGCATATCTTATTGCCGGCATACTTGTCGGTCCTTATGTGCTCGGTCTTATCGGCATTCCCGGTATCGGATTTATCAGCCACGAGGACGTTAGCTCCTACTCGATCATATCCGACGTTGCGCTCGGATTCATCGCCTTTTCAATAGGTAACGAGTTCCGAATCTCCCAGCTTAAAAAGATTGGTAAGCAGGCAACGGTAGTAGGTATATTCCAGGCCGTTGTTGCAACACTTGTTGTTGACGGTGCTCTTATCGGTCTTCATTTTGCACTCGGTGAGGACGTTCTTCCTCTCCCTGCGGCAATCATCCTCGGCGCAGTTGCATCCGCTACCGCTCCCGCCGCAACCCTCATGGTCGTAAAGCAGTATAAGGCAAAGGGTCCCCTTACCGATATGCTTCTTCCCGTCGTTGCTATTGACGACGCGGTCGGCCTTGTCCTTTTCGCAATATCTCTCGGTGTTGCCCGCTCGCTCTCAACCGGTAACGTATCTATCGCTGCAGTGATCCTCGAGCCCCTTCTTGAGGTTGTGCTCTCGCTTGCACTCGGTGTTGTTCTCGGCTTTGCCTTCAACTTTGCCGAGCGCTTCTTCCACTCAAACTCAAAGCGTCTTGCGATGTCGATCTGCTTCGTGCTTTTGGCGGTTGCACTTTCTTCACTCGACTTCCATATCGGTGAAATTCACGTTGCTTTCTCGTCCTTGCTCGTATGTATGATGCTCGGTACTGTATTCTGCAACGTATGTGACTTCTCTGATGAGCTTATGGCCCGTGCAGACCGTTGGTCCGGCCCCGTGTTAATTCTTTTCTTTGTTTTGAGCGGTGCAGAGCTTGAGCTTTCCGTGTTCAAAAACGGCTGGATCGTCCTGATCGGTGTTGTATATATCATCGCGAGATCGGTCGGTAAATACTTTGGTGCATATTCAAGCTCCAAGATGATGAATTGTGACGATAACATCGTTAAATACCTCGGTATCACCCTTCTTCCCCAGGCCGGTGTTGCACTCGGTATGGCTATGAAGACTAAGACACTGTTTGTTGGCGATCTTTCTAATATCGGTACTATTGTTGCAAACATCACTCTCTTTGCAGTTCTTATCTACGAGCTCTTCGGTCCTATGCTTACCAAGATCTCTCTTACCAAGGCAGGCGACATCAAGCCCGACGGCAAGGTCAGTGCAAGAATCAAGGACTCCCAGGAGTTCCGCCGTCCTCACGAGCCGCACGTACATGCGCTTCGTCAACTCTTCCACCACCATAACAAGGATAATAAAGGAGAATAAAAAATGGCACTCGAAAGAAAAGATATAGACAAGAAATATAAGTGGGATCTCTCCGTGATCTATGAAAGCGTTGATGCGTTCAACGCCGAGTTTAAGGTTGCTGAGAGCAAGATTGCTGAGTTCAAAAAGCATGAGAAGACCTTTACCTCTTCAGCAAAGGCTATCTACGGTGCGCTCTGCGATATGAACGTAATTGAGCGCGCTATCGAAAGACTCTGGAGCTATGCAAGCCTTAACTTTTCCACCGACACCTCCAACAACACCTATCAGGCACTCACCGGTAAGGTGAGAAGCCTTGCCGTAACCTTTGATAGCGCGGCTTGGTTTATAAAGCCTTATCTTCTTCGCCTTGATGAGAAGACCGTTGAGGGCTGGTTTGTCGAGCTTCCCGAGCTTGAAACCTTCCGCCGTATGATCGAGAAGACCATGCGCGAGAAGAAGCACACCCTCTCCGACGACTGCGAGAAGCTTATGTCCTCTCTTGGCGACTGCTTCGGCTCGCACAACAATATCAGAAGCATTTTTGCAAACTCTGATATGAAGTTCGGTAAGATCAAGACCGAGGACGGCAAGCGCGTTGAGCTTACCGATGCAACCTACGGCATCTACCTCCGTTCCGGTGAGCGCCGTGTTCGTATGGCGGCATTCAGAGAGATGTACAAGACCTACGGCCAGTTTGCAAACACCTTTGCAACCCTGCTTGACGGCCGTATCAGAGAGGCTACCACCATTGCAAAGACTCATAACTTCAAGGACTCTCTCACTGCATCCACATTTAATGATGAGATCACTCCCGAAATCTACAATAACCTCATAAAAACCGTTGAGTCCAGCCTTGAGCCCCTTTACGATTACTATGAGCTTAAGCGCGAGGTCCTCGGCCTTGATAAGCTTCACCTTTACGATATTTACACTCCCCTTGTTGGCTCTCTCGCTCGTGAGTACAGCTATGAGGAGGCAGTTGATGACGTTCTTAAGGCAACCGAGATCTACGGTGAAGAGTATCACAGCACCCTTAAAGCAGGTCTTAAGGAAAAGGGCTGGGTTGACGTTTATCCCACCAAGGGTAAGCGCGGCGGCGCATTCAGTGCCGGCTGTCCCGAGACCGAGCCTTACATCCTTCTTAACTACAACGGCAGATATGACGACGTTTCCACCCTCGCACACGAGGCTGGCCACTCGATGCATACCTGGTTCTCCACCCACTACAACGAGCCTCACAACTCCAGCTACCGTATCTTCGTTGCTGAGGTTGCATCTACCGTAAACGAGCTTCTTCTTGCACACCGCAAGCTTGCAGAGTGCAAGTCTGATGAGGAAAAGCTTTACATTCTTGACGGACTTATGGAAACCTACAAGGCTACCCTCTACCGTCAGACCATGTTTGCATCCTTTGAAAAGCAGATGCACGCGCGCATTGAAAAGGGCGAGACTCTCACCGCTGATAGTGTGAACAAGGCTTACTACAAGCTTGTTAAGAAGTACTTCGGTAAGGACGTTGTATGTGACAAGCAGATCGCACTCGAGTGGGCGCGTATTCCTCACTTCTATAGCTGCTTCTACGTTTACAAGTATGCTACCTGCATCTCCGCGGCAAGCGCAATCGTAAAGCGCATTGAGGAGGAGGGCGCATCCTACGTTGGTAAGTATATCGACTTCCTTAAGTGCGGCGACTCCAAGTCACCCCTTGATAGTCTGCTTGTTGCCGGCATCGATATGCGCGATCCCGCCGTTGTCAGCGACGCTATCCGGGACTTCACCTCTTCTGTTCGCCAGTTCAGAGAGATCTACAATAGAAATAAGTAATATAACCTTATTGTAGGGGACGACGTCCTCGACGTCCCGACATAAAACAATCGAAAAAAGTTACACGGGTATACCGCTTTGTGCCGGCATACCCGTGTTTCTTTGTATATTAACCCTCTCCGTCTCGCTATGCTCGACACCTCTCCCCGAGGGCGAGGCTCCCTGGTTGTCCACCTTTTGCGCAAAGACATCTTTTAGGTAGGCTCCCCTTCGGGTAGCGAAGCGGCGTTTCGGTAGTGAATTGCGTTGATAACGCAAGAGCCGAAACGTGACCGAGCCGCGGCGAGACAGCTGGCGCGTAGCGACTGAGAGGGGATCTCACCTCGTCAGCTGCCAGAATGCAACTGCGCCGGCGGCCGCAACGTTCAAGGAATCTACTCCGTGCGACATGGGGATCTTTACTGTGTAATCGCTTTCTGCAATCGTGCGCTTTGAAAGGCCGTCACCCTCGGTGCCGAGGATTATTGCTAATCTTTCCTCTGCCATAAGGCCGGGGTCGTCAATGCTTACCGAATTGTCGGTCAGTGCCATTGCAGCCGTCTTGAAGCCGAGTGAGTGAAGCCGCTCGAGGCCATTTGTCGGCCAGTCGGCGGGAGTGTCGCCGATTCTTGTCCATGGAATCTGAAAAACAGTACCCATGCTGACTCTTACCGCCCTGCGACACAAGGGATCGCAACAGGTGGGGGTTATAAGCACCGCGTCAATGTGCATCGCCGCTGCCGAACGAAAAAGCGCGCCGATGTTTGTCGAGTCGGTCACCGCCTCAAGCACTGCAACTCTGCGCGCCCCACGGCACAGCTCCTCAACGCTCGGCTGTGTCGGACGCTTCATCGCACAAAGCGCGCCTCGCGTCAATTCGAAGCCGGTGAGCGCAGTGAGCATATCGCGCTCTGCGATGTATACCGGCACGTCATCGCCAAGGCGATCAATGATGCTTGCGACCGCTCCGTTTATCAGTCTTTTGTCGGTTAAAAGTGACACGGGTACGCATCCGGCATTGAGTGCAACCTCAATAACTGTTGGGCTTTCTGCTATAAAAATGCCTTTTTCGGGCTCAAGCTTGTTTCTCAGCTGCGCTCCGGTCAGACGCACGAAAACGTCGAGCTGCGGTGCGTTGAAATCGGTAATTTCCTGTATCCTTGCCATTTCTGACTCCGTTAGTTTTATTTTCCTTTTTATTATATCATTCGTGCGTGACTTTTGCAAGTTGTTTTTCAACCAAATAATACGCCCCGGCAGATCTCTCCGCCGGGGCGCTTGCTATTATTTAATAAAATCCGGTGACGTTATCAACCAATGGGAGCGATTTCCACGAAATCTTCGGGGATTTCAACACCGGGAACCTTGATAGAACCATTCTCGCCGGTGCTTTCACCAAACTCGCCCTCAGAGTCACTGTTGCTCTCGGAGTAGCCACAAATTACACAGTTGCCTTTATCATCAAACTTGTGCTTGCAAGCTTCGTCGTCGCCTTCGTAGTAACCGCAGAACATGCAGTGACCATTTTCGTCAAACGCGTGTCCGGTGGCGGTAGTGGGCATCTGATTGATCAGAGTGAAACAAGTCTTGCAATAGGTGTTGATCATGCCGTTGCTCTGGCAGGATCCGACTATCTCCTCGGTGTAGGTATCCTTGTGCTCGCAAGCAACAACCTCATCTTTGCCCTCGGAGTAGCCACAAATATCACAGTAGCCCTTTTCGTTGAACATATGTCCGGTAGCAGGGAAATACTCTTCGTAAAGGACATATCCGCACAGTGCGCACTTTTCGATCTTGCCGCCGTTATTGGTGCAGGAGGAGTCCCAAGCATCCCAATATGTGTCCTTGTGCTCACAAGCGATCTCACCGTTGCCCTCGGAGTAACCGCAGTTATTGCAGTTACCCATTTCATCGAACTTGTGTCCATAGGGCTCGATCCAGGATTCCTTGATGATCATCTGGCAGCTATCACAGATTGTACGTGTGTAGCCTGCTTCAGTGCAGGTAGCCGCCTGACGCTCGGTACGGATCTTTTCGTGCATACATTCTTCTGTGATGCCAACGTACTCGTCGCACATATCGCACCAGCCGTTCATGTCGTAGTCAACGTGCTTGCACGCTTCGCCGTTGCCCTCGTAGTAACCACACATCATGCAGTAGCCCTTATCATCGAAATTGTGTCCGGTGGAGGGAGTGTACATCTGGTTAACCAAAATGCCACACATCATGCAGTAGGTGTTGATCATGCCGTTGCTCTGGCAGGATCCGACTATCTCTTCGGTGTAGGTATCCTTGTGCTCGCAAGCAACAATCTCGCCGTTGCCTTCGTAGTAACCGCAGAACATGCAGTAACCCTTATCATCGAACTTGTGCTTGCACGCTTCGCCGTTGCCCTCGTAGTAACCACACATCATGCAGTAACCCTTGTCATCGAACTTGTGCTTGCACGCTTCATCGTCAAAGCTTTCGCTCTCGCCGCAGTTTACACACTTGCCATTTTCAAACCAGTGACCGTTGGGGCCCCAGTATTCCGAATAAACGATGATGCCGCACTTCTTACATCTTTCGATCTTGTAGCCGTCCTCGGTACAGGTTGACATCTTCTCGTCAACGTAGATTTCGTGCATACACTCTTCGCCCTTGTGGTATCCGCAGAATATACAGGTGCCGGAAGCATCGAATCTATGCTTCTCGCAAACGATATCGTCCTTCTCCTCGGCGCCGCAAATATCACAGTAGCCATCAAGGTAGTTATGTCCGGTGGGGTTGTAAAACTCTTCGTAAACAGTTATACCACACTGTGTGCAGTAATCGCGCATATAACCGGACTCGGTGCAGGTGGCATCCTGACGAGTAGTATCGATGAAAGGATGCTCACACTGACCGCAGTACTCACACCAGCCATCAACGTACCAGTGATCGCAGGGCTTTGCAAGCTCGCCGTATTCGTTGAGAACGTAGCGAATTTCGCAGAAGACGCCTTCAATTTCGACGTCAACTACGAATACTGTTCCGTTCACGGGGTCTTTTTCTCTTCTCCAAGAACCATACGAATTAAAGGTTCTGATTATTTCATCTTTTTCGTCTCTGTAATCAATGGAATACCAAGCAATTCCATTCTTAAAGAGATTAATGTTGTGGCACGCACGATAGAAATCCTCGCCCTCTCCTGCGAAAACCTCGCTATATCCGTTGTGAATAGCGTCACCGAGATCTTCTTCGGGATCACCGTAGTTAGGATCGCGCTCGCCGCAGTACTGACAGTATCCGTCAACGTACCAGTGACCGCACTCTTCATAGTAGGGATCGCGCTCACCGCAGTTCTGGCACCAGCCATCAACGTACCAGTGATCGCATTCGGTCTTTTCGGGCTGGCCGCAGAATACGCAGCAGCCGTCATAGTGGCTGTAAAAATGATTTTTGCACTCGTCGGTCTTGGACATAACCTCGAAGGTGATTGCATAATCAAGGTCTTCATACCAGCCAACGGGAACGAATGAGAAGCGGATGTCGTACTGATCCTCGGTGTATCCGAGCTCTGCCGCAGCATTCATAACCGCAGACTTATAGAACATAACGTATGTGCCGTCGCCCCAAGGAGTGATAGCGATGCCGAATTTATCGAGGTCGATAAATGCCAGCTCCTCGCCCCACTGGTTTACAAGGGTGATAGCATAGAGGTATTCAAGCTTTCCGTAATCTTTACGGAAGTAGTAGCCGATGATGTAGGTATCGTCATCATCGTCAAGGTCGCTCGCATCCTCAAGAACGATGGATCCGCTTGCGCCGTTGGCATTCTTAAGTCCGCAAAGCATACATACGAAGCTGCCGTCAAACCAGTACCAGTCATG
>JAZOWT010000104.1:0-6107 GCA_045659365.1 Eubacteriales bacterium | reverse complement strand
GACAACATCAATATTTTTTCGCTAAATACGATTTGTAATTATGATGTTGAAATCATACCTTATTTGAACGCTCCATACGGCTCTGCTTTTGTTAGAGGAGAGAACGGTTTCGTTCAGGATTAATCTTATTGTACTGTAAACGCAAAGAGAGCCCGGCATCGTGCCGGGCTCTTGTGTTATTTCACGCTGCAGGTGCGATTAACGATATTCGGGGAAAATCAGCTTTACCTCAGTGGTCATAGTGGCATATGCCTCGTCGATGAGTGCCTCGACGTCGAGCTTTGCAAGCTCGGCCATTACCTGCTCGATCTTGGGCTGAGTCTTGGGGTGCTTGGGGGTAAATACGGTGCAGCAGTCCTCGTAGGGGAGGATCGAGGTATCGAAGGTGCCGTAGTGACGCGCCTGAATGACTATCTCGTTTTTGTCAAGGCCGATGCAGGGGCGGAATACGGGGATGTTTACTACCGAGTCGGTAACACCGATGGCGGCGAGGGTCTGGGATGCGACCTGACCGAGCGACTCACCCGTGATGAGCGCGCCGCACTTATATTCTCTCGCACAGCGCTCTGCAAGGCGCATCATGAAGATACGGAGAAGCAGGGTGAAGAAGTCCTCCTGACAGTTGTCGCGGATCTCTTCCTGGATATGGGTGAGGGAGATGACGTGGACGTGCATCTTGGAGCAGAACTCACACATTTCCTGTGCGAGATCCATTACCTTCTCGCGAGCACGGTCGGAGGTATAGGGGAAGGAGTCAAAGTGACGCGCCTCGATCTCCATACCGCGCCTTGCCATCATACAGCCAGCGACCGGGGAGTCGATACCGCCCGAGAGAAGTAGAAGTCCACGGCCTGCGGTACGAAGGGGGAGACCGCCTGCACCGGGCTCCTGACCGGCACGGATGTAGGCATGCTCGTCACGTACCTCAACGGTTACGGTAACGTCGGGATTGTGTACGTCAACACGGATGCCACGAACGGTAGAGAGGATAACTCCGCCGATCTCGGCAGAGATCTCGGGGGATTTGAGGGGGAATTTTTTATCGGAGCGCTTGGCATCTACCTTAAAGGTGCGCTTGCCTGCGAGCTTTTCGGGAAGGTATTCACGCGCGGTTGCCATAATGCTATCCATATTCTTTTCGCAGACAGCAGCGCGGTTAACACCGACGATACCAAACACGCGGCGGGCGGCCTGGTACATACCCTCCATATCG
This sequence comes from Eubacteriales bacterium, assembly GCA_045659365.1. Classification (GTDB taxonomy): domain Bacteria; phylum Bacillota; class Clostridia; order Oscillospirales; family CAG-272; genus UBA1740. The sequence goes on along the minus strand of JAZOWT010000104.1, from coordinate 4,894 downwards.
CAATCATCGTTCTGCGGCTCGACGTAGAGGGTTGACTGCTTGAAATAGATCTTGAACGTGCCGTAGGGTGATGCGCGGCGGCGCAGCTCCTTTACGAGGGTGGATTCGAAGGACTGGCGGTTTGCTCCCTTGAGGACGATCTCGCCGTATTTACAAAGAATTACTTCACTTATCATTTTTCATTTTTCCTTTAGTTAAACTGTGAGTTGTAGAGGGTGCTATAGAAACCGCCGAGGCGCATAAGCTCATCGTGATTGCCCTGCTCTGTTATCCTGCCGTCGCGGACGACGAGAATTACGTCGGCATTCTGAATTGTGGAGAGTCGGTGGGCTATAACGAAGCAGGTACGTCCCCGCATAAGCTCTGCCATCGCCTCCTGGATCTGTATTTCGGTGCGCGAGTCTACGTTTGAGGTTGCCTCGTCGAGAATGAGCATCGGGGCATCTGAAAGGAGGGCGCGCGCTATGGTGATAAGCTGGCGCTGGCCCTTTGAGATATTGACACCGTCGTCAGAGAGGACAGTATCGTATCCGTCGGGCAAGCTCTCGATATAGCTATCGATTCTTGCAGCATGGGCGGCGGCCTCAACCTCATCCCGTGTCGCGTTTTCTTTGCCGTAGACTATATTGTCGTACACCGTGCCGTGGAAAAGCCAGGTGTCCTGAAGAACCATTGTATAGGCGCGGCGAAGATCGGCGCGCTTGACGTTAAGCGCGGGCAGGCCGTCAATACGGATCTCACCCGAGGTGGGATCATAGAAGCGCATCAAGAGGTTTATTATCGTGGTTTTTCCCGCACCGGTAGGGCCGACTATTGCGACGGTAGTGCCGGGGGTGGCAGTGACGTTAACGTTTCGGAGTATGGTGCGCTCGGGAACGTAGCCAAACGTAACGTCGTCGATCTCAACAAGACCTTGGACGTCGGTGAGTGATGCAGCATCCTTGGAATCGAGAGGCTCGGGCTCTTCGTCAAGAACACGGAATACGCGCTCTGCGGCAGAAAAAGCCGACTGGAATTCGTGCAGGATGTTAGCAAACTCATTTATCGGGCCGGCGAACTTACGCGAGTACTGAACGAACTGCGCAACACCGCCAAGAGTGATGAAGAACACGGCCTCCTCGGAAATTGTGCCGTTCTGCGAAAGCATGTAAAGAACACCGCCGAAAATGGCAATCAGAGATATAGAAAAGTTGTTTATAAAGTTGATGCACGGAAAAAGTGCCGCGGCATGATACTCAGCCTTGTAGTAGGCATCCATTGTTTCCGCATTTCGCTTTTGGAAGCGACCGGAGATAACGTCCTGACGGCCGTACGCGGAGATGGAGCGCATGCCGGTAAGCATTTCCTCTGCATAGCCGTTAAGCTCACCGTATTTACGCGACCTCGCACGGAACAAGGGGCGCACTTTTTTGGAGCGATAACGGGTAAAAAGAATTGACACGGGTACGGTGATCGCAAAAATAAGGATCATCGGACGGGATATTCTCCACATGAAGATGAGCGAGCCTATGACGGTGTAAACACTTGTCATTACCTGCACAAGATCGTGTGATAGGGTGGCGTTTATCGTATCGATATCGTAAGAAAGATGGCTTATTATGTCACCTGTCGGGTGTGTATCGAAGTATCCGACAGGGAGGGTGTTAAGCTTTTCAAACACCTGCTTGCGCATCCTGTAAACTATCCGCTGTGACATATGCACCATTATGACGGCAAGCACGTATGAGAGTATTGCCGAGGTGGCATAGCAGATAAGCATCATAATAACGTTTTCCCAGACCGTCGGGAAGTCAACTCCGCCGGCATTCTCTATCGCATCGATAGCAGCACCGGAATAGCTGGGACCAAGAAGTGAGAGCTGATTTGACAGAAGTGTAAAAATAACTGCCGGTACAAATAACGGCCACTGTGCAAGCACGTATTTACTAAGTCGCAGGAAGATACCGCGACGCTTAGTTGGTTTTGCATCCGAGTGCTTGTTGGGGTTAGAGTCCATACGAGGATCTCTTGTAAAGCTACCTCTATTCAACGAAAGCACCTCCCATCTGCGAATCGCTGATCTCACGGTACTCGCGGCAATTTTCGAGCAGGTACTCGTGTGTACCCTGCCCTATCACACGGCCGTCGTCAAGCACGATGATCTGTGTGCAGTTTTTGACCGAGCTTACGCGCTGTGCGATCGTAATCAAGGTGGTGTCACCAAGCTCGCCCGCAAGAGCTGCACGGAGATTTGCATCGGTTTTATAGTCAAGTGCGCTCGACGAGTCATCGAGGATAAGTATATCAGGTCTTGCGGCAACGGCACGCGCAATCAAGAGTCGCTGACGTTGGCCACCGGAGATATTTGTACCCTTTGGTGTGAGCATATGGTCATATTTTTCAGGGAACGTATCGATAAAATCGTGTGCCTGAGCTATTTTTGCGGCACGGACAACATCCTCTGTGGGAATGTTGCGTCCAAAGCAGATGTTCTCTGCTACCGTTTCGGCATAGAGGAAATCGTTTTGAAGCGCGACACCGAACATTTCGGTTAATTCCTCACGAGTATATGAGGTGATTGAGTTGCCGCCAATGGTGATGCGGCCGGAATCGGCCTCGTAGAATCTGAGCAAAAGCTTGATCAACGTCGATTTTCCGCTTCCGGTTGCACCGATTATACCAAGGCTTTCGCCTTTTTTAAGCGAAAAGCTGACGTTGTCAATGTTATTTCTTCTTCCAAGGTAGGAAAACGATACGTTTTCAAAGGAAATGTGATCACCCGTGTCACATTTTTCACACTTTTCGGTGACAAAATAGTCATCGGGGGTATTGAGCACCTCGGAGATTCTGCGCGCACTTGCGGCACACTTTGTGTAGGATACGAACATCCTGGAGAGCGACATTACGGACATAGAGATAAGGGTGAAATACTGCATGAACGCGATTATGGTCGGCGCATCTGATTTTCCCACGGAAACGCGGATTGCAGCAAGCGCAACAACTGCGGTTATGCCGAGGTTCATAAGAAGCGTCATGATCGGGTTCACCGAGCCCATTATCGTACCGGCCTTGCGCTCGGCACGTGATAGGTTGGCATTTACCTTATCGTATCTGCGGTTCTCATAATCGTTCTTTGAGAGGGCCTTGATGACTCTTATTCCCTGCACGTCCTCACGTACAACGCGCACCATTCCGTCGACCGAACGCTGTACACTCGTGTAAAGCGGAACGCCCTTTCTTGAGATGAGGAAGGTGGTTATGAATATAAGAGGAAGGGTTGCGATCATAACGAGTGAGAGCGCGGGGTCCATGATGAGAGTGATCGTCACACCACCAAGCAAGAGTATGGGGGCTCTGACACCCATGCGCTGCATCATACCGATAAAGTTCTGCACGTTGTAGGTATCAGTGGTGATGCGCGACTCAAGTGACGGAACCGTAAAGCGGTCTGCATCGCGAGCGCTGAGGTATAGTGTGCGCTCGAAGAGGTCCTTTCGCATCGAGCGAGAAAATATCATAGTGACTCTTGCGGCAGAGCGGTTGGCAATTATGTTGCAAAGGCAGGCAGCCGCGGCGCAAAGCACCATAAGAACACCGTAGAAAACTATCATACTGACGTTTTCTAGGACTATGACGTTTTCAAGAATGTGAGAAAGAATGAGCGGCAAGAGAAGCTCGGCAAGTGTACCCAGAATCTTGATGGAGAGGCCGACTGCTATGCGAGCGGACTGCGGCCTCAGATATTTCAACATTGTTTTCATGTCTTGCCACCTCCGTGCGCGGTAGTGCTCCTGGCATTTTGCTCAATGTGAAGGAGAACCGAGTAAAAGACCTCGAGATCCTCGTCACTCACACCACCAAGGATATGGCCGTACCAATCGGAAACGATCGTGCGGAGAGCGGGCAAAAGCTCGTACGTTTTTTCGGTTGGGAAGACGAGCAGACAACGCTTGTCCTCGGTTTTCGGCAGGCGGACGATGTAGCCGCGCTCCTCCAGCTGGACGAGAGAACGCGCGACGGTGCTTTTGTCAAGGCAGATGTCGTGCGCGATCTCCTCCTGCGAGCGCCCGGGCTCACGGGAGATGGTCCAAATGAGCGGCCAATGGGCAGCGGACACGTCTACTATTCCCTTTCTCAAAAAAGCATCTGCAATAAACATCGCCTGCGATCGGCTGACGTAATTCAGACTTTTCATTATTTTAGGCATAAACTACTCCTAGTTCGTTGCATTCGCAACCGTTGTGTATGCAACTGTTGTGCACGCAACCATTTTAGCACAATTATATATAATTGTCAATGCATTTTTGAAGAAATGCTGTAAAGAGATGCTATGAAGACATAACGCAAACAGATGACGTGGAGAGATGATGTAAGTAGATGACATGGAGCAATGATGCAAAAAGATTGTATGGAGAAACGATGCAAGTAGATGATATGGAAAGATGATATAAAGAACTGTTGCAGCTGAATATTATATTCGAGGCGATCCATGATGGAGCAAAATCTTTGTTTTGTTATATTTGTTATGCTTTTTAGTAGTGGTGCGGATTGCAGTGGGAGATAATCCACCGCAGTGCAATAACAAAATCAGAGCCGGTAGATCTTAAATGTCTACCGGCGCCTACTATACGATAAATTAGGATTTGACTATCTTTTCTTATAAATCACGAGTTCGGGATTCTCGCCGTTTTCCTCATATGTGCATACGAGAAGGAAATCCATATTGGCGACAATTCCGTAGCATTTTGTTTCTCCCTCGAGCTGACTGCCAAGATAGGTTTGCTTATCGTCGAGGAATTTTACTTTTTCTCCGTTTGGGAGTGTGTATTCCATATTGACAAATTCACCGGGCAGCACGTTTAAATTCTCTACCTTGGGCAATCCTTCGATATGCAAAAGTGTGTTAAATTCGTTT
>JAZOWT010000103.1:0-1511 GCA_045659365.1 Eubacteriales bacterium | reverse complement strand
TGAGCGCTTCAAAATCTATCTGGTAATACATTTCTCTATATTTAATAACGTTCGCAATGCCCCATACGGATACACCTATGGAAAGAATGGCATTAAGCGCGATCGTTACGTAATTTCCAACGTAATATTTTCTTCTCTTGTGAGAGCCGAAAACGAAAACAAGAACCGCAGAAATGATAAGGAAAAGGCCTGCGGCGGTGAGATTTCTGTTAAATGGCTGAATCTCATTATAAATATTGGCACCCTCGAAAACGGGGTATCTGGGATCCTCTGCATAATATGCAAAGTTGTTGTAATGCAGGTCGGTGACAAGACCGAGAGAGTATATAAATACAAGGGCTGCTGCTGCAAGAATGGCAAAGCATACTATCCTCTGTACTAACATCTGCTTTTTATACATTTCTATCTCCAATGTCGTATGACTTTTTTGGGGTTGAAGCAAAATTGTCCCCGCGTGCTTGTTGATCTATGCCGATCAACACGGCCGAATTTTATTTGGGCTTTGGGAGGGCAAAAGCCCTCCCGCTACCCGTTTTGCCCTATCGGGCAGAATTATGCGTGTTTTTAAGTGTAGAGATTACTTGTTAAGATCCTCGTAGTATCTGACAAGCTTCTGCCATGCGCCTTCCTTAAGGGTAAGGTAGCCCTGGCCGCCCCAATCGGACTTAACGGTGTTGAGAGTGTTAGCTCTGGTGTCGGTACCGTCGCCGGTGTAACCCTTACAGATGATCTCAACGAAGAGGTTGAACTGGCCCTTGGACTGGGAGAACTTACCGCTGGAGGCAAGGTTGGTATAGCCTGCGATGATATCGTTCTCGGCCTTGGTGGTGGGAAGAACGGTAGGAACGGAGGTGTACCAGGGGTTCTCGGTGATAGCAAGCTCGGGATGCTTGATGATTCCGAATGCGATAGCATTGGAGATCTTAGCAGCACCCTCCTTACCAACCTCGTGAGTGCACTGATACTCGAATGCCTGGCTCTTTACGAAGGAAAGAGTGGAGCCGAGGTACTGACGTGCATAGTTGGTGTAGTTACCGCCTGCCTTATCCCAGAGCTCCTCGTAGGTAGCATCTGCGATAACGGGCATCATCTTACCGTTGAAGTTGAAGGTTACGTAAGAGCCGTCTGTCTTGGTCTTGATGAATGCATCGGGACCGTAGGACATAAGGATCTGACCAGCCTCGGAGTATGCGTAGTCGATGAGTGCAAGTGCAGCGTTAAGCTTGTCGGTGTTGCCCTCAACGCCCGCCTTGGAGATTGCCCAACCGTCGGTCTTAACAGATCTCCAGGACTCGGTAAATCTCATGTAAACGCCACCCTCAGTACCGTCGAACCAAAGTGCAACGGGAACCATAACTGCCATATACTTCTCGCCTTCCTGAAGCTTGGTAGCGTTGTATACGGTCTGAGTCTGGTTATAGTCGTAGTGCATGAAGCCCTTATCATCGGCGAGCATCTTATCGGTGGATGCAGCCTCGTTGTTGATGAAGGAGTTAGCGATAAGGCCTTCC
>JAZOWT010000102.1:0-13578 GCA_045659365.1 Eubacteriales bacterium | reverse complement strand
GGTAAGGCTGAAGGCGATTCTCTGATGGGCTGAGAGAACGTCCTTTGCATCAAAATCAGAGCCACGGGTAGCGTAGAGAGCCAGAACAAGCCTCTGCATATCGTGTGCATTGTAGGTGGGGGCAACGTAGAGGGTAGGAGAATCGATCGCTTTGCCGTTTGCTATGGGCGCGTCGGCACCGATAGTCATACCGCGAAGGCCGTCGTTATCAGGCACGAGGACGGTGTAGGACGCCGTGGCGGTCTTGCCTGCGGGGACGGTCAGATTAAATAAAAGTCTATCTCCCTGCTTGGTGGCATCACCTTTAACGTATGCTAAATTGGCAGGAAGAAAGTCGAATATCTCTACCACCTTATCCACGGCGGCGGTGCTGCTTACGGTAAACGTATAGGTGATGCTTTCGCCGGGGTGGACGGTTCTTATGCGATCGTGAGTTGACGTCTTGACCACGGTAAGATCCTTAAGATCAAGGGGGATATCCTTACCGCAATCGTCGCAGACCCCATCGTCATTTTCGTCGGTGTGGTCGTGCGCGGGCTTAGGAAGTCTGTCGCCGCACTCGTCGCACACGTAGTTTTGATCCTTATCCTTGTGTACGTGCTCGGGAGGGGTGAGGTCTTTGCCGCAGCCGTCACACTTATTGTCGGCGTTCATATCCGAATGTGCGTGCGCGGTGGGGGTATTTGCGTTACAATCGTCGCAGATGCTGTCACCGTTTTCGTCAACGTGGTCGGTACATTCGACGGAATCGTCACCGCAGGACGTAGCAAAAACAGATACGGCCATCATAAGAACGAGAGAGAGAATAATGAGTAGTATTTTTTTCGTTTTCATAATATGCTCCTGTTTTGGTGTTGCACTTGAATTATAGCACAAAAACTGGTGATTTGCAAGACAAATACTTGTATAGTTGTGCCATTTTTTGATATTTACGCTGTAAAGATTTCACCGGCGATAACGGTTTTAACGAGCTCGTCATTTTCGGTAACGACGATGAAATCGGCATCGTAGCCGACGGCTATCTTACCCTTATTGAGGCCCATATATTCGGCAGGGGTGGTGGAGGCCATATAGTAGACATCCTCACGCGGAATTCCCATTTTGACGGTGCGTCGCACGTCCTCAAAAAGATGGCACCAGCTACCCGCGAGGTTGCCGGCGGTGTTGCGAATGACGTGATCCTTTATGATGCGGGCGGTGTTGCCCGTAACGAACTCACCATCGGGAAGTCCCGCACCGGAAACGGTATCGCTGATCATTATCATACGCTCTTTACCGAAGGTGCGATAAAGCATTCTGACGATCGAGGGATGCAGATGCACACCGTCGCAAATCACCTCGGCATATATGCCCAAGTCGAGTGCCGCACCGATGGGTCCCGGCTCTCTATGGTGGACAGGAGGCATTGCGTTAAAGGTGTGATTAAGGCAATCTGCTCCATTTTTAATTGCCTTTATTGCTGTTTCGTAGTCAGCACAGGTGTGTCCGATAGAAATTTTGACCTTGCCCGACATTTCCTTTATATACTCGAGTGCGCCGTCAATTTCGGGGGCGACGGTGATGTATTTTATCTTATCGTAGCTCTCAAAATCGTCAGTGTTCGGGCTGCACATACTGTTTGGATCTATTGCTCCGGCCTTGTTTTTTGAAAGGTAGGGCCCCTCAAGGTGGATACCGGGAACGTGCGCACCGGGGATAGAATCGTAATCAACGGTGAGCATATAAGGGACGGTGTCAAGCGCAGATGCGGTGGTGGGATACCAGGTGGTTATACCGTTTTTAGCATAGTAGCAAGAGAGACTTTTTACGTTATCGAGGAACACGTCCTCGGCAACTCCGTAGACGCTTAAGCCGTTTGCACCGTGGGTGTGAATGTCGATAAGGCCGGGGAAAACGTCAAGTCCGCCGAGATCTATTCCCTCCTCGTCTATGGGCGCGATCTTCGTAAATATGCCGTCTGTAACCTCGATGTCGGTAAGAGCGCCTGCTACTCTGCAATTTTTATATACAATTCTTTTTGACATTTTTCGTCCTCTTTTCGTTATCCTGTGATGAATGGGTGCTTATCGTCCTCGGTAAGATCGAGGGCATCAACGATCGCACGGAAGTTGGTCATTGCGCGTGAAAGCTCGGTGGGGGTATGTGCATCAGAGCCGAGATAGAATTTGCACCCGCGCTCACGGGCGATGCGGTAAACTCGCAGATTGGCCTCGTTTTGCGCCTCGGCGGCACTCATATTAAGCTCGACACCCATGCCAGATGCGGCAATACGTTCAAAAAGCTCGGCATATTCGGAGTCGGTTATCGAGTTAAGAAGCTCGTCATTCGTGCCTATGCCGTCCCAGGAAAGGAGCGAGCATGTAAAGTGTGCGATACCCATTTTATGGAACGGGAGATCCATATCAAGAAGTGCGTGGTTGCGCTGCATATACACCCTTGCGCGGTCGGTGACGTGCTTTACGTCTGCATCGATGGTATAGCCGGTCATATGCAGGTGGCTTGTGGCGACGATGACAAAATCAAGCTTATCTACCGTTTCCTTTGTTGCGGTGAGTATCATATTACGATTAAAGTCTGCCTCACAGCCAAAATCGAAGCGAATACCCTCGGCCTTGGGAAGCGGGAGTGCTTTTGTTATATGGGCGTAGTTCTGTGGTCTGTACCAATCGCTCGCACCGGGAACGTCCGCATCCCAGAAATGATCGGTTAAGCATATATGCTTAAATCCGTTCTCCCTTGCGTAGTTAAGTATGTATTCGGTAGTCTGCTCGGGGTGGTTTGAGCAGGAGGAAAGCTGCGAATGGATATGCAGGTCGTGGTCGATCTGAAATTTCATATTATTTCCCTCTCGCGTTTATTGTCTGATATGCGTCAAAATAGCGCTTGCCGAGGGTATGGAGCGACTCGCGGCAGAAGTGGATACCGTCGCCGTTACCTGTTTTTTGGTTATTGGAGGGGAGATCGGAGGTTTCTACAAACGCGCCGCCCTCAGATGCGGTAACGGTCTTTATCTTTTCAACAATGGGTGTGCATATGTCGATATTTTCACTCTTCCACTCGTTGACGAAATCGGCAGAGATAAACGGAACGGTGGGGATATTATATCTCGCTTTAACGCTATCTATCATAGTACGGAGCTGAGATTCAAAGATATCCGGATCGTTGCCCTCGAAGGCATCGTGCTCACCCTGGTGCCAAAGAAAGGCAGTGATGCGGTTTTCGGAGTTAAGAGAGAGCGCATAGTCGATCATATCGAGCATTCTTAAATACATCTCATCGGCAAGCCCCCAGTGTCCCTTCTTGAAGCCGGTGCCACCGACACCCGCCCTGATAACAAGAAGCTTTCTTCCCTGCTTTAAGAGTCTGTTTTTCTTGTATTCCTTACAGAAAGTCAGTGAGAAGTCACCGACCTTACCGGCCTCGTCACTGCGTTCATCGGCTATATCAATATAAAATGCAGGATCAAGGACGTTGATTGCCGCTTTCCATATGCCGTCTACGATCTTATCCTCATTGGTATAATTCTGATAGAGGTACATTATATCCTCATCGGGAATATATTCCTCGGTGACAGGGCCACGGCCACAGCCCTGAGCATTGGACTGGCCCGCCTGGATTATTATATCGTACGCTTCGCTTGTATAGTTCATTGCAACCTCACATTATATTAGAGTAAAGTTCTATATACACATATAGTATCACTTTGAGAGGTGTTTTTCAAGGGATTTCGAAAAAATTCCCTCTCAGTCACCAAAGGTGACAGCTCCCCCACAGGGGGAGCCTATCTAAAAGATGGCTTTATGCAGAAAGGTATTTACAAAGTGCAGGCGATGATGTATAATGATTACGATAAATCTTTTATAGAGGTGGACGTATGTTTCAGACAAAGCAGGACTTTATCGACTGTCTTAAAAATATGATCGAGCCATTGAAGGGCTTTTACACTCCCGGCAAGGGCGGAATTAAGCTTGGACACTTTGATGCATCGTATTCTGACGAGATAGCAAAAATGGAGGCATTTGCCCGTATTTTGTGGGGGCTTTCTCCCCTTTGGGCATGCGGAGAGTCGGCAGGCGAGTTTGACGATATATACGTTCAGGGTATCATAAGCGGAACCGATCCCGAGAGCGACGAATACTGGGGCGATCTTCCCTATTCGACGGACGACCAGAGGATCGTTGAGATGGCGGCACTCGGTCTTTCGCTTATACTTGCGCCCGAGAAGGTGTGGTATCCTCTTAATGACAAGCAGAAGGAGAACTTCCACAAGTGGCTCAGTCAGGTGAACTGCAACATCCTTTCCGGAAACAACTGGCAGCTCTTCCCCATGCTTGTAAACCTCGGATTCAAGAACGTTGGCGCAAAGTACGATGCCGACAGGCTTAAATTCTGTGTTGAAAAGTGCCACAGCTTCTACCGTCAGGACGGCTGGTACCGTGACGGACACACCGAGCAGTCGGACTATTACATTCCCTTTGCGATACATTTTTACTCACTTATTTATGCCGGTGTAATGGCTGAAGAGGATCCCGAGAACTCTCGCATCTTCAGAGAAAGAGCGGAGCTTTTTGCACAGAGCTTCGTTTACTGGTTTGACGAGGACGGCTCGGCACTTGCTTTCGGTCGCTCGCTTACCTACCGCTTTGCGCAGTGCTGCTTCTTCAGTGCTTGCCTGTTCGCAGGTGCGAAGCCTTTCCCCATTGGAGTTATCAAGGGTATTATTTCAAGACACTTCGAGTGGTGGATGTCAAAGCCGATATTCGACAATGCCGGAATTCTGAGTGTCGGTTATGCTTACCCGAACCTCAACATGGCAGAGTTTTATAACGCATATGGCTCGCCCTACTGGGCATTCAAGGCATTCCTCTTCCTTGCGCTCGATAAGGATCACGAGTTCTTCAAGGCCGAATCACTCCCCCTGCCCGAGATGAAAAAGCAGATCACGATCCCCTCGGCATACATGACGATGCAAAGAGTGGGCGGTTATGCGGTTGCCTTGACCGGTGGTCAGTGGGCTAACTGGGGTATGACACACACTCCTGAGAAATACTCGAAGTTCGCATACTCATCCCGCTATGCATTCTCAGTATCAAGAACCATGGACTCGATGTACAATGCATCTCCCGACTCCACTCTGGCATTTGATATTGACTCGCGTATTTTCTACCGCGCTAAGTGTATCGAGCACTCGATGACCGAGGACGGATGCCACTATTCCAAATGGGCGCCTTGCCGCGGAATCACGGTAGAAACGACTCTCATCCCCACCGACGGTGGCCACATAAGACGTCACGTAATTGAGTGCGATTTTGACTGTGTGGCATATGACACCACGTTCGCAACGCCCCTTGGTGGCGGCGGAGAGATACACGGTGCGGGCGAAGAGGTGGTGCTTCGTTGTGAGCCTAACTCGAACCTTATTTACCCCAAAACTGAGATCAAGGCGGTTAAGTACGAGCTTAAGAAAGGCAGGAACAATATCGAAACTGCCGTAATTTATCCTAAGGATTGACGGTTTAAGTATTTTACAAATGAGGTTTCCGACATGGTGATACAAAATGCATTTAAGGAAAAACGCAGAATGCTCAAGGGCAATCTGCATATGCATACGACGCGCTCGGACGGTAAGCTGACTCCGGAGGAGGCCATGCGATACTATAAGGAGCACGGCTATGATTTTATTGCTATAACCGACCACCGAGTTTATAACACCGAGAATTTTTTGCCTGAGCTTGGTCTGACGGTCATACCCGGTATGGAGTATGACAACGGCTTGAGTATTCCCTGCGATCACGGCTTCAGATGCTTTCACACGGTGTGTATAGGCTCTGACGATTCGACGAAAAACGGCTTTAGTCACGACGAGCGCTTAGCCTCGGCGGCGGCGAAGGATCAAGAGGAATATCAGCCCTATCTTGACGGTATACACGCAAAGGGCAATATGACTATATACTGTCATCCCGAATGGAGCTCCACCCCTGCGAGGTACTTTGACAAAATGCGCGGCAACGTGGCTATGGAGATATGGAACAGCGGCTGCGCGATTGACTCCGATATGGATATGGATGCGCCGTACTGGGACGAGCTGCTCGGTATGGGTGTGCGTCTTTTCGGTGTTGCTACGGACGACTCACATGCAAAAAACGATGCCTGCCACGGTTGGATAATGGTAAACGCGGAGAACAACGTTGAGGCGATACTTGAGGCGATAGAGCGCGGCGCGTTCTACTCCTCGTGCGGCCCGGAGATATACGATTTCAGGGTCGAGAACGGACTTATCAAGATCAAATGCTCACCCGTCAAGAAAATCAGACTCCATTCCGACGGACATTTCACACTGATAAAAAAAGCGGAGGGTGAAGAGCTTACATATGCGGAGTTCCCTATCAAGTGCGCGGACTGGATAGGCAAATACGCTTACGTGCGCATTTCGGTGATAGACAAGGACGGAAAATACGCGTGGACCAATCCGATATTCTTCTACCCTTACCCTGAATTTTGAGGAAACTGACATGAGTTATAGATTTTTGGGAAAGCTACCCAACCCATTTATGAAAGCAGACGGCACAAGAATGTCGGCCGAGGAATGGTACGCAAAAAGAGATGAAATATTCCGCGACCTTTGTGACAAGGAGTTTGGCGGAATGCCGCCGCGCCCCGAGGTAGTAAGAGTTGAAAGACTCTCTGCACCGAGAGCGGACGGAATGAAGAACATATACAAGATATATGCAGGAACAAAGGAAAAGCAGCTGACGATACTGCTTGACATCACCTCGCCGGTCGGCCCGGTTGAAGGCAGTGTTAAGTACCCTGTTATGCTCACCGGTGACGGATGCTACAACTGCTGTGAAAGCGACACGATCAAGGATGCGTGCGCTATGGGTATTGCAGTGGCGAGATTCAACCGCCTTGAGCTTGCGAACGACGACAAGAATGCCGGACGAGTTGGCGGCCTTTATGAGATATATCCCGAGCATAAGACCTTTACCGCGATTTCTGCGTGGGCGTGGGGATATATGACGGTGATGGATGCTTTTGAGATGATACCTCACATTGACACCGAGAACGTTGGAATTACCGGTCACTCCCGCGGTGGCAAGACGGTGCTTTTAGCTGCGGCGGCGGACACAAGATTCAAGTTTGCCTGCCCGAATAACAGCGGTTGTCACGGTGCGGCAAGCTATCGTCTCAAGGAGACGGGATTTGGCGCGAACGGAAAAAGCGAGGAGCTTGCGGATATGTTCGAAGCATTCCCGCACTGGATGGGTGAGTATCTGCGCGACTTTATAGGCCGCGAGGAGGAGCTTCCCTACGATATGCACTTTTTCGGTGCGCTGATCGCACCGAGATACTATATGCAAAGCGAGGGAATGCAGGACTATTGGGGCAATCCTAAGGGATCATGGCTTAACCTCTCGGCGGTTAAGAGAGCGTACAAGCACCTCGGATGCGAGGACAGGGTGGCTGCTCTTTTCAGACCGGGCCCTCACAGACATTCGCGACCCGATTTTATGGAGTTTCTGAATTTCATGCGCGCAAGAATGGACGGTAAGCCGACACCCGAGCACCTTTTGATAAATCCGTATCCTGAGGTTGACGTGGAAGGCTATATGTTTTAAAAGAAAAAAGAGAAAAAGACGGATTTCGAAATGAAATCCGTCTTTAAATGTTTATGTAGAGTTATTACTCTGCCTTTTCCTCTGCAGCGGGGGTGGTCTCGGTCTCGGCTACGGGAGTAGCTTCAACTACGGGAGCGGCCTCAACTACGGGAGCAGCCTCAACTACGGGAGCTTCAGCTACGGGTGCTTCCTTGGGGCTTGTGATAACAAGAAGTCCCTTGATTGCAAGGAGAACAGCGGGAATGAGGCAACAGATGTAGTAGATGGGATCCCAAGAGGTCTGGGTAGTGGTAGTAGCGTTACCGAGGAAGAGCGCGAAATTGTTGGTGGGAGCGATGAGCACGTATCTTACGATAGTAAGGATGAGTGCAACGGTTGCAAGCGCACCACCCTTGCCTGCATTCTTCTTGATAGATCCTGCATATGCAAGAGTGAAGATGAACGAAGCAAGCATAAGCAATGCCCACGGAATGGTAGACAAAAGACCGGGCATAACTTCGGTAGCAATTCTCTCAGCAAGAACTTCTCTGAGCTTGTTCATAGCATCATCGAGAGAAACGTTACTGGTTACGGTAGTTGCAAGACAGCTGAAATCGATGGTGCTGTATGCAATAACGTACTTATATGCTGCGAAGAAGCCTACGGGCTGTGCGATTGCGGCAATTATACCGATGGGGCGAGACTTTTTAACAGCGATTGCGGTGAAGAGAACGCATGCAAATGCAAGAATAGACATTATGACAACAAGCATAGATGCCTTTGATACATAGTCTGCGGAAAGGTGAAGCGATATGTCCGGAACAATGGACTTAGCTTCATAATAGTAGGTATTATACATTACGAATCCTCCTAAAAATTTTATTGATCTGTTATTCGCAGTATCAATTGATATGTAAATGATAGCACTTTATAGCACATTTGTCAATAAAAATGTGAAAAATATATTTACAAATTGATAAGAACAATACCGGTAAATCATAGCACAATTCAAGTTCTTATGTCAATCAACAAAAACATTTGCGCATTGTGTACAAAAAAAGTCAGTGTAATTAGTGCATTAAGACGAAAAACGAAATCATGCGCGCCATTTACGAAACAAATTGTCGAAAAGCATTGACTTAAGCGTACACGTGTGTTATAATCTCATATATTTATATATGCACACGATATAAATTTATATAGGTACGCAAAAAAACAAAGGAGGTCATAACAATGACGAAAAAGTACTCGACAAAAAGAGCGCTTGTAGCAAGCCTTCTCGTACTTGCACTTTGCTTTACATCGTTTTTGGCTACGACGTTTGCATGGTTTACCGATTCTGTAGTATCGGAAAACAATATCATCCAGACCGGTAGACTTGACGTTGAAATGTATTGGGCAGATGGTACGGAGGATCCCACAGCTGCTACATGGGAGGATGCTTCCGAGGGCGCAATCTTTAACAATGATAATTGGGAGCCCGGTTACACCGAGGTGCGCCACATCAAGATTGCGAACGAGGGCACTCTTGCTCTTAAATATAAGGTCATCATCGTTGCAAACGGTGAGGTTACCAACCTTGCAGACGTAATCGACGTTTACTACATCGATCCTGCAGTTCAGGTTGCAACCCGTGATGCCCTTGCCAATGCGCCTAAGCTTGGTACACTTACCGAGGTGCTCGCAGCACTTGGTGAGACCGGCAGCGGCTATCTTGCAAAGGGTGATAACGATACTATCACTATCGCACTCAAGATGCAGGAGAGCGCAGGCAACGAATATCAGAACACTGCACTTTGTGACGGCGGCTTCTCTATCCAGCTGCTTGCAACACAGGCGGCAGGCGAGTCTGACAGCTTTGGCGACGATTACGACCAGATCGCTGCGGCAGACTTCTTCCCCGGTTTCCAGGGCGGATCTGCTAACATCACTGTAGCGCTTAATGATGCAGGTTTGACTGCCGGAAAGTCTGTTATAGACACCGGTGATGCGGCTGCTATAATCCCCACGGGCGTAAAGCTCGCTGACGGTAAGGACAGCCTTGAATTGACAGTTACTGTCAAAACTTCCACCGAGTCCAACATCCTGCTTGGCGAAAATGAAAAGATGCGTCCTGTGGACGTTCATATCGAGGGTGTAGCCGAGGACAATACCACTCCTATGCTCGTTATCCTTGAGAACTATATGACCACCGGTATCAACACCGGCGCGCTCAAGCTTTATCACGTTGAGAACGGTGTTACCGTTCCTATGACTCAGGTAGCTACCCCTGTAAATCACAACGAGTTCTCTTACGATCCCCTTACCGGTGACGTAACTCTCGCGCTTGCAAGCTTCTCTGAGATTGCGCTTGTTGCTGATACTGATAACACCTGGAACGGTGAGACCGAGACCGCTTATACCGGATCGGGCACTGAGGCTGACCCCTATCTTATCGCAAATGCAGATAACCTTGCTTATTTCCGCACTCAGGTAGATAACGGAGAAGACTTCGAAGACGACTTCGTTAAGCTTGCCAATAACATTTACCTCAGCGGCAAGCTCTTCGATCCCATTGGTTGGGGATACGTTAACAAAGAATGGAACAGTGGAAAAGCAGAAGGTAATGTCTTCCAGGGTACGTTTGACGGTAACAACAAGACCATCTACGACCTTTACCAGAGCGGTTGGGATCTTGAAGAAAATACCAAAACCGACTACACATACACCAACTGCGGATTTGGTCTCTTTGCAGCTGCATCAAATGCAACCTTTAAGGACCTGACAATCAACGGCGCATACGTGAGAGCGGAGTGCGTAGAGATGGGTGTTCTTGTAGGTCTCTCTCAGGACAGCTGTACTTACGAGAATATAGAAATTCATAATTCCAAGATCGCAAACTACCAGCGTCCTGCCGGTGGTCTTATCGGTGAGGTATCCGGTAAAGGTACTACCACCATCACCGACGTTACCATCGGTTCTGACGTAGTGGTTGGTTCTCTTTGGGGCGACTTTGACGCACCTGTCGGCGGCGTTATCGGTGCAAGATGGGATGACGTAGGCGCAAATCCCCTGATCACAATGACCAACGTTGAGGTTGGTGCGCGTTTGGACGTTTATAACGACATCACCTCTGCTTACCAGTGGCATGCATACCGTCGTGCAGGTATGCTTATCGGTAATACCGAATTGACCGACGCGACCGACAAGCACAAGGCTGCTGCGCCCTTCTTGACCTGCACCAACGTTAAGGTCTACTACGGCGATTGGGTAAATTACACCTATTGTTCGTTCTCTAATCATAATGAGCGCTATCCTTGGGTTCGTACTCAGGCCGGTGAGAATTGCGAGGCTTTCTCTAATCCCAGATGGGGTGTTCCCAACGATGCAGAGGGCAACCGTGTTACGGATATGAACCACAAACACGCTGATGCTGATGCTGATAAATGTAATATTTCTCGTCCATTCGGTCAGTTGTACGGTGGTGGCCAGGGTGTCTACGGTAAGGATACACACCCCGGTGTGGAAATAATAAATTACAAGTATTCCATTACTTACATAAACGACGGTCAAGTTTTGGATATCATCTATGTTACCAATAACACAGCAGCGAAAGACGTTGATAACGACCAGGCACAGAAGCTTGTTTTGGCATGGGCCGAGGATAATATCGAGGGCGGTACTATTGCATTTGGCGGTTGGATGAATGCTGCTTCTATTAAGCTTGCAGAGATCCCCGCAAATAACACCAAGAATGTCGTTCTTTATCCCTACTTTAATTCACCCTACACTGCAACCTTCGTTGACCAGCAGGGTAACATCTTGGCTTGGTGTCTTTTCAATAACTCTGATGTTAGCAGACTCACCGATGCTTTTGCTAAAGCAAAGAATAATCTGCCTGAGCTTGAAAAAGACTACGAATTGATCCACTGGAAGGTTAGTGGTACAAATCTTAATAATGGTACAGTTAAGGCGGAGTTGGCTAAGGATAATACCAACTGGGAAAGCTTCAAGGGCTATAAGGACGTAACTATCACCCCGCAGTACAGATATAATGGTGCAGATTTGATTGCAGTTGTTGATGAACTCACCGGTGAGGTTACCCATTACGAGGTTGCCGGATATACAGGTGGTGTCGGTAGTGTGATTGTAGAGATTCCCGCATACGTTAACGGTAAACCTGTTACCACTGTTAATGCAGATGCATTTTCCTCTTACAATGACTTGCATTCTATTCGTATCCCCGGCACAATCACTGGAATCGATTATCAGTCCTTTACGGCTGATGATCCCGACCAACGAGGAGAACAGCGTGATACAGTAACCCTTTATTACGAGGGTGATCCCGCAGTATGGAATCAAGCTATGGAAGATTATAACGCTAGAAACTTCAATGATAATAGTTTGCTCAAATCAGGCTGGGACAATATGATGGGTGAAGGCTCTTGCGTATTCTTCCTTGATGAAAACGGTAATGTAGATCTTTCTAAGGGATACTGGGAGCTTGCAAAAACCGGAGGAATTTTCGGAATTGGTGCCAAGTTTGTATGGCAGTTCCACAATCATATTTACAGCAACAATAGTGGTTGTGACAACGAGCATAATAATAAAACTGTCTATACCAACGATTGCAGTTGTGATATTGGCACACATGCAAGACCTGATGCAGAATATTGGACGAAAGACGAAAACAACTAATCCGGTATAACTGTTTCGTTTTAAGTTCAACGCAAAATTTAAATACTTCGTTAAGCGGTGGGCTTCGGCTCACCGCTTAATTTTTATGTCTAAAAATAAATTTTTAGCGCCCTGCCCGTTTTCACGGGTAGGGCGCTTTTTTTGTTATTTCAGGATATTTTTAAGCACCGGGGTCAAGGCGGTGGAAATGGCGGCAAAGCCGACGTCACCGGGGTGAACGTTATCTGCCAGTGCCAGGCCGCGCACGGCGGCGAGCATCTCACTGCCGGAGAAGAAATACACGTGCTTATCGCCGCGGTTTACGGCATTTTCATAGGTTTTCTTTATTATTTTGGCGCGCTCAATATCATTTGCCGTGGGGTAAGGGATAGGAGCGGATAGGATTAGTATAGGCAGGTCGGGATGCTTGTCACGTATGGTTTTGAACATGGGCTCGTGCGTTGCGCGAAGATGCTCGGCAGAGGGGGAGTTATAGTCATAATCAAATACGAAGGCGGACATATCGAGCTTTGCGATATATTCTGCCATAGTTCCCTCCCCTTTGGCATTTCCCCAAAAGGCAAGGTTTAATATGTTGCTGTCAAGCACGCGGCTCAAGATGGAGGGATATGAATTGCCCGGGTGCGAGGCGCACGCGCCTTGAGTTGTTGACGAGCCGTAAAACACGATCGGCTTTTCATTTTTGTATTTCTTACCGGGGGCGATCCTGCTTGTGCTTGTGACACCTACAAGCAATTTGGTTACTTCACTGCAGATAGGAAAATTTATCGTATATTCCTGCATGCTACCGTCTGCGCCGGGCAGGTCGATTACACTTTCATATGAGCTTTTAGCATCGAAGGACGGAACGAACACACCAACGAACTTCTCGCCTGAATATATATCAAATCCCATAGTTGCGCTCAACGAGTAGTTCGGCACTCTGGCAACCGAGGCATACTCTGCATATACTGCAATCTTATTGCTATCGGTGGCAAATTTGACTCTGCCGCCTGCGGTTTCGGATGAAATCATACGTATGTATTCACCAACGGCGGCTGCGTCCGGCTCTTTCATACGGCGGAATTTTCCGTCTATAAGCTCGACACCGTAAACACTCAACTCGCACGCGTCGTAAAAGCTTAAGCCGTCTTTATTTATGGCGGTCGGAATATCGAAATTTTTATCAATGCTCGCTGCACTTCTGGTGATCATAGGACACTCCTTATTGATTTTTTGCTATGTAAGAATTATAGCAGAAATTAACGCGCTTGTAAAGTTGGTATTTTTGAATATTCAAAGCTTTGTTTCGGGGGGCAGAATT
>JAZOWT010000101.1:0-12182 GCA_045659365.1 Eubacteriales bacterium | reverse complement strand
TCAACCTCATCGGTTACGAATGCATCCTTACATGCAAAGCATATGTGAGTTGTGTATCCATTTTCGGTACAAGTGGGATCGGTTACTACCGGCACGTGATTGTGTCCGGTTGCATCCACCTTATTACCCACGTAAGTGTCGTCGCATGCGGGACAAATATAAGTAGTATATCCTGCCTCGGTGCAGGTGGGATCGGTTACGAATGCCTCGTAATTATGTCCGGTTGCGTCTACAGTTTCGGTGTAAGCATCACCGCAAGCACAGGTATAGGTCTTAACACCTGTTTCTGTACAGGTTGGCTTGGTGGTAATAACACCGTCATAGCTGTGTCCTTTTTCTGGAACCTCATCTGCCGTGTAGCTGTAATTACATACGGTACAGGTGTAGGTGGTATAACCCTTGTTGGTACAGTCGGGGGCAGTTACCACTGCCTTGTAGTCGTGACCAAGTGCATCAACTGTTACGGTTGTTCTACTGGTTTCAGTACCGCAAACGGTACAATAAGTTACGTTATCGTAGCTACCCGTGTTAACACAATCGGGATCTACGTTGTTCTCTACAACAATCTCGCCATCGGTATGACCGAGTGCATCTACAGTGATTGTCTCTCTGCTTGTTTCAGTGCCACAAACAGTACAATAGGTTACGTTATCGTAGCTACCCGTGTTAACGCAATCGGGTGCTACGGGGTTCTCTACAACAACCTCACCGTCGGTGTGGCCGTTCTCGGGAACCTTATCTGCTACGTACGTGTCACCACATACTGAGCAGGTGTAAGTGGTATAACCACCATTAATACAGTCGGGAGCAGTTACTGTCGCCTTGTAGTCATGACCGGGTGCCACGATAGGCTCACTGTATGTGCTTCCGCACGTACATGTGTAGATGGTATAGCCCGCCTCGGTACAGGTGGGAGGTGTTACATCCGCGCTGTATTTATGAGCTTCGGTAGCACCGTACTCACCACAGTTATTTGTACACAGGTATGAATGTGTTCCGTTGCCGTTATCCTTGATCGCGCCGGTGAAGCTATGTCCAAGCTCGGGCACTACGGTCTGCGCAACAAGAACTGTCTGACATACCGAGCAGTGCTTGCCCTCGGTAAGACCGGTTTTGGTACAGGTGGGGGCAACCGCCGCATCGATCACCTCAGTGTGACCAAGCGCGTTAACGGTTACTGCCGTTCTGCTGAATTCCGCATTACACTTAGCGCAGCGGTATACTAAATCGTATCCACCGGCAAGTGTACAGGTGGGATCTACGTTGTTTTCGATAACCTCTTTACCGGTGCTCCATACACTGCAATGGTAATAGAAGACGGTTCCTGCCGTCGCACCGGAGGTGGAGACTGTGGTTGCATCGCCGTTTGTCAGATGGATGGGGTGCATTGCGATGCTCGACCATACTATATTACCTGTCGCAGTAGCGCACAGATTAATATTTCCGCTTTCGACAACACTGGATGCGAACTGAATAACACCGGTATTACCAGTGCTGATAACGCTTGCGTGTCCGTCAGAAGCAAAGATCGCCCCCTTTACAACGAGTGTGCCGTTAACGTTTATCTGCGCATCTGCATTTACCGATCTTGCTACAGGAAGCTTGTTCGATGTCGAGGGAACGAAAGTAAGCTGTACCAAGGGACGAGGAAGTGCAGAAGCGAAGTTGCCCCACTGATCCTTATCCATAATATACAGATTCTTGCCGGAAGCAACCGTAAGCGATGCTCCCTCATCAATATTAATTATACATCCGGGCTGAAGGAGTATATCCTGGTCAGTGGTTGCGGCTGAACCAGACTTAATATTAATGGTAAGGTTCTGCTGCAAAGGAAGAACGAAGTCCGCAGTATCATAATCCATCAATTTTATAGAATTGAAGGAGAATGCTCCGTACACGTCAACGATCAATCTATCGGTTGTATTATCATAATACTTAATGGCCTGAGCTCCTTCGCCAAGCTGGAACATAGCTCCGTCACCCATGAAGCTTACAGTCTCTTCCTGCAAAATTGCGGAGGCGTATATGGTTGCATAGCACTTGAGGTTGGCGCCGTACTTGATGACCTCCTTAACCTCTACGTTCTGAATGTAGTACTGGCTAAAGGGGAAATGGCCGTCCTTAGTAACGTCAGTTGTGATATTACCGCCACGGTAGTCAGCAACCTGCATCTTCTCATGAACGATAGAGCCGGATTCAGCAACCACCTGTGCAGTGGTAGAGCCGGTAATGTAACCCCACGCATAGAGATTAGCACCGCTATTCAAAATAATTTTGGATGCGCCCTGCATCTCAATATGTCCATAGTACTGAACAGGACGTCCACCAAAATCATCACCACCGTGAGATGCGTAATGCTTCGCCGCAAGCTCAAGAGCTCCGTTGACAGTGATGGTGGCACCGTCAGCCATGGTCAATGTTCTATAAACCGCAGGATAGGTAGCCTGAGATCTATCGTCAGGCATCTGAACCGTATAAGGGTCATTTTTGAAATAAGTGTATGATTCATCGAACGGAATCAAAAGAGTTACGTCTGCCGGAATTGTGTAATTGCCTGCAGGTAGCGTTCCGCTATTAAGCAAAACTATATATTTCGATGAGCTGGAGGCTGCATAGTCGGCAGCCGCCTGCAGATCCTCAAAGATAGCCGAGGGAGTATTAACAGTGTAATAATACTGCTTTGACGAGCCGGTAAGACCGCCAATTATACCACCAATAACACCACCGGTGGTGTTATTGTCATACTTCTGCGCCGATGAGGTAGATACTCCGAAGGTCGCTTTACCTGCACCGCCGCTCGATGAGAATATCGCCCTTACCGACGTGTCCTGACCGGGCTTCATAGTATAGGCAGCCGATGTAGAAAGAATCGAACCGCTTTCAACCTCAACCCATGCAAAGAATGTTGCGCCACTGCCTGCAACAGCCTCAAGCTGAACACCGTTTGCGGCATTAACGTCGGCCAAAACCTGGCCGTTAGCAACTGCCGCACCATTAGCCTTTACGCTACCGAGTGTGCTGTCATAATTAACCGTTACATCGAAGGATGCAGATGCAGCGGAGAGGGAGATATTGCTGATTGTACTGGTTGCAACAGTGCCGGCACTACCGCCACTGGTAACAGTAATCTTTACAGTTCCACCGGCTGCAAGCTCGGTGGAATATGTGCCTCCGGAAGCGACGGCGGGATCAAATGCTATTGAACCTGAACCGGATGAGGGCTCCGTGTAGTTAAAGTTCAATATTGCTGTGTCACCGGAAGTATTTTTTATAGTTACCACTGCATTAGATGTTGTAGATGAGCAACTACTACCGGTCGTTTCCGCACTAATAGTGAAACCTGTAGCTCCATTTTGGGTTACGCTAGCCGAGCTTGAGCTTACATCGTATTGTATGTCGAGTCCCGAAATACCAAGATTCAGCGTTGTTGCTGCTGAAACCTCGATCGGCCATTTCGCGAACATTAAGAACACCATTACGACCGCCAATAAAAGCGCCAGCGTTTTTCTTGATACATTTCTTAATACCAAAATGTTTTCCTCCTTTTGATAGAGTTGTTTTAATGCTAAATATATTTCTTATTTAATATAATGATGTTTTTTATTTTTTTCTTTAAGCACTTGCTTTTGGTTGTTCTCGTAAATTATCATCATCCATATCGCGCCTACGAGCACCATGAACAATGCGTGAAGTGCCAAATTGGATATTCCTAAAAACAATTTATCATTATCGCGCAGGAACTCAAGCAAGAAGCGAGTTCCTCCAAACAATATCAGGAACATAGCATATATTCGTCCTGTACCTGCATAATTTTCTTTTTTTGCCAAATAAAACAGATACCATCCGATTGCTAACGCTACAATACATTCCAACCATTGATTTGGGAAAAGACGCTCGTTAGATACAGGGTTCCAAACACCCCATGAACAAGCATATCCTTGACAACAGCCGGCAAACGGACAAACCAAATGTCCTATCGCCTGATTCAAAGCCTGGCTGGGAGCAGCAAAGTCAATTACCTTTTTGGCAGGTACCTTTACCACCTTTGCCGCCAAAGCAAAGAACAACGGAAAGTATACAAATGCACGAACTATATTGTTTGCGCCCCAGCCTTTAAAACCGTTTTCGACCCACGCAAGGAAGAACATCGAAAAATATTGTAAAGGCGTTGATATCGCAAACAAAACTATGAATTGTTTTAAAGAGAAGCCATATTTTTTCTTGTAGAACATGAGGAAGAACAGCTGGAACACCATCGCAGCAATCGCACCTCCGGTGTATATAGCGTTGCTCCACCCCTGCTCATAGCAAAATTTTATAAAATTGTTTATCATAAGTTCAATAGAATTTTGTTACACGGGGTACAGGCGCAGACGCGCCGCGCCTGTATCCGATCATTTTTTATTTACCATTCAAGCTCTATCTTGCCAAGACGTGCAGCATTAAGAAGCGCAACGTCAGCGGTGGTAACCTTGCCATCACCGTTTAAGTCAGCAAGAGCTATTGTCAAGTCGTCATTCGCATCAAGACCATCCGCCTTGCCAAGAACTGCGGCATTGATCTTGGTGATATCGTCGGTCTCAACCTTACCGTTACCGGTAACGTCGCCGCACACCATGATCTTAACCTCGGTTGCATCTGTGGGAATAACGAAGTTGTATTCTACAAGGCCGCCCTCACCCGCGGTGGTAGCTGCCTGATAGGGATTTACCTTAGCATCAATTACAACGTACTTGCCCTCGGCATTTTTGTACACTACCCTGCACACCTCGGTGTGCTTGATGGTTACAACTTGTCCGATGATCTCGGTTATAACGTTAGCTCCGGTATTGTTTGTAATAATTTTCTCGGAAACAAGCGCGGCAGTGAGTCTTCCGTACTCGTCAAAGGTATAGTATTTCTCAAGGGGAATATCAATACCGTTTCTGAAGTCATTTCCCGAGCCTATCCATATTTGGGTGTTAAGCGAAACAACGGCATCCCATCTGCTGTTTATGTAGTAGTAATAGCCGTCTGTACCCTGAATAAGTCCCTTCTTACACTCGTCGCCCAGGAACTCTGCAGTGTAAAGCACACCGTTCTTGAACATGAGCGTCTTACCGTTAGCCATCGCAGGGCCGGTATAATTCTGCTGAAGCACGCCATTTTCGTTGAAGAGATAGCATCCTACACTATCTCCGTCCTTGAAGTCGTGGATGTAGTGGCCATAGCCTGTTGTTATGAAGTAGGGATAATTCTTCTCAACGTGGTAGGTATCACCGTTGTACTCGAACCAGCAGCCCTTTGTCCAGGCGCCTGCCCATCTGTAACGGTAACCGGAACCGTACTTGCTGACGGTATCGTATACCATCTCGCCCGATACAAGAACGTAGTCAACAAAGGTGTATGAATACTCTCTTGTGCCCATGCTTGCATCGGCCTCGTTAATGTTTTCTCTTATCTTCTGCACACCGTTAAGAGCCTTACCGGTATCAGGGTGGAAGTAGTAATTCTTACCGTCAAGCTGCTGCCAGCGAGTCTGTGCAACACCGAGAACGGCATAGTAGAGATCTCCGTTAAAGGTTATAAGACCTGTAGTACCGTCCTCGCTTACAAGCTTGCCGGATTCATCGAATTCGTAGAAGCGGTCCTGTGCGGAATTGTGACGGTCAGGAACAAGCTGAATGCCGGTCAGAGGCTCGTTATCCTTGTAGTAGTAATAATCGTTACCTTCCTCGTGCCAGCCCTGACGGATCTCGTTGTTAAGAACGTAGATATCCGCAAAGTCTATGTACTGACCGGAGAAGTATGCACCCTTATCGTTGTTTTCTGCGTTAGCCTCCTCATCATTCTCTGTGTTACTGAACTCGCTACGGCAATCCTCCTCGTGAACGTAGGGATAAATGCCGTACTTCGCCTGGTTTTCGGGATCCAGTGCAAAGGAGTAAAGAGAGCTTGCAGCAAGGAAAATATCGTAGGATACGTATCCGTTGTTTGCAATAAGGATCTCGTTGTTGAAGTATGCCGCGGTATCCTTTACAGTTGCCTTAATTCCGGAAAGAATGCAAAGGGGATTAGCGGTTGCGGGATCGATGGGCTGGCTCTGGTTGTTCCATGTACAAACAACGGTCAGAGCGTTATTGCCATCGAGAGTTGCACTTGCGAGTGTGAAGTAGTCGTTAACTATCTTAAGCCCGGAAATATCTATCTCAAGATCCTGGCTGAACTGAGCAGAGATCGTTACCTTGGTCTGAGTACAGACACGTTCAGCAAGCTGAAGCAGGTATGTCCATGCAGTTGCGCCCTCCTGCTGTGTAGGAAGCTTTTCCTTAAGGGGCTCAAGCTGTGCCGGGAAGTCGATCGCCGTCATATCAAGAGCAAAGGTGTACTCTACTGTAACAGGAGAATTGGGGTCGGATATTCTGTAAAGCTGATTATCGGTCGTTGTTGCATTCTCTATCTCACGCTCCCATGCAAGCTTGCGATTACCCTGAGTTGCATTTTCAAAGTCGAAGGTAGCCTCGTCTGCATAGTAAAGGCTGATAGTGGACTGTGTTGCTATGATCTGGCTGCCTATAAGAAGTGCAGCATATACGGGAATAGTACGTACGTTCTTGCTGTCATCACCAACGAACTCCAAGCCGTTTACATAGCCTGCGTTAGAGGTGAAATCAAGAACAGGTCTTCCATAATTGTCAAACGAGTAGTTGAAGAATACGAATGCATCCTGAAGAGGAGTGAACGCTACGGGATTTCCCTGATACCAAACGGTGATATCGATCTTCTTGGGAACGCCGTAAACCGCAACGATTCTTTCCTCAACGAACTTGATCGCATCGGGAACGACAACCTTAATGGTTTTCTCACCAACAACGTAATCCTCCTTACCGTCCTCGCCCTTAACCATATACTGAACAACAGCCTCACCGGTTGCAAGTGCTGTAAGCATACCGGTTGCTCTATCAATGGTCGCAATCGCGCCATTGGATACTCTCCAATATGAGCCGTTGGGTATGGTCGCTGCGTTACCTGTGTTACTTACACCGGTCGCAGTAAGCTGCATGGATGTTCCTGCAGTAATGTATTCGTAATCGGAATGGATAACAGCATGGTCAAATGCTGTGGAGGGAGCGGCAGTAGAGATTGCTACAAGAGAGGTAGCAACGCTTCTGTCATAGCCGTCCGAGGGAACGTTCACAAGCTCGATGTTGTCCTTACCTGCGGGCTTGGAGAGATATGTACTCGAGCCGCCACCGTCAAGGTTTACCGCCTCAACACAGCCGGCCTCAAGCATGATCTGTGCGATCTCCTCAAGCGCACCGCCCGCAGAACGGGGGAGCTGACGTCCGTCAAGGACCATCATAACGACCTTACCCTCAGCGGTGATACCGATAGCGGTACGGCTCGCACGGGATGAGGTGTAATTAGCGCTCTTGGTTACGTCTATCTTACCGTTTTTGATGAGTACCGAGCCGAATGCTGCGATACCCTCCTTGACCTGCTCCTTGTTTGCCTCATAGTCGGCCTGAGTACCGATCATCGCGGTACCGTCCTTGAGGATCGCGAAGAAGCCGGGATAGGTCACAGGGTAGTACTCTACGCCGTTCATTACAACGAGTCCGGCAGGAGCACCGGTGGTGATGTTATATCCTGCACCGTTGGTCGCTACGATAGCGTTGAAGTTTTCATACACCTTGTTGCCATACTCGTCAACCATGTTGCGGTAGTTCTCAACAAGAGCCGCGGTCTGGTTTGCAACGCTCTGCATTCCTATGTTTGAGCCTACAGGAGGCTGATTGTTGTTATAGTTAACCATGATAGTAACGTCATCGCGGTTAACGTCTACAGTTGCAACGTAGTAAACGATCTGCTTGCCGTCTACTGTCTGAGCATAGTTGATCTCCTGGGTAATACCGGGAGCAAGAACCGAGTAGTCGCTTGAGAATACGGAATAATATCCGTTCGCAGCGGTGGTATCGTTTACTGTACCCTCAATAAGCTTACCCTTAGCCTGGCTGTAAATGTAGTCAGCAACTGCATAGCAGCATGCCTGACGAAGAGCATTATAGCTCGAAAGTCCACGGCCGGATTCGAGGATCTTGATTGAAACGTCGGATGAATACGCGTCGTAAATCGCCTTGCGCACCGCATCCTGGCTATCCGCAACAGCAAAGCGGTTGTTCATAAAGTAAACTGTACGGTCGGTATCATCAAGATCGGCGGTGAAATACTCCTCGATAAGAGTGCTGAACGAAACCTCACGTCTTTTGTACTCTGTAATGAGATAGTAGGCGTCCATGTCACCCCAGAAGTCATCCCAACCAAACGCGCCGGTAGCATCAGTGCCAAAGCAGTTTGCAAGAACGTATGCAGTCATGCTCTCAACGGTTCCGTCGGTGCCGGCGTTGATCTTATCAATGTTTTCTACACTGTATCTGAGCAGGTCACAAATATCTCCCGCCCAACCGGAAAGGTCGGCAGAGCCCTTGTTAACGTACGAAATATTCATACATCCAAACATATGACCAAAGTCAACCTGGTTACCGTTAGGAGTGATAAAGTCCTCGATGACAATATCCTTAAGATCCATAGCATTTGTGCCGTTAACGGCATCCTGCCCCGCAACGTAGCTTGTAAAGCCTACGATTTCCTGTCCCGCAAGAGTGGTCCAGTTATCGTCCTGATATCTCTCAACTCCGGTACGGATGAAATTAAGCACGAGTTCGCCCGCATCTCTCTTAGCTGATGTGGCATATGCTACTGCATAGGTCTCGAGAACCTTGAGATTCGCAAGGAAATCCTCATAGGTCTTTACGCTACCGTGCTCGTATTCCGTTACGGTTGCTGTCGAATTGCTTGTGCCGGCTGTTTCTGCCAAAGCGGCTAACGGTAACGTACAAAATACCGTCGCTACTACCAGCATAAATGCCAACAGCTTCACAGAACCTTTTTTCAACATTTTAAATTCTCCTTTTCAGGGTGAAATTATATATTATTTACAAGAAATTCATTCTTGGTATCGCCATTGTTTTTTCTATTGTTTGCGTGTAAAGGAGCTATCCGACTATTTCGGTCAGCTGCGACATAGCCGCATCGTTATTAACGTTGCGACCGCAGAGGCTCTTTTTCATGTTTTTCAGTGTCACGTGATCCTTAAGTACACTGAAAAGCGCTTTGTTGAGGGACTCCTGATCGTTTTCGCAAACCCAACCGCATCCTCTTTTTACGACCATTTCGTCACTGGAGGTCGTCCTTGTAGTAAGCGTAGGAACTCCAAGCACGTATGCCTCATCGATAACCATAGGTGCGGCCTCATGATATGAGGTAAGCAGGAACAGGTCTGCATTTTTCATATAACGGTACGGATTGATCTGTTCTCCATAGAAGATCACGTGCTCACCAAGTCCACGCTTTGCGACGGTTTCCTTAAGCTCGCACGACGTCACTCCGTCACCGATTATGTGAAGTCTGACAGGAACACCGGACTTCATTGCGGCCTCAACGGCTGTGATAGCACGGTCGATTCCCTTGGTGGGAGAAAGCCTTGCCACACAAATCACATTCAAGTAATTTGTGTCGTATACGACCGTATCCTCATCTGCCATCTGACGTATCTCGGAAACGTTGCTGCAGTTGTTTACCGTCACTGTTTTATGTGCCAGGTGCGGGCATGCCGTATCAAGAATATTCTTGCAGCCGTCCGAGCAGGCCGCAATCACGTCAAACCCGGCGAGGAGCTTGTTGTTATTCTTGTTGTTGGCACCGCTCCTGTCATAATCGCAGTGGATAAATGCTATTTTCCTTTTGGCATCTATACGGCATAGAGTAAGCTCCTGCACCCCGCCGTAAAATGATTTGTTGCCACCGTTGTGCAAAAAAGCTATTGCACAGTCGTAGCTGTCCGGGATTTTTTTCTGACTTATAAGCATGAGCCTTACCGCCGCCGCTCTTCCGAAAATACGGCATACACCGGCGAGAAAGCCCCTTTTGATTTTACCGATCCCATTAGCCTCTCCCTGACTGATGCCTATATATCTGAAAGGGCTTTTGGTCGTTATAACCTTTACACGGGGCGGTATCTTATCAATATAATCGCCAACGGGACTGAGCAAAAGAAGCGAAACGTCATATTCTTCCCTCTCGTCAAGCTCCCATAACAGGTTGCACAAGCTCTTCTGTACCCCGCCGACCTTCATGTTGTTGTTTACAATAATTATCTTTTTCATTTGTTACCCCGATACGGCTTCATTTCCTTACCGCCCTTGGCACCGGCATACATAAGGCGAAGTCTTTTGAGTACTCCGACGTCGGTCTGACGCTTAAATCTGATGCCAAAATAGAGCACCATAAGATGGGTACTTTCGGGAAACAGCTTGCTGATCAGGACACCCTTGTCGTAAAAGTATTTTTCGTTACACCCCACGAACCACGTCGAGGCATCCTTACAGCACGTGCCAAGATTATAGTTGTACGAGTAGACGCTTAGTCCCTTGTCAAAGCAGGACTTAAGAAACAGTGTATCCTCTCCTGATCCGAACTCACATCCACCGCCAAAGCGCTGGTGAAAAGTGATATTGTTGTCGAGCAGTGCCTTTCTGCGCACCGCTATTCTATACGTGCCGAAGCGCATCGAATTGCGAACGCTTAATCTTCGCATTTTGCACTCTCGTTTTTCGACAACAACGCCGTTCTTTACCATATCCATACCAAAGATTATGACGTCCGCATTCGGGATTTTTTCGAATGCCTCGGTCACCATTTGCGGCATATCGTCGTTGTATACTACGTCATCGTCAGCAAAAAGGAGAATATCCGCATCCGCCGCCATAAGCGCGATATTTCGGTTAAGTCCGACACCGCGAGTCGGTGTAGTTACCATCTTAACTGTGCCGTACCCTGCTTCTTTGTTGGTAATTTCCTCGCGGTCGGCCTGATTTGCTATCACAGCGCCACAGCGTATATTCATTTTTTCTGCAATGGACATATCCTTCTGATGCATTGTCGCAACCAAAACCTGTAGCTTCACCGTGCCAGATCACCGCCCCTTCGGATAAAAATTTGAATTAACGAATGCTTTTTGACAGTCCGTCAAAGCTCTGACTCATGTGGTAGTCAAGATGCTTTTCGTACGAATTATCAAGATCGATCAGAACGGCATGCTGCTTTACCTTGCGCTCCTCGGGAGGAGGCAGGCGCATGTAGTCGCCGTAAATGATCTTGAGCAAACTGTCATAATGCCTTGATATAGGGTATTTTTTACCCTCGAACAAGGCTTCCTCTTTTTCATAAACGTACTGTCTGGGATAGATATTTTTCGAATATTTAGATGCGGCAGCAAAGAACGTGTGGACGTACTCACTGTCTTCCCTCCCCCGTGTTGCAAGCCTCCAGAACGGCTTAAGGGGAAGAAGCCTGCAAAGGCTCATAGCCACCATCTTGCGTTTACTGTTCGTTGTATATCCTCGTCTGGCAAGTGACTTCGATATAACGACCTTTGATGCATAAAACTGAAGTCTTCTGCCAAGCTTGGTTTTTGCCGCACTGTCGCACGGGAATATATCGATGTAAATGCCGTGATGCATTTTGGGATCCTTGGGATGATACTTTTCAAAGCAGGTCGTGTTATTTATCCTGAGCTTGGAAAAGAACATCGGCCAATGCTTTGAAAATTCACTCTGCAAATAGAACTTTTCAAAATTCAGGACACCGGGCGCCTCTTTCATGAAGCGCTCGTAATCACGGCGAAGCATCAGAACGTCAATATCGTCATCCCATGGGATAAATCCCTGATGGCGTACTGCACCAAGCATCGTACCTGCAAAGAGGATATAGGGTATATCAAGCGCCTTACACACACGGTCGAATTCCTCTAAAATAACCGTCAGCGCCTGCTGATATTCACCGAGAGAAACTGTCGGTGAAATTTTCACTTCATAGCGATCATCCATAATACTTCTTGATTCCACTGAAAATATAACACAATATCAGCCTTGCGCTTTTGATGGCGGAGTAATTCATATGCTTTCTGTATATCCGCCAACGGTTTTTCGCGCTGTTAAGCTTGTTAAAGGATCTTGAATTTTTGATCAGTCGCCAATCGACAAGGACCTCAGAGCATCCGGCGGCCTTATGACCGGCTCTCAATATATCAAGCCACAAGCAATAATCCTCATGGTAAAAATCGGTTGCAAATCTATATTGCT
>JAZOWT010000100.1:0-6152 GCA_045659365.1 Eubacteriales bacterium | reverse complement strand
GCTGCGGCACATAAGCACGTTCCGCTTATGGAGACAAGCCCCAACGAGGCTTTAAAGAATAACGTATTTGGCACACTGAAAACCGTTCAGGCGGCTGACAAATACGGAGTTGAACGCTTCGTTATGATCTCCACCGATAAGGCAGTAAACCCCACTAACGTAATGGGAGCATCCAAGCGTCTTTGCGAGATGGTTATCCAGTGCCGTAGGGACAGTGCAACCGCATTTGCGGCAGTCCGCTTCGGTAACGTGCTTGGCTCCAACGGCTCGGTGATCCCCCTTTTCCGCAAACAGATCGCGGCTGGCGGCCCCGTAACTGTAACCGACAAGCGCATCATTCGTTACTTCATGACTATTCCCGAGGCATCCGGACTCGTTATGCAGGCCGGCGCTATGGCAAAGTGTGGTGAGCTTTTTGTTCTTGATATGGGTAAGCCGGTCAAGATCCTCGATCTTGCCGAAAATATGGTCAAGCTTTCAGGCCTGACTCCCTACGTTGATATCGATATTATCGAAACCGGTCTTCGTCCCGGTGAGAAGCTTTATGAGGAGCTTCTTATAAAGACAGAGGATATGCAGAAGACCGAAAACGACCTCATCTTTATCGAGCGCGATACTCCGTTCACCCGTGCCGAAATTGATGAAAAGCTTTCTATTCTCATCAGTGCAGTTGAGCGCCATGCAGATAAGATAGCATCTCCCGAAATTACCGAAACGATGAAGTCTGTTGTTGCAACCTTCTACTCTCCTGAGGAAATAAACTCGGGCGCATCTGAATCAGACGAAATGAAGATGGTATCAGCACAGTAAAAAAAGAGCAGATAGAACCATGGGTTCTATCTGCTCTTTACTTTTATTTAGGTCCAAAGATGTGTTCGGGAAGCTCTATCGGTGCATCGACATGCAATCCGCAGTTGTCACATTTTTCGTTTCTATTGTGATCTACACAATACTCACAATAAGGGTCATATGCCTCGCCACACTTGTCACACAGATTATTTCCGTCCTCGTCAAGGTGGGGTGCGCATGATCCGAGTGCTACTCCGCATCTGTCACACAGGTTGTTGCCCTCGGCATCCGCGTGCACAAGACAGCTGTTGCATTCGTCGCATCTGCCGTCTTCGTTGGTGTCCGTATGCTCATGCGGTCTCTTTAACCGATCACCGCACTTGTCACACTGATAGTCGGTGTTTTCGTCCACGTGCTCGGTGCATTCGATACTTGCTCCGCAAATGTCACAGCGCAGATTCTCGTTTTCGTCTATGTGGTTGGTGCAATCCGGTTCAAATGGGATGCCACACTTGTCGCAGATGTCATCTGCATTTTCGTCGCGGTGGCCGGTGCATTCGGGACGCATATCAAACTCACAGTAATCGCACCAGTAGTCACTGTTTTCATCGGCGTGGTCAGAGCAGGTCTCTATGTATCTATCAAGACATATATCGCATGCCTTGTCGCGGTTGGTGTCAAGACAGCTGTTCACGCGCTCGTCACAGTAATCGCAAAAATGATTGCTGTTGAGGTCGAAATGCTCGGTGCAGGCAACGGTGTAGATGTATCCGCACTTGTCACAGTAGTGGTCAAAGTTCGTATCCTCGTGCGCGCATTTCTCGGAGTATTCAACTCCACAGTTATCGCAAAGTCCGTTTTGATTTTTGTCAATGTGGTTGGTGCATTCGGCATCCTCACTGCATGCGCAAAGCGACATAGCAAGTGTCAGGGCAACACCGAGTGAAAGTAATTTCTTTATTTTCATAAGGCTCTCCATTTCATATATGATTATTCTATCATTTTTTTCTACCTTTTGCAAGCCTTTTACTTAAATTCATATAATATTAGTGATACTAAATGTCAGAAAAAATAAAAAACGCGCAGAGAGTCGATCCCTGCGCGTTCTTTTTATACTGCTCTCGATTTTGAGCAGGTGAAATAGATTATCTGATTTCTTTCGCTTATGCGCTTAAGCACCTTGAGTGCGGTAGCGCATTTTTTGTCATCAAAATGTGCAAACGGGTCATCAAGAATAACGAAGGGAAGCTCCTTGTCATAAAGTGTTTCAACCAGTGCCAGTCTTGCCGCAAGGGAAAAGAAGTCCTGTATTCCGACACTGTATGCCTCGGTGGGCTTTGACGTGCCGCCCTCGTTCTTCGTTATGCCAAAGCTTGTGTCCATTGTAAATCGCTCTGCATCCTCGTTTCCGATGGTTCGCATATATTCTGCAAATGCCGTTCTTGTTTTTCCGAGATACTTTGCCGTCAACAGGTCCTTTGCCCTTGTCAGGTGGTCCTTTGCGTAGTTGACAACCAGAAGCTTTTCCTCGCTCTCCGCCAGCTTTTCATCAAGCTCCGCCTTTCTCTCGCAAAGCTCGTCAAGGTGTGAGAGCGCCTCGACGTCGCGTCTGTAATCATTCTCAAGCAGAGTAAGCTCTCCGCGTAAGCGACGGAGTCTTTCGCCAAGCTCCGCACGGACAAAATCGGCATTTTCGCTTGTAATAGCGCCGTTTTTGTTAAGTCTTTCAACGTCTATAGCGCACTCGCGCACGATCCCGTCAACCTCAGCTGTGAGCTCGCGCACTCTTTGTGTAAGGTATTCGTAATCCGATATGTGCTGACGTATCTGGAGATAAGGATCGCTCTCCGAAATCGAAAATCCGGAAAGAAATTCCCCGCATTCCTCCGCAAGTGCAGTGAGCGTAGCCTCGTACTCAAGCACTTTCTTTGCTTGTGCTCTTATGATACCGAGATCTGCCTCCTTCTTGGCCTTGATGCCGATAAGCAAGGGGAGTATTTCACCTCCGGTGAGCAGTCCCATTCCCTCGCGCTCGAGCAGTGCGAGAGCCTCAGCCTCAAGCCCGCCGTCCTTCGTGCTTTTTTTGTAGAGTGACGCGTTTGCCACTGCGAAAGCAAGGAGAACTGCACCCAAGCCGATAAATGAAATGCCTGCAATAAGGTTAACCGTTGCAGCAAATACTCCACCGAGCGCCGCGAATATTACCGAAAGCAGAATAAGGGCGGGGTAGAGCTTTTTCGTTGTTTTTTGTGTCTTTTTCTCACTGAGAGATGCAATACATCTCTCGGCAGCCTCAATGTCGCGCTCAAGCTCGCTCTCCTTGTCGGCGGTGCGCCTTTCGGTTGCAAGCCTTTCCTTAAGTGCGCGATAGCTGTCAGCATTTCTTTCGGCCTGTCTTAATTCCGTCTGAGTCGGTATATTTCCCTTGAAGAAGCGCTTCACCTCGCCAAGCCGTCTCTCAGCATCCTCCTTGGCCGATTTTTTAGCAAGATACTGTCTTTCGTAGGACAGGCTCTGCTTTTTTGAGTCTATCTCCGTTATCCTTAGCTCGATCTCGCCTATTTCCTTTGCGATCGCCTTGGCTGATGCCTCCTTTGTGGGCAGAGCATCGCTTATTCTTGTAATGTCGTTTATCCGACTCTCAAGTGCTCGGATATCGGTACGTATCTCACTTATACGTCCCGAGCCGCCTCTTTTGTAGTAATACTTTCTACGGTCCTCAAGCATCTCGATCGCTTCGTCAAGCTCGCCGACGTCACCGTCGCATCCGACAAGGTCGGACAGCTTTGCTGAAATAGTCTTATTGTCATTTTTAACGGATAAGCGCCTCTCAGAAAGGAACACAGTGCGCTCAAATCCGTCCACGTTTATTCCAAACAGCTCCTCGCCGATATTTTCACTGTAATCCTCGGATAACTTTCCGCTCGCACAGTCGTACAGTGCAAACGTGTCGTCCGAAGCCTTTTGTGCGAAGCTTCTTTCTATTCGGTATTTCTTCTCGCCAACGGCAAAGGTGAGCGTTCCGCCAAATGCACCGCCCTGCCAGGGCAGGTACCTCTTACGGTCGTTTTCATCGAGCTTTGTCTTTCTGGTGTCCTCCAGGCCGAAAAGCATCGATTTGATAAATGCCGCAAGCGTGCTCTTACCGTATCCGTTTTCCTCATTTATAACGTTAAGTCCGGAGGAAAAGGTGTATTTGTAGCCTGTAAGCTTGCCAAAGTTTTCAATATAAAGCTCTATAAGCCTCATTTGTATTTCCTCCGTAATTAATCAATATTCTCGCCGAGCAGGGCTCTCAGACCTGCCGTAATTACCTTTTCCTTCATCTGATCCGAAAGGCTACTGTCCGATATTACCGAGCGTATGAACTCTCCCTTGAGAGAACGGTCGTTTTTGAAATCATCGGCCGATATGCGTACCCGTGTCGCATCTTTTACCTCGAAATAGTAGAATCTGCCCTTGAATCTCTCCGCTATTGCCTCGGTATCGAACACAGTTGTAAGCTCGCGTTCGCCTACTAGCACAGCTCTGACGAGATCCGTACTTCCTATTCCGCGTACTGCTGTAGCAACCGCCTCTTCAACGTCAACGCCTCGCTTCGCACCGGTAAGGTCAACCTCGGCTATACGTAATGAGCGCTTCGCGGTCTTGACAAATCTGTAGTTGATGCCGTACTTGTCTACGTCAAGCATCACGACACCCTTATCGCCAACCTCGTCAAATCCGCGTCCCTCCGGAGCACCTGAGTACACCGCAGTACATCTGGGAGTAATTGGTGTGGCGCTGTAGGTGTGATAGTGTCCGAGTGCAAGATAGTCGATAGGCAGCTCCTCCATCTCCTTGACTCCGATAGCACCATTGTTGTCAGAGCGGTCGCGCAGCTCTCCGTGTAAAACGACAATGTTGCGCTTTGATGGATCGAGCTTGAGCGTCTTAAACATATTCTCGTCGGTCGTGCATCTTCCCGCAATTACTACGTCGTCAAGGCGGAAATATGTCCAGTCATCGTTGAAAAGCTTGAGGTTGCCGGGAAGCTTAACACCCGACTCGATAAGCAGCTTCTTCTCGTGGTTTCCAAAAAGGTAGAAAAAGCTTATCTGCGGCGATCTTTCAATGATTGCCATAAGGTTTTCAAGAGAGGTGCGCGTAACCTTCTCGGTGTCAAAAAGATCTCCCGCAATTATATATCCGATAGCACCGTTGCTTTCGGCATACTCCACCGTATGCTGAAATGTTGCTACAAGCTCCCTTTTTCTCTCCCTTACCTTGTCTGAGGAAAGGTGTGTGGTGAGAGGGGAATCGAGATGTATGTCCGATGTATGTAATATTCTCATTTTATAAGCCTTTCTCCTTTCTGTAATCGCTCGGAGTTATTCCAAGCTTTCCTGAAAACACCTTTGAAAAATAGGATTGATCGTAAAATCCGGTCGCCTCTGCAACCGCGCTGATCGTCATGTTGGTGGTTTTAAGCAGTCGCTTCGCCTCGTCTATCCTGATGTCACACAAATAATTGTTAAGGGTAGTTCCGTACTCGTTCTTGAACGAGGTGAGCAGTGCCGACTTCGAGCAGCCAAGCACCTTGCATATATCCTTTATCGTGATCTTCTCGCCAAAATGCTCGTGCATATATATTTTTGCAAGCTCCGGAATTCTCGGTGAACGCGATGGCAGTGCATTTGTCAGTGTCATATACTCTGCACAAACCGTCATTATCTTCACGAAAGAGGGGAGCTTGTCCGATGCGATAAGGGGTATCTGAGCGACGAGTCGCTCTGCCTCCTCGGTGTTGGACGTAAAGGTCTTTATTGCGGATACAATAGCACCCGTGTCAATTTTTTCATCACCGATTTGTCCCATCATAAGGTATCCGGTAAGCGTTCCGAAGTTGTAAAGCGGGCAGATCGCCTCTGTAAGACCGTATCTGCATTTGTATATCAGTGCTTCGCCCGATGCCTCTACCCTTCGGCAGGCATCCGTATCACATGCTACGCACTTTGCATATTCCTTCGGGTCCTTCTGAATAGCCGAGCAAAAGGGCAGCCTTTCCGTCGGATAAGCGGCTATCTCCTCAAAGTCCGTTCCGTGAAGGGATACTCTGAAGCCGGATATGTTATGAAGCTCACACAGTATGGACACTATCTCGCCGTGTTTCATGGTTTCGTTCCTTTTGGTATAAAATCTTCAAAAAAGTTCTATTCTACAAATTATTATACTATTTTCCATTGTATTTGTCAATGATGTGAATTATAATAAAGGCGTAATACCAAAAAAATATTTATTATATTCTAAAAAATTCGCACAATGTTCTTTTATTCAACTAAAAGTGTTGCAAAAAAGTAAAAAAAGGTGTATAATAAGGAGAA
>JAZOWT010000099.1:0-9504 GCA_045659365.1 Eubacteriales bacterium | reverse complement strand
GTTCTGCAAGGCCATCTCCGGCCGCGATGACGTCTTCTACGGCACCAATAAGGAAATACTTTTATAAC
This sequence comes from Eubacteriales bacterium, assembly GCA_045659365.1. GTDB lineage: Bacteria > Bacillota > Clostridia > Oscillospirales > CAG-272 > UBA1740. Next base: position 9,436 of record JAZOWT010000099.1, on the reverse strand, counting down.
GAAAAGGAAGGAGAGCTCACGGCTCTCCGTCCTTTATTTTTACTTTTCCTCAAAGTGATAGGTTGCGCTCGAGAAATCGTTACGCGTGAAGGCGGGCACAATGCCTACGCTCATCGCAGTCGAACCGGAAAGGATTATTCCAAGCTCGCGCACGAAGTATTTTTTCTTCGGGTCAAGTCCCTGCATACGTACTCGGTGGGTACCCGTGTTAAGTTTAAACATACGTCTGTAACAGGTCAGAAGCGCACGGCTCTTGTCCTTTGCTACAACAGCACAGGTAAAATAGTTCGAATATTTGGGGTTATCAATGCGATAAAGGTCGCCCTCGATGATAAGATCCTCGATCTCCTTATACTGCTCGATCTGTTCTCTTACCGCCGCTCTGTCCTCGTCGGTAAACTCGGTCGCATCAAGCTCGTATCCCGTCGCACCGAGATGCGCAATGTCGGCACGTGTCTGGAAGGGTGTCATTCTGTTGACCTGATGGTTAGGAACCGCCGATACGTGACAGCTCATTGACGAAAGGGGATATGCAAAGGACGTACCGTACTGAATGTAGGTTCTTTCCTCGGCATCCGAGTCGTCAGACGTCCAGGTCTGGGGGAAGTAGTAGAGCATAGCGGGGTCAAATCTCGCACCGCCGGACGAGCAACCCTCAAAGAATATCTCGGCATTAGCGTTGATTATTCTCTCGCAGATGTCGTAAAGACCGAGCGCATACTTGTGCGCAAAGCCGTACTGCTCGTCAGCCGCTCTGCCCTGTGAGTAGAACTCGGTAACGTTTCTGTTGAAATCCCACTTAACGTAGTCGATCTCATACTCGCGTATGATCTTATTCACAGACTCAACTATATAGTCGCGTACCTCAGGCTTTGTGAGGTCCATCATAAGCTGATATCTCGCACGGCAGCTCTCACGACCGGGAATTCTACCGATAGCATACTCGGGATGAGCGCGGAAAATATCAGAGTCCTCGCTGATCATCTCGGGCTCAAACCAGAGTCCGAATTTCATTCCCTTTGAGTGTACGTAGTCGATGAATGCCGCAAGGCCGCCCTCGACCTTAGCTTCGTTTACAAACCAGTCGCCAAGACTCGACTTTTCGTCATCTCTCTTTCCAAACCAGCCGTCGTCCAAAACAAAGGTGTCGATTCCTGTACCCTCAACCGAGTCAACTATTCCGCGCAGCTTCTCCATAGTGAAAGCAAAGCGCGTGCCCTCCCAGTTGTTGATAAGTATAGGTCTTTTTGCCTTTGCGTATCTCTTGTTCACAAGGTGCTCGCGATAAGCATCGTGCAAAGCTCGGCTCATTCCACCAAGACCCTCGTCCGAGAATGCAATTACTATCTCGGGAGTCTCAAACTCCTCACCGGCATTCAGTGGCCACTCAAAGTCAAAGTCATTGATACCACCTGTAACCAGCACGTGATTTGAGGGGGTGCGGTCTACGGTAAGCGCATAAGAGGACGAGTAAACAAGGTTAAATCCGTATGCTTCGCCATGCGTTTCGGTTGCATCGGGAGTCATTATTGCAACAAAGGGGTTGAGCGCCGCGCTCGACGAGCCGCGCTTGGAGTCTATCCTGGTAACTCCGTGGCGCAGGGGCATTCTGTCCTGCTGTCTTTCGTTACCCCAACCACCGTACAGGGAAAGCATATCGTACTCACCGTCGGGCAGTGTTATAGTAAAGGAGTATGCGCGCTTGAGTGTAAGAGTATCCTCGGAGCAGTTCTTGTATACTATTCTTCTTGCGATAACGTCGCAGTCATCGTAAACGGTGTAGTAAAGATCTGCCGCAAATCCGTTCACCTTGTCGTAAAGGTGTAATACAAGAGTCTCGCCGCCGTCCATCGAGGGCATGCCACATATTGCAGGCTTCTCCTTAAGAATGTCATACCCGTCGTAAAGCAGAGTGGTTATAGTGTCGCCAAGGGGATTCTTCACGTGCGCACAGCACTCGCGGTAGTCACTTGTGCCGAAGAATGAAAGCTCCGATCCCATGGAGTTGAAGGAAAAAATACCCTCCTGCAAAAAGCCGCCCGGTGTGGTTGCCTTCATCGTTCCGGGGCAGGTTGTACGAGTGTAGAGCAGAAAGTCATGACCGATCTTTTTACCGAAGTAAAGATGCTCGGCATAGCCGTAGTTGTTGATGAAAAACGCGTAGGTAACGTTTTTTCCATCAAGATAAAAGGTTTTCGTGCTGTTGTCAAAATGGATAGACATGGCAGACAAAGTCTCCTTATAAATTTAATATATCAGTTGTATTCTAGCATATTAAAAAATAAAATTCAACCGAAAAAGCAAAAAAAATACCGACGGTCAGCGAGGTGATTGCCAACCGTCGGTATTTTATATCAGTTTTCGTCCGCCTTGCACGACTCTTCGTGCTCGCGGCGCTTCTTTTCCATATGTACGTTAAGCTTGTTCGCTCCCCAGAAGACCAGTACTACAAGCGCAAGACAGATAAGCACGAATACTATCCAGTGAAAGACAGATGTAAACTTGTCAAACGGAACGAATGAAAGTCCGAAAATTATAGTTGAAATACCAATTCCTCTACCGATGACGACGGAGGGGATGAACCACTTAAGGGACATCTTGAGTGTTCCCGCGATCATTACGAGCGCATCGTCAGGGAAGATAGGGAACATCATCATGAGAGGGAAGTATACCGTACCCTTGTTACGGAGCAGTGTCAACGACTTCTCGCAATCCTCTTCGCCGAGAATATGTGTGCAGATCTTATATCCGCCAAAGCGACCGACGATATACATCACCGCGCTGGAAGTCATAACGCTTGCAAACGAAAGAATAAATGCCTCCCACGATGTGGGGTAAAGCGCCTGGCTGAGGAGTATAAATGCCATGGATGCTCCGGGCACAATGCACATCAGCATGCTGAGTACCGTCTGTAAAAGGATAACTATTATCCAGCCGTACCACGAGCTTCTGAATGCTTCGAAAAGCTCGATGTTAAACTGCATGCCGTCGTCAAAATATACTACACCAAAGGCCATTAACAAAAGAAAGGTTATGGTCGATATAAGGACGACCGTAAGCAGCATAAGTGCGAACTTGAATATAGCCGCTTTATTTCTTTTCAAAAAGTCTAATATGCCGTTTTTAATTTGCTCCATCTTCAGATCCGATCGATAAAAAACTAACTGGAAGAGCCAGTGCGTTACGCACGACCCTTGCCGTGTATAATTATATCATAGTGATCTGCAAAATTCAACACAAAATTTAATAAATTTTAATAATTTTAACAATTATTTTTTACCGGCAAAGAAAGTCATCGACTACGTCGTAAATATGGCATGGATCAAGGCCTAATTTGTTGCATAATCGCGCAAGATCCTCGAGCGCTGTGCGGTCAGATGTGACGTCGCTTACCGATGCTATAACCGTCGCTCCGACGTCGTCATCCACCGGCAGATAGGCAACTATGCCGTACCCACGTCTGGCTCTGCCATTAATATTGTATATCTCCTCGCGCACACCGTATATAACCCTGTTTTTCAAAATGCCAATCCTCCGCGGCCGCCACTGTATCCTATGTATAAAACGTCATAAGCAGTAAAAAAGGTTCAATAAAACAAAAAAAGGCACTTTCGTGCCTGTTTTTTTATATTTTGAGTGTCGCGCGTATCTTTTCAAATGCCGCAGTGATCTTGTCGTACCCGCCGTCCGAAAGTCCGCGGATATCTTCCTCGGTCAGGTACTCCCACGTTGAGGGCGGCTCGGTGCAAAGATCCCGTTCAAGCACCGGGTATGAAATTGACGAGGCTCCGCACTCGCCTGATTTTGATAGCCTTACCGTAACGAGTCCGTCGTATACGAATACCACACCGTGAGAAAGTCTTATTCCTTTCATAGCGCACCTCCTTTTTTACTATTTTATCATTTTTCTCCCGACATGTCAATTGCGATCCTGATAAAATGTAAAACAGTTAAAAAATACACCAATTTGGTTGAAAAATTAATTGACACCGCCGGTTGCATATGCTAGAATATACGCAGTATAACACAGTAAAAACCCCCTTTTCGATATATTTGTAACAGAAAGGAAAAATCAAAATGGAAAAAATCAGATTTGCCGTAATAGGCCTTGGCCACCGCGGACTCTCTATGGTTCGCGACAATCTTGTTCATTTCACCGAGCTTGAATTTACAGCACTCTCCGACCTCTACGAGGACAGAATGGATGAGGTAGAGAAGATCATTGTGGAAAATCGCCCTGACGCAACCCCTATATTCAAAACTAAAAACTACAAAGAGATCTTCGAGCGCAAAATGGTTGATGCGGTCTACATTTCCGCATATTGGGAGTCTCACCTCGAGATTGCTATCGCGGCTATGCGTGCCGGTGTTGCAGTTGCGTGTGAGGTTGGTGGCGCGTACTCTATCGATGAGCTTCACGAGCTTGTAAAAACTCAAGAAGAGACCGGCACTCCCTTCATGTTTATGGAGAACTGCTGCTACAACAAGCATGAGCTTCTCGGTACGGCAATCGCCCGCTCCGGCAAGCTTGGCAAGATCGTTCATGCCTCCGGTATGTACGGCCACGACCTCCGAAAGGAGATCTCGACCGGCAACATCAAGCGCCACTACCGTCTCCGTAACTACACTTACAGAAACTGTGAGAACTATCCCACCCACGAGCTCGGCCCCATCGCCCGCCTCCTCAACATCAACCGCGGCAACCGTCTCGTTTCTCTCGTGTCCGTAGCGTCTGCCGCTCACGGCCTTGAGCAGTACATAAACGATAAAGAGCTTTATAAGGAAGATCCCACCCTCAAGGACAGACGCTTCAAGCAGGGCGACATCGTTACCACTGTTATCACCTGTGCAAACGGCGAGACTATCGTCCTCACCCTCGACACCACTCTGCCTCGCTCCTACGACCGCGGCTTTACCATTCGCGGCACAAAGGGCTCGTATTCTATGACCACAAACTCGGTATTCCTCGACGGTGAGAATGAGTATTGGGACAACGTTGAGTACCTTAAGGGCGCACTCGACAACGCAAAGAGCTACGAGGATGACTATCTCCCCGCGGTCTGGAAGAATTTGACCGAGGAGGACATCAAGCGTGGCCACGGCGGTATGGACGGCATTATGTTCTCTCGATTTATCCGTTCTCTCACCCTTGGCGAGCCCATGGACATCGACGTTTACGACGGTGCAGCATGGATGGCTGTTACCGCACTTTCCGAAATATCTATCGCACAGGGCGGCGCACCCCAGCAGATACCCGACTTTACCAACGGCAAGTGGCTTATCCGCGAGCCCAAGGACGTCCTTCCCCTTACCAAGTAATCTTAAAGGCTGACCCTACCTCACGGTAACGGTCAGCCGTTTTCATTTATACATCTTCGTTCGTGTCGTTGTAGATCTCATCCACACTCGCGATCCCTCTGCTTGCCACGTAGTCGATCGCCCTCCGTGCCGAAAAGCATCCGGAAAGTTGAATGATCTTATCCTTCGGGATCATGCGTCGCTTCGAGTTGTAATCTTTCGAGTGTACGAGTCCGTACTCGCAAATATCAGTCTTTATCAGAACGTAGCTAGCTCTCTCGCGTAGCTTTTTGTTTTCCTTTTTTGTGCTTCTGAGGATACAGACCACCACAAAAGTAGGCCACCCAAGTGCCACGATTATCGATATTATTGCGTAAGGCTCCATCTGCATTCCCCCTTAAAGTCAAAGTCCGATCATAAGTATTATATCACAGATAGGTATGCTTTTCAAGCAAAAGCAATAATAAAACCAAAATCCCCGCACCTTAACTCCGCTTGACATACAGCCACGCGTGGTGTATACTATACTTAATATTAACGCACCCCGATCAAATCATATGGAGATAATTATGAAAGCTGAAAAAATTATAAAGTTCCTCAACGACTTCTCGTTCAGAACCGACTATACCGAAACCTGCGACACCTTTAAAAGCGGCTCTGCCGACGTTGAGGTCACCAAGGTCGCCGTTGCAATGTTCGGCACTCCGGACGTAATAAGACAGGCTATGGATTTTGGTGCCGAGCTTCTGATAGTCCACGAGCCCCTCTACTATAACCACTTTGACAACCGCTCCAATGATCCCATCGAGTGCGCAAAGGCAAAGCTCCTTGAGGAAAGCGGCATCGCCGTATACAGATTCCACGATCACCCCCACTATACGATGCCGGATATGATCGCGTTTGGCGAGCTTTCTCTCCTTGGACTCAAGGGCGAGGTCAGACCGTCAGAAACCTTTGATCTTGCACGCGTCCACCTTGACGAGCCTATGACTGCAAAGCAACTTGCCAAGCACATCGAGGAAAGATTGAATATCAAGCACGTCCGCATCGCTGGTGCAACCGATAAGCCTATCTCCACCGTGTCCTGTATGTTTGGCGCACCCGGTGGAATTATGGAGGAGCTTAAGCGCGACGTCTGTGAGGCGCTGATTGCCGGTGAGGTTTGCGAATGGGCGCTCTGCGAATACGCCCGCGATGCTTCCCAGCTCGGCTATACCAAGGCTGTTCTTGCCCTCGGTCACGTTGGATCGGAGCGCGCCGGAATGGTGTATATTGCCGACCTCGTCAAAAAGCAGTTCTCCGACATCGAGGTCAAGTACTTCGAGTGTGAGGAAGTTTACAGTTATAGTGAGTGATAGGGTAAATGAAAGTCTTAGTTATAGGTGCATCCGGCCACATCGCGCACTCCCCCTGCTGCACAGTCGAAAAGGCAAAGAAGCTCTTGGGTGTCGAAATCAAGTATTCCATTATGGATATATACGTTGAGTATATGAGATTTAATGGAATGGTGTGATGTTGCACTTTTGTTTTTAAAGGTTTGTAAATCAAAAAATGGAAAATAAAAGCTTTAGAATGGGCTTAATGCACGGAATGCCGATCGCAATCGGTTATCTTTCGGTCAGCTTTGCCTTTGGAATATTTGCCACGGAGTCGGGTCTTAGCATACTCGAGGCGCTTCTTATATCTATGTTTAACGTCACCTCGGCGGGTCAGCTTGCCACAGTGCCGATAATCGTAGGCGGCGGCTCATATATCGAGCTTGCCCTGTCCCAGCTTGTGATCAATTCGCGATACTCACTCATGTCGGTATCGCTTTCACAAAAAATGAGCGAAAGCGTGCGTCTAGGCGATAGATTTCTTATCGCCTTTGTCAACACCGATGAGGTTTTTGCGGTCGCATCCTCGTCGCACGGCACGGTCGGTAGAAAATATCTTTTCGGCCTTATCCTTGCGCCATACCTCGGCTGGAGCATCGGTACGCTTTTGGGTGCCGTCGCAGGCAATGTGCTTCCCGCAATAGTTATTTCAGCGCTCGGCATCGCCATATACGGAATGTTTATAGCTATCGTCATTCCTTTCGCCAAGAGCAGTATGAAGGGATTTTGGTGCGTTCTTCTTTCTGCGCTCCTGTCCTGCGTTTTCTATTACGTACCCGCACTTTCGGTGATCCCCTCCGGATTTGTAATAATAATCATCGCGCTTTTCGTAAGCATTATTTTCGCACTTCTGTTTCCTGTCAAAGACGAGGAGGTGAGCGAGAATGGATAATTTCCTTGTTTTTCTCGGTTATCTTCTTGTGGGCGCGCTCGTAACCTATTTTTTAAGAATGGTTCCGATGGTCTTTTTCCGCAAAAAGATCAAAAACAGATTCCTGCGCTCGCTACTCCACTACATACCCTTCGCGGTCCTTACCGCAATGACGGTGCCTGCGGTATTTTATTCCTCGGCATACATGGTATCGGCAATCGTCGGCACACTTGCCGCCGTCATTCTTGCTTACTTCAACCGTGGTCTTGTTATGGTCGCGGCAGGCGCAAGCGCCACAGTGCTCATTTGCGAGCTTATAATCAAATACTGTATATAAAAAGAAAGAATCCCTCAAAGGTGGTTACGACTTTTACGCAACGGATATGTTGAGTTAGGTATTATTATTTACGGTTTGTTAGGATTCTAAACCAAAAGGAGATAATTATGAGGAAACTTGTATCATTTTTTTTGGCGTTTGTGTTAATACTTTCCCTATTCTCTTGCTCTAAGACGAGGGAAGGGATTGATGAGTTTCACGTCTCAAATTCGTCACTTAGTCTGTGTTCGAAACTCATCCCCGAGGGATTGTTGGAAAACTACTCATACGTAGATGGGGATTATTTTTTTAATTCATATACCAAATGGAAAAGCAAAACAATAATATATGGTGATAAAACGTTAATGTATTTGGTTTATGATAACTCAACATATGCTTCGGTAAAAGAGCACGTATTTAACAACATGTTACTTGACGATGTTGTATTTGAAGAACTTAATGGGTATGTTTTTTATATTAATTTGAGATATGAAGATATACCTGAAGAACGCAGCTTCAAAGATATATATCCGTATTTTTACAATGCAGTAGCATTCAATGATGACAAAAATGAAATTGTTTTTCTGGGGGTAGCTCTTTCACCTGATTATTATGAACATGACGGTGGAGAAGAGGCAAAGAGCAATTTCGCGTCGCACTTGAAACATTTCTATGGAGAATGGTACAATTTTTTTGATTAATTTTCGCACACGCAGTCACCCCGACTGCGTGTGTTTTTCTTGTAAAAAAATGCTTGTAGGGACAGGCGGTCTACTGCGGCTCGGTCACGCCACGGCTCTGACAACCGCATAGGGTTGTCATTCACTACCGTGTCGCCGCTTTGCTACCTCGACTGTCCGAAAAAAAGAAAGCGCGAAAGTTATAGTGGGGCGGGCAGGGAATTTTTGCTGCCGCGTGGGAGAGGCACTCTGTAACAGGAATTTGCTCCGTCTTACAAGCTTCCCACAGGGAAGGACGGAGCAATGTTTCGCACCTGATTCCGAGGCGAGCCTCGGAGCAGGTCGATTCAGTACGGGAAGCAAAAAGGGACAACCACCGTCGGTGATTGTCCCTTTTTGGCACCCGCAACAGGAATCGAACCTGTAACTAACCCTTAGGAGGGGTTTATTATATCCATTTAACTATGCAGGCAGATATTTAATTGTTGCTCCGCAACAGGAACTTGCTGTGCGGGGGTGAGTTTGTGCCGGACGTTCCCTGAATACCACGGGGTATTAATTGCTCCGCACGACGCAATATACCGCCGAGGAAGGTATGCGAACTCACAACTAACCCTTAGGAGGGGTTTATTATATGACTCCACCGTTTGCCGTTCGCGGTTGCTATGTGCTGTTCGTTCCGCAGAACACAAATTTCGCAGTTGTGCGGCTCACAAGGCAAGATACCGCAAGCGGTATGCGCATCGCTATGGCGGTGCAGGAGTTGTTTTGGGTGCGCTTTTTTGCGCTCATATATTCTATCACACCTGCAGTAAAAAGTCAAGAAAAAGCTTCGGTTAATCGCTTTAAAATTTCGCGCGTTGCTAATTTGAACAAAACAGGGCAGTGTAAGAAG
>JAZOWT010000098.1:0-3472 GCA_045659365.1 Eubacteriales bacterium | reverse complement strand
TTCACAAAAACTATTGATTTTTTTCGTCATATATGCTATGATAACTACATCTGCGCAATCGCGCGACATTATCAGAACAGTCCTCTGCATAGCTCTGCATGAATGTTCGTAGTATTAAGGAGGGCCTATAAAATGGAAAAGATCCAGGCTTTTGTAAATGAGCAGCTTAAAACCGACGTTCCCAAGTTCGGTATTGGTGACGGTGTAAAGGTTTACATCCGTATCACCGAGGGTGAGAAGGAAAGAACTCAGATGTTCGAGGGTACCGTTATTGCAAAGCATGGCGGCGGAATCTCCGAGACCTTCACCGTAAGACGTGTTTCTTATGGCGTAGGCGTTGAGAAGACGTTCCCCATCCATTCTCCCAACGTTGAAAAGATCGTAGTATTCCGCGAGGCAAAGGTTCGCCGTGCTAAGCTCTACTATCTTCGTGACAGAGTTGGTAAGGCAGCAAAGGTTAAGGAAAAGATCTAATCTTTCCTTCCAAAATAAAAGAGCCGCATTTCTGCGGCTCTTTTATTTTATTTCTGTCTTGCTTGACAAAGAATTACGCGTGTGATATAATTTTTTTAAGAGAATTATGCCATATTCTCCGAAAGCTTCTCACCGCCAAGGATGTGGAAGTGCAGATGCTTTACCGACTGACAGCCGTCCTCACCGATGTTCGTTACCACGCGGTAACCGTTAGTGAGACCGAGCTTTTCTGCAATTACGGGAATTTTAGCAAAGATATGCGCTACGACTGCCGCATTATCTTCCTTTATCTCGTTTGCAGATGCGATATGTGCCTTTGGCACAACAAGGCAGTGTACCTTTGCCTGGGGATTTATATCGAGAAAAGCGTAGCAGTAGTCATCATCGTAAACCTTGCTTGAGGGGATGTCGCCCTTGATTATAGCACAAAATAAGCAATCCATATTTTAAAAACCTCCGTTTTTCTTTATTCTAACACAAACGGGTGCGTTTTTCAATATAAAAGGGAAAATATGTCCTATCAGAATTTTAAAATGCCCGCATACCCCTGCGAGTGTGATATGTGGGATTCTCTCGCTCGTGAGAGCCGCCCCATCGTCGTTTACGGAATGGGTAACGGTGCAGATAAGCTTATAAAAAGATTTGAAAAATACGGCATCGAGATTGCTGATTTCTTTGCCTCCGACGGATTTGTGCGCGGTCATCACTTCCATGGCAAGCGCGTAAAGTCCTTCTCGGAGATAAAGGCAGCGTACAACGACTTCGTTATAGTCCTTTCCTTTGCGTCCAACCGCCCCGAGGTCATCGAAATGCTTGCCGATATCGATGCGCACTACGATATGCTCGTACCCGATATGCCCGTTGCAGGCGAGGACGAGTATTTTGACCGCGAGTTTTTCAATGCCCACTATGACGAAATGATGCGCGCATACGATTCACTTGCCGACGAGGATTCAAAGAATTGCTTTGCCGCGATCGTAAGCTACCGCTTAAGCGGTAGAATGTCCTATCTGCTCGGCGCGTATTCAACTAAGGATGAGCTTTACGCCCTCCTTTGTCCCGAGCATATCAAATCCTACGTCGATGCCGGGGCATATAACGGCGACACTCTTGCCGAGGCTATAAAGTATTTTCCCGCTCTTACCTCTGCAATAGCGATCGAGCCCGACCCTAAGAACTTCAAAAAGCTTGATAAGTTCATCGCCACGCTCGACACCCCGGCAGTGACAACCCACAATGCCGCCGTCTATGATAGTTGCACCGATGCAACCTTTATCTCCAGCGGTAACCGCAATTCTTCGGTTTCAAGTACCGCATCCTTTGAGCATAAGACGAACGACGTTACACTCGTAACCGTCGATAACCTTGTGAGTGGGGAAGTGGACTACATAAAATATGACGTGGAGGGCGCGGAATACGAAGCACTCCTGGGCACGGATAAAACTATCCGCACCTATATGCCCGAGCTTCTGGTATCTCTTTATCACCGCAGCCGCGACGTATTCTCACTCGTTAACCATATCGCTGACCGCTACGGTCACGATTACGATCTATATATGCGTAGGCTCTATTGCCTCCCGGCCTGGGAGCTTGATCTTGTCGCAATACCCAAGAAATGGAAAGAAAAATAATGAAAAGACCAGAAATACTTTCTCCGGCAGGCAACTTTGAAAAAATGAAGTCTGCCATCCTCTACGGTGCTGATGCCGTATACCTCGCAGGTCAGATATTCGGTATGCGTGCCGCCGCTGATAACTTTTCACTTGAGGAGCTTGACGAGGCGGTGAAGTATGCCCACGAGCGCGGTGTCCGTGTTTACCTTACTGTAAATACCATGCCCCGCGAGCACGAATATCCCAAGCTTCGCGAATATTTTGAAAGCCTTAAAAATATAGATATAGATGCACTCATAATTGCAGACGTCGGCGTTCTCCTGCTCGCACGTGAAATGCTTCCCGACGTTGAGATCCATATCTCCACACAGGCAAATACAGTCAGTGCCGCAGCTTGCCTCGCTTGGCAAAGACTTGGTGCAAAAAGAGTAGTGCTTGCACGTGAGTTGACTCTTGAGGAGATCAAGGCTATCCGTGCCGCTATCCCCGACGACCTTGAAATTGAGTGCTTCGTTCACGGCTCAATGTGTGTGTCATACAGTGGCCGCTGTCTGCTCTCAAATCACATAATCGGACGTGATGGAAACCGCGGTATGTGCGCCCAGCCTTGCCGCTGGAACTACACTATCCGTGGCTATGAAATCGTTGAAGAAAAGCGCCCCGATTTTGCTATCCCTGTTGAAGAGGTGAACGGAGAAACCTTTATTCTCTCCAGCCGTGATACCTGCACAATTGAGCATATTCCCGAGCTTATCGAGGCAGGCATCAACTCATTTAAAATTGAGGGAAGAATGAAGTCGGCTTACTACACCGCAGTTGTTACAAACACATATAAAATGGCTTTTGACAGTTATTTTTCGGGCAGATTTGAGTATGACCCCAGATGGTATCGTGAGCTCGAGTCGGTAAGCCACCGTGATTATCACACCGGATACTACTTCGATGACTCTCACACCAATGCCAACACCTCGTCCACAACCGGCTATATAAAAGACAAGGCCTTCCTTGCCGTTGTCCTTGATTACAACCCCGAAACCGGTGAGGCTCTTATGTCCCAGCGCAACAAGATGTGTGCCGGTGACTCTATCGAGCTTCTTACTCCCGGCTCATGCGGTGTGCCGCTTGTCGCAGCCGAGATATACGACGAAAAGCACGAGCCTATCGAGTCCACACCTCACCCCTATATGAACTTCTATATGAAAGTGCCGTTCGCGGTAAAGGCCGGAGATATTATCCGCGCCTCTTGAGATAAATAATGCTTTTTCTTGAAATACTAAAAGCTATTATCCTCGGCATAGTCGAGGGTATTACCGAGTGGCTTCCCGTGAGCTCGACAGGGCATATGATCCTGGTTGACGAGCTTATGTCACTGGATGTTTCACCCG
>JAZOWT010000097.1:0-3728 GCA_045659365.1 Eubacteriales bacterium | reverse complement strand
TGTTGTCTGCATCGATGATAGAGCGGACTACGGGGTTTGCGCTTGCCTCGTTTGTGGAAACGACGCTTACGTCACGGCCCATTACCTCAACGCTTGTGAGCTTGCAGTGCATAGGACCGTTGTCGTCGAGGATAAAGCCCTCGGGACGGATACCTACGTGCACGTCCTGATCCTCAACACCGGGAACGTCGAGAACTGCGTCCTCGCCGATGTAGAGCTTGCCGCCCTTAACAGAGCCTGCAAACACGTTGATAGGAGGAGTACCAAGGAACTTGGCAACAAAGAGGTTAGTAGGATCGTCGTAAACGTCCTGGGGAGCGCCAACCTGCTGTACAACACCGAGCTTCATTACTACGATCATATCGGAGATGCTCATTGCCTCTTCCTGGTCGTGGGTTACGAATATGGTGGTGATGCCGGTCTCACGCTGAATTCTTCTGATCTCCTCACGGGTCTGAAGACGGAGTCTTGCATCAAGGTTGGAAAGGGGCTCGTCGAGAAGAAGCACTCGCGGGAACTTAACGAGCGCACGCGCGATAGCAACTCTCTGCTGCTGACCGCCGGAAAGCTCGCTGGGCTTTCTGTCCATAAGGTTGTCGATCTGTACGAGCGCAGCTGCCTCGTATGCTCTCTTGACCATATCCTCCTTGGTGAGCTTGTCCGTGCCCTTAAGGTTCTGGAGAGGGAACATAATGTTCTGCTTAACCGTCATGTGGGGGTACAGAGCATAGTTCTGGAACACAAGGCCAACGCCTCTGTTCTCGGGAGAGAGCTCGGTTACGTCCTCGTCACCGAAGAAGATCTTTCCGCCTGAGGGCTTCTGCAGACCGCTTATCATGTAGAGGGTAGTGGACTTACCGCAGCCCGAGGGACCGAGCAGACCGATAAGCTTACCATCAGGGATCTCAAAGGAAAAATCGTTTACTGCGATTACCTCTTCGTTCGCCTTTTTGTTGCGGCTGGGAAAGATTTTGGTCAAATTTTGAAGTACAACTTTCATTAAATCTTCCTTCCTGGTTTAAAAAATATTTTTATATTGAAAATCAATAATAAAGCTGAGTTAGAAATAGGACGCCTTGTTGGCTTCCTCTGCATGGATGCGCTGCTTGTACTCTATCATCTCCTCGGTTGAGTTGAAGATGAGCTGAGACGTCATATCGACTGTGACGGTCTGGGAAAGGGCATCGTGAATAGCGCTGTTGGTTTTGGTCGCTACAATCAGACCAATGTTGAATATAACAATAAGTGCGGTTACGATAATTCCCGTCATACCGATAGCGCCGAAGTAGAGCATCATGATCATAAGCACCGGGATCATGGTTTCAATGGTAAACTTGCCGAGTATCGTTCTGATGAAGAGTATGGGTGTCGTGATCCTTACACCGTCAACTCGCATAACTCCTATGCCAAACACCTTTTTGCCGAGTGTTTGTCCGTTTTTGAATATCAGGGGAACGATGAATTCGAGAATGACGTAGGCAAGCAGTACGGAGAACGTGACGATTATTAACGAAAGGTTGATCATCATCTGGTAGTTGTAGGCTACCTCGGGGTCCGCACCGAACGCCTTATCGGCTGCATCGTAGACAGCCTTTTCTTCAGGAGTCAGGGAGTCATAGTCCTTGTTGATATCAATGCCGTATTCGGCCTGGTATTTTTCCGAAAGCTCGTCAAGCTTGTCGGAGTAGTTATCGTAGCCCAGCGCAAATGAGAGGAGTGCGGCGACACCGACTATGATTATAAAGAGAAGGATTATATCGCAAAGATAGGCTGAAAAACGCTTCAGCACACCTGCTTTTTGTAGTGAATACATAGACCTTAAAACCTTACATAAATTAATTTTCTAATGAAATGCGCACATGCGCATAATTATTGTAACACAAAGATAAAGTAAAATCAATCCTAAAATGCGCGATTTTTTGACAAAAAAAGAGCTAAGTATTTGGTAAATAAGTATAAAACACCCGTTTGTCCTATGGCTGCGATGACGTGTGATCATCTGTGGCGAAAGGTCGAAAAAACAGGAGAAGGCGGCATCCGTGTAACGTTTTTTGCGCTACTGAGCGCACAAAATGAAAACAAAAGTTAACAAAAGCAGGAGGTGTTGCCTGAAAATGGCTCGTCTCCTGCTTTTGTGTTATGAAAGCTGCTTGTGTATGCGGGTGATGATCATATCGAGTGCCGCGGGGTTGTCGCCGCCACCGGGAACGATAATGTCTGCATATCTCTTGTACGGCTCGACAAATGCGTCGTGCATCGGCTTGACTGTTGTGAGATACTGCTTTATTACCGACTCGAGTGTACGGCCGCGCTCCTCGGTGTCGCGCATTATTCTTCTGAGTATGCGCTCATCTGCATCGGTATCAACGAAGATCTTGAGATCCATAGCATCGCGGAGCTTCTTATCCGAGAAAAGAAGTATTCCCTCGAGCACTATTACCGTTTTAGGCTCAACACGTACGGTAGCGCTTGAACGGTTGTGTATGGTGTAGTCGTATATAGGCACGTCTACTGCCTGTCCGCTTGTCAGCATTTTAAGGTGTTGGCGAAGCAGGTCAGTTTCAAATGCATCCGGATGGTCGTAGTTCTGAAGCGCGCGCTCATCCAACGTTTTGTCGTCCTGTGCGCGGTAGTAGCTGTCGTGAGTTATTACTGCAACGCGGTCACCGAATGCATTGGCGATATGTCTTGCCAGTGTGGTTTTTCCACTTCCTGTGCCGCCTGCAACACCTATTACCATTGTATTGTTCTTGTTCAAGTTTTTGACCTCCGTGTGTTGTTTTTTGTTACCGTATGCGTGTTTCTTTGTACTGTGCGATGTATCCCAAACCCATAAGCTGTATTTCGCTAAAATTGCCGTATTTGTTACACGGGTAAGGGGCATATGCTATAAAATGTAAAGATATATTTGCTTTTTGTGGGCTGAAAAAGATTTTGTGCCCCCGAGCGCGATTTCTTTGCGGGCTCTCGTCCTTGCTTAGTTACACTATTACTTTATATCAAACCGAGTTTTATTGCCTTAATAAAATTAGCAAATATTCGACATAATTCTTGATTTTTTTGATTTCCTGCATCGAGCGGGTTTGATCATTGTGGTAAATTGCGTCAGATAAAAAGCACTTATGAAATGTCGTGAAGCATACCACAAGTGCCTTTGTTATTCAGACGTTATACAGTGCGCTGCTATCAGTGTGTGATCGTGGCTTACTAATTTTTACAATGTTTTTAAGGTATATTGCAAAAAACAGTCATATATGGTAGAATTAAAGAGTTAGGATAATAAAAAATAAAGGAAATTCCTTATGTACTATAAGCACGATTTGGATTATACATATCCCGAAAGAAGCGATCAGCATATGCTGGAGCTGAAAAGAACATACAAGCTGAACGTCGACGAGCATTATAAATATCTGCCGAGCGGCCCGTGGTTCCGCGTTTGTCGAGCGGTGGTGGCGTCGCTGCTTCATCTGATCGTTTTCCCACTTATGCGATTGACTCACGGACTGAAAATATACGGTCGCGACAATTTGAAGAAGCATAAGCACGAGCTTAAGGGCGGTGCAATAACCGTATCAAATCACGTTTTCATGTGGGACTATCTGGCCGTATTAAAGGCGATAAGACCGCACATCAGCTACTTTCCTGCATGGAAGCCCAACCTTGAAAGCAGCTTTTATCCGTTTATGCGCATCCTGGGTGCGATGCCGATACCGGAGGATGATATTCAT
>JAZOWT010000096.1:0-17161 GCA_045659365.1 Eubacteriales bacterium | reverse complement strand
TTTGGAGCGGATTACGGGGCTCGAACCCGCCACCTCGACCTTGGCAAGGTCGCGCTCTACCAAATGAGCTAAATCCGCAGGTGGTTTATTTTGTCTGAAATGGCGACTCGGATGGGGCTCGATTCGCGGCGCGAACTACGCGCCTTGGTCGCCGACGGCTCTAACAGTCCACTGGACTGTTATTCACTACCGTCTCTGTTCGAGCGATAGCTTTGTCTGAAATGGCGACTCGGATGGGGCTCGAACCCACGACCTCTAGCGTGACAGGCTAGCGCTCTAACCAACTGAGCTACCAAGCCATTTCAGGCAATTGTGAAGAACTGAATCTTCTTTGGTGGAAAGTACATGGGCTCAGAGTTGAAAGCAACTCGCCAAATTGCTTTCGCAATTTGCTCCACAGGTTCTCGCCCCGCTTGGTGCGATACTCTGCTTTTACCAATGTATTTTCTTTGGTGGAAAGTACAGGGCTCGAACCTGTGACCCTCTGCTTGTAAGGCAGATGCTCTCCCAACTGAGCTAACCTTCCGTCGTGCCTAAATATTATATCAGAAACAAAACAGTTTGTCAAGTACTTTTTAAATATTTTTTTGCTTCTATACGATTGTCTGCTATTTGCACTCATTTATTTGCAAAATTGGAGCATTTTTAAGCTAAAAATGGGCATTTCTACTGCCAGTAGAGTTGTTTTTTGAAACTCTACCGCATCATTTTTAAGGGGAGAGAGCCAAAACTCAAGCGTAGATTGACTCTCCCTCAACAGTGGTATATACTTGTGACAGAAGCATCAAAAGGTCGAAAGGAGATACAAAATGACAAGGCTTATCGAAGAGCACAGCCAAAGGGAGGAGCTTTTACACTCACTTACTCATGGCGCATCCGCCATTTTAAGTGCTTTTGGACTTACCGCTCTTATAATGAAAACTGCACCACTCGGCGCACTTGATTTTATAGGATCTATTATTTTCGGAGTATCGCTTGTACTGCTTTATTCCGCATCTGCCATATATCACGCTGCACCCTATGAAACGCGTTCACGAGAGGTGCTCCAAAAGATGGATCATTGTATGATCTTTGTTTTGATCCTCGGCACGTACGTGCCCGCTTGTTGGACATCTCTTGGCGGCTGGCTTGGTTGGTGTGTGTTCGGTGTTGTTGCGATCTGCGCGGTCGTTGGTATCGCGGTCAACCTCATTGACATCGGCCGCTTCCACAAGCTGAGCCTCGTGCTTTACGTTGTATCCGGTTGGATGATAGCTATCGCCACAGTACCTTTTATTAAAGTCATCGGCTTTGAGGGATTTGCCTTCCTGCTTTCGGGCGGAATTTTCTATACTGTAGGCATCATTTTTTACCGTATGACCAAAACTCCGTATATGCACTTTGTCTGGCACCTTTTTGTAATGCTTGGCAGCGCAATGCACTTCATTATGGTATACGCGTACGTTTATTAAATGTAAGCAAAATAAAAAGCCGAACCCCGAAAAAGTTGCACGGGGTACGGCTTTTTATTGATTTTATTAGGAGTTTGAGGTTGCAACAACGTCAACACCGAGGCCGCAAACGTTAGCAATGATAACGTCACCGATACGTACGGTGTTAGATGCGGTGGTGGAGTTGATAGCATCCATAACGTCGAACACGCGGCTCTTGGGAACGTTTGCCGCGGTCTTTACTGCAACTACTGCGCCGCCCTCACATCTTACAGTGGAGGTAACGGTACGCATGGGGTTGGTGCATTCGTTGATGGCGTAGGTCTTTCCGCGGGGACAGATGTTGCCGGTTACGGATACTACCTCGCCGGAGTCGGAGAGCTCTGCTACGAGCGAGCATCCGCGAGGGCAAACTATACAGGTAAGCTGTCTTGTCTTCATTTTAAGATACCTTCCTTTCCTATCAGAGCTCGATGGAGAAGCTGATGTTACCGCTCTCGATAGCGGAGAGGAGGTCGGCCTTGAGAGCAACGGTTTCCATCTCGCCGGGTGCGAGCTTCTGCTTCTTCTTTTCGAGGATTACCTTGTCGCCGTCCTTTACGACGATCTTGGCGTCGCGGTAAACGTCCGCAACTCTGAAATATACGGTGGTGTCCTTGATCTCGGTGATTCTCTGGGGTACGGTGTAACGAACCTTTCCGTCGGTGGAAAGGGTGAGGTTGGCGTTGCGCTCCTTCTTACCAAGGATGTACTGTGCCGCAGCCTTACCTGCGATGCCTGCCTCCTCGGAAACGTAGTCAACAAGGTCGTGAACGTGAAGCACGTTACCGCAGGCAAATACGCCCTCGATAGCGGTTTCTCTGTCACCGTCAACTACTGCGCCGTTGGTGATTCTGTCAAGCGCGATGCCTGCATCCTGGGTAAGCTCATTCTCGGGAATAAGACCGCAGGAGAGAAGAAGAGTGTCACAGGGAATGTAGGTACGGGTTTCTTCGATAGGCTGACGTCTTTCGTCTACCTTTGCGATAGTAACACCGGTAAGTCTGTCCTGACCGTGGATCTCAACAACGGTGTGGCTGAGCATAAGCGGAATGCCGAAGTCGTTAAGACACTGCTCAATGTTTCTTGCAAGACCGCCGGAGTAGGGCATAAGCTCACATACAGCCTTTACCTTAGCACCCTCGAGGGTCATTCTTCTTGCCATTATAAGACCGATATCACCCGAACCAAGGATAACAACCTCACGGCCGGGCATATAGCCCTTCATATTTACGAATTTCTGTGCAGTACCTGCGGTATAGATACCTGCAGGGCGGTGGCCGGCAATGTTAAGCGCGCCCTTGGGACGCTCGCGGCAACCCATTGCAAGCACGATCGCGCCTGCCTTTACCTTGAAGATGCCCATTTCCTCGTTCTGCGCGGTAACGGTTCTATCCTCTGAAATTGCGCGAACCATGGTGTTGAGCATGAAAGGAATTTCGAGCTCTCTTACCATTTTTTCGTATCTGTAAGCATACTCAGGACCGGTAAGCTCCTCGCCAAAGCGGTGAAGACCGAAGCCGTTGTGTATGCACTGGCGAAGAATACCGCCAAGGGAGTCATCTCTCTCAAGGATGAGAATATTGCGAATACCTGCCTCGTGTGCCGCAACAGCTGCAGACATACCTGCAGGGCCACCGCCAACTACGACAAGATCACATTCGATAGTCTTTATTGCGCTCATTTTCTCGCCTCCTTGGTCTTTGATACGTTAATGTAAGACTCGCCGCCGAACTTGGTTACCTCGGTGTAATCAACACCCATTTCCTTAGCGAGAAGATCTACGATATAAGGGGTACAGAAGCCGCCCTGACATCTACCCATGCTTGCACGGGTACGGCGCTTAACACCGTCAAGGTCGGTGGGCTTCGGATTGGTTCTGATGGCCTCGAGGATCTCGCCCTCGCTTACCATTTCGCAACGGCAGATGATGTGAGCAAAGGTCTTATCCTTTGCGATAACCTCGTTCTTGCCCTCGTCGTCAAGCTCGCGGAAGTAGTGCATGGGCTTGCGGGTGCCGTTGAACTTTTCGTTTGCTACAAGCTCTGCGCCTGCATTCTTAAGAAGCTCTGTAACGTACTCTGCAATAGCGGGAGCAGAGGAAAGTCCGGGGCTCTCGATACCTGCACAGTTGATAAAGCCGTCGCGCTCGTTGATGATGAAGTCACCGGTAGAGCCTACGCTACGAAGTCCGGTGAAGGAGGTAATGACCTTACCGAAGTTTACGCCGGAAACCTGCTCACCTGCGCGTGCGCGGATGGAAGCAAGGCCTGCGGGAGTGGTGGAGGTGTCAGTCTTGTCGTCGATGTCCTCTGCGGTAGGACCGAGAAGGAGGTTGCCGTCAACGGTGGGGGATACGAGAATACCCTTACCCATCTTGGAGGGGCAACGGAAAATAGTGTGAGATACGAGGGTGCCGCAGTCCTTATCAAGGAGCATGTACTCGCCGCGACGTGCATGAACAGTGAAGCTGTCATCACCTGCAAGAGCGGAGATCTCATCAGAGTATACACCCGCGCAGTTGATAACGTACTTGGCCTCAACTACCTTGTCACCGGCATAGATGCGGTAACCCGTGTCACATTTTTCGATCTTGTCAACACTAAAATTAAGCTTAAGCTCAGCGCCGTTATCCATAGCATTACCAACAGCCGCCATGCAAAGCTCGTAGGGACATATGATAGCACCGGTGGGTGCGTGAAGCGCTACGGTTACTGTTTCACCAATGTTCTTTTCAATAGCGAGGATCTCGTCTCTGGTAAGCACCTTGAGGTCGCGAACACCGTTCTTCTTGCCGCGAACGAGCAGGTCCTCAAGAGTCTTCTTGTCCTCATCGTTAAATCCTACTACAAGAGAACCGTTTCTCTTATACTTAACACCAAGCTCGCCTGCTACGGTCTCCATCATCTCGGAGCCGCGTACGTTAAGCTTCGCCTTGAGCGAGCCCTCCTTAGCGTCGAAGCCTGCGTGAACGATAGCACTGTTTGCACGGGTAGCACCCATTGCAACGTCAGAGCACTTTTCAAGGATGCAAACGTTAAGCTGGTATTTGGTAAGCTCTCTTGCGACCATACCACCAACAACGCCGGCACCGATTATAGCAACGTCAATCATTTATTTTCTCCATTCCTTACTTGTCATTATGTCGTAATAAGTCCAGAGGACACTGTATCTGTCCTTAAGATCCTTTGCGTAAAGCATCGCGTCAGCAAGCTTCTCCTCACCGTAAAGGGTGCAGAAGCTGTCGTAGGAAAGTCCGATCTTCTCTACAAGCTCGGTCATTCTTGCCGCGGTGGGTGCCTCAGCGAGAACCTCGCGGATCTCGGACCACTTTTCCTTGTAGATCTTTACGCGATCCTTACCGTAAAGGCCGTACTTCTTCTGAAGCGCAAGAACCTCGTCTGCGATCTTGCCGTATATGCGGCGAACCTCGGATTCGTACTTTGCCTCGTCGAATACATACTCAACGTCATCAAGGTTATCGATTGCAATAAGTGTCTGGCGAAGCTTTGCGGTTTCGATAGCAGAGCAGCATACGTCGATGCCGTGGGGGAGATACTCCTCGTCACGAACGATGCCAACGATTTCAAAATAGTGGGACAGGTGGTGCTCGCTTCCCGATGCGGGACGGGAGTTACCAACGTAAGCCATAAGAATTCCGACTGCAACGAGGGCCTCCATAAGCGCACCGATCGAATCGCTGTTGCGCTCGTTGATTCCGTCTGCAAGCTCAACGGTATTTTCAACAACGTCATAGGTTGTCTTCCATACGCGCTCGCACATATATTCGCCGTTAACAAGGGTGGAAAGCTTCCAGTCGTTGAGGCAGGAGTACTTGCCGATGATGTCGCCGTAGCCTGCACGGATCATATCGACGGGTGCGTTTGCAAGCACGTCGGTGTCAGCGATGATAGCCTTGGGAACGTCAGCATTGAGGGTAACCTTCATTCCTTCAAGAATAAGGGCAGAGCCCTTTGAAGCATAGCCGTCCATTGAGGGGGCGGTAGCAACTATGTAATAAGGAAGCTTGTGGTTAAAGCTTACGATCTTACAAAGGTCGTTGATAACACCCGAGCCGATACCTACGATAAGATCGGTATTTTTGGTTACGCGGCTGTCCATCTCGCCAATTGCGATCTCATCGGGAACAAGCACACCACAGCGCTCGTAGATAAGTGTGTCAGCGATCTTGTCGCCGATCGCACTCTTTACCTTTTCACCGCAAACTGCATAGGTGTTGGTGTCTGCAACAAGAAGAATACTTTTGCAGCTCTTGGTAAGCTCTCCGAGATCGTCGCAGGCATTTTTCTTTATAATAACGTGGTCGATAGGGCAAAGGTGAGTCATACCGCACTCGCAGTCGGTCACGCCCTTAAGAAGCTCATTAACAGTCATGTCTACCTCCATTAAAGCTCGGCGAGATACTCGTCAAGCCTTGTGTAGTCGTCTACGCAGATAAACTTGATGTCAGACACGTATACGGACTCGTCGTTTCCGCCAAGACCGTAGTCGTCACCAACGAATACTACCTCATCGTGAGAGAGGCCGTGCTGCTGGCAGTAGAGATCGAGCGCGTAATACTTGTTAAAGGGGCGGGGTGCCATATCAAAGGATGAGGAGCCGCCAACGAATACTACGTAGTCAGAGAAGGTTTCGCAAACCTCGTTGTAGATCTTTCTGCGCTTCTTGCGGTCGGGGTCGAATGCGAGCTTATCCTCTGCCACAGCGGCGGTACCGAGAATGGGGAAGGTCACGCATCCCGAGGGGTGGAATTCAACGTTCTCGCCTGCAAATTCGGTGAAGCCGTACTTCTCGCGAAGCGCGGTAACCTTCTTGGAGATGGTATCTCTGTCGCAGGGAAGCACCTCGTCGCGTACAACGACGAGCTCACCGTTTTCATAGCGGCATTCCTGAAGGCCGTAGTTACCGATGATGTCGATAGGGAAGCGGCCGAGCTGATTCCAGATTCTTGCGCACTGTCCCGCGCCTACCATGAGAAGCTTGTACTTCTCGGCAAGTCTGTCAAGAACCGCCTTGTTCTTGGGATCGAGGGGAGTTTTGTGTTGGGTGAGAGTTCCGTCAAGGTCAAATGCTATAAGCTTGATCATATAGAGTCCTCCAGAGGCAAGTGCAACCCAATTCGAATACGTTTTAATCTTCAGATTTTTCACAATAATGCACCAAAAATTCTTGCAATATCGTATATTGCTTCAAATTTTCGACTTTTCTTGTAAAAAAATCTGATAGATTGAAATAATTCTTACCTAAAGCTAACAGAAATTCTTGATATTTTTTGAAATCAAACGAAGCAAAGTACGACTTTGCGAGCGAGATTTCGGGAAATAGCGTGGATTTATGTAGCTTTAGGCGTGTTCAAATTAGGTTGCGCTTGCCTAAAAATTTATATCATTCTAAATATATCACAAACCCCTGCGGCAGTCAATATTATCAACGCGCTTTGATGAAATGATCATAATTTGATTATTTTTGTGATTAAACGTGATTGTTCGATTATTCTTTTGCCGTGGTGGTGAATATGTTAAATATCTGTGTCGTCCTTGACAGCGTGAGCTATAAAATGTTATAATTAATGGTAGAAAAAAATTAGAGGTGAAAAAATGTTACCTTGGATAATAGCAAGTTCAGTGGTCGGTGTAAACCTGCTCGGATTTATCGGTGGGCTTTGGTACACAAATAAGACCGCATTTTATTCTGATCCCAAAAAGCGCGCGGAGCTTTACAGGGGGCTTCCTGCCGATTCGGAGGATCCCGAAATAATCCGCCGCCGCGCTCTTGTTACCGATATTGCCACCCTTCCGACTGAGAGCGTATCCATAACCGCTCATGACGGACTCCGCCTGAACGCTCGCTATTACCACGCGGCTGACGGCGCACCGATCGAGATCTTCTGCCACGGTTACAGAAGCATGGCACAGCGCGACTTTGCCGGTATACACGAGATTGCAAAGTCCCTTGGACATAACATTCTTATGATCGAGCAGCGCGCTCACGGTGAAAGCAAGGGAAAGACGATTTCCTACGGCATCAGGGAGCATCTTGACGCTATAAACTGGGTCAAATACTGTAACGAGCGCTTTGGACCCGTGCCGATCATACTTTACGGAGTTTCTATGGGTGCGGCTACCGTGCTTATGGCCTCCGGAGCAGAGCTTCCGAAAAACGTAAAGGCGGTGATAGCCGATTGCCCGATGTCCTCTGCGCTTGATATAATCAAGGTCGTTTCCTCCGGAATGGGCCCCGGCTCCTTCTTGGCGGGTGCTTTGGCGCGTATAGCGGCAAGACTGAACGGCTTCAGCCTCGTGGCTAACTCGCCGGAAAAGGCGGTAAAGCGCGCAACCGTTCCGATCCTCCTTATGCACGGTGACGAGGATGATCTTGTGCCTTACTACATGGGGCAGAGAATTGCCGCGGCGAACCCCGCAATACAGTTCGAAACGTTTAAGTGCCGTCCTCACGCAAGAAGCTATCTTTTTGAAACCGAGAGGTACACCGGCATAGTCAAGGACTTTATCGGGCGCGCACTCGCTAAGGAGTAATTTTGAATATGGAAATAGGAAAAAAGCTACACGGGTTTAAGGTAAGCGCCAAAACCTACGTAGGTGAGCTGGAGGCAGACGTATATACACTGGAGCACGAAAGGTGTGGCGCAAGGCTGACGTTTGTTGCGCGCGATGACGAAAACAAGACCTTTTCGATAAGCTTCAAGACTCTTCCAGAGGATTCGACCGGAGTCTTTCATATACTTGAGCACTCGGTGCTTTGCGGATCTGACAAATATCCGGTCAAGGATCCGTTTGTCGAGCTTTTGAAGGGCTCGCTCAATACATTTCTCAATGCGATGACCTTTGATGACAAGACCATGTATCCCGTTTCCTCAAGAAACGACAAGGATTTTCTCAACATGGTTGACGTTTATATGGATGCGGTGCTTCACCCCCTGTCACTTCGCTCGCCCAATGCGTTTTATCAGGAGGGCTGGCACTACGAGGTTGATGAGGAAAGCGGCGAGATAACCTACAAGGGTGTTGTTCTCAACGAGATGCGCGGTGTTTTCTCGTCTCCTGATGCAATTTCGGAAAGACAGATCAACGCGATGCTCTATGAGGGCACACCGTATGCCGAGGATTCGGGCGGAGATCCCGCAGAGATCACCAAGCTCACCTATGAGGATTATTGCCAAGCACACGCGCGCTTCTATCACCCCTCGAATGCAGAGCTGTTTTTAGACGGAAACGTTAAGCTTGACGAGGTGCTTCCTCTCTTGGATTCATTCCTTAAGGATTATGACCGCCAGGAGCGCACAGGTGAGATTCCTGTCGCTACGATCACCGAGCCGAAGAGCTGTGTGTGTGAGTATGAGGCTAAGCCCGGTGAGGATACCGCCGATAAGGGGCGCATCGCCATCGGTATGATAATCTCGCGCTTCGATGAACATAAAAAACTTGTCGGAACAGGTCTTTTGCTTGGCGCACTGTTTTCCAACAATGAGTCGGACGGCAAAAAAGCTATAATGGACAGCGGACTCTGTGAGGACTTTGATATTACCCTGCGTGACGGTGTGCTTGAGCCATCACTGATGGTCGATTTCACCAACGTAAAGGACGGCAGGGAAGAGGAGCTTTTGGCTCTTTTTCGCGACACGGTGTCGGGGATAATTGAGTCCGGCATTGATAAGGAGGAGCTTTGTGCTACCCTCAATGCTATGGAATTCAAGGTGCGCGAGCGCAATTACGGTACACTGCCTATCGGTGTTGTAAATGCTATAATGTCGCTCGAAACTCTCCTTTATTCCTCTGACCCTGTCGGTAATTTCCGTTACGAGGATACATTCGGATTTTTGCGCGAGCGCATAAGCGACGGCTCAGGATATTACGAGTCATTGCTCCGCGAAATTCTTATAGATAATCCCAAGCGAGCGACTGTGATCATGCACCCCTCACTCACCCTTGCCGAGCGCAGACTCGAGGGGGAGAAGAAGGAGCTTGCAGAGTATGCGGCAAGCCTTAGCGAGAGTGAGCTTGAAGCCCTCAAGGTTATGAACCGAGAGCTTGTGAAATGGCAGGAGATGGAGGATGCCCCCGAGGATATTGCCAGACTGCCGCGCCTGTCGATAGAGGACATCCCCACGACTAACACCCCCACACCGATCGAGGTGTGCGAGATTATGGACACCCGCGTGATCAAGCACGATCTTGCCACGGCGGGAATAGTCTATACCGATCTTTTCTTTGATATCAGTGAGGTGGACAAGGAAGATCTTGTTATACTCCACCTCCATAATATCCTTTTGTCGAATCTGGCTACCGAGAGGCACGATGCTCAATCGCTTCAAAGAGCGATCAAAATGTCGCTTGGCGGCTTCTATGCACGTCTTTGTGCTATCACTAACGGAACAACACCGCGCATATATTTCCAGGCCGGTGCGAGCGCACTTGAATCACAGAAGAATCACGTGCCCGAGCTTGTTTTTGAAATTATTGAGCATACCGTTTTTGATGACGAGGGTGCTATACGCAACATTCTTCGTCAGGCGCTGATTGCCCTTGAGGAGAGCTTCACCTCGGCAGGTCACCAGGCTGCACTCTTGCGCGCGGCTGCTACTGTGAGTGTTGAGTCGGCGATCATGGAGTACTACAGCGGCTACGAGGCATACGTTCGTCTCAAGGATCTTAATGAGAATTTTGATGCACGTGTGTCGGATTTAAAGACCAAGCTGTACTCATTCAAAGAAAAATACATAGAGCGCGGTCGCCTTACCGTCAGTGTTACCGGCCCTGCGGACGATGAATATATCGCAAGCATTATTGATATGACCAAAAACAGTGATAGGGTGGCACCCGTGTGTCGTATTTCGACCTTGGAGAAGCGCCGTGAGGGTATTGCAATACCTGCTCAGGTTGCCTTTGCCACGACCTGCGGAAATATTTTTGGCATGGGCGAGGAGGTCAAGGGCTCATTTGAGGTTGCGCGCAAGCTGGTTGGTCTTGAATTTTTGTGGAGTCGCATTCGCGTTCGCGGTGGCGCGTACGGTGCCGGCATGAAGGTTTCAATGGACGGAAACATTTCGTTCTATTCCTACCGCGACCCGTCTCCGGCATCGTCACTTGAGTGCTATTGTGAGGTTGCCGACTTCATTCGCGAATTTGTCAAGAGTGGTGGAGATATTACAAAGTACATAATCGGTGCGGCCGGAGATGTTGATCCCATCAAGACTCCCCGTGTTCGCGGCGCGGCATGTACTCTCCGTTATCTGAGCGGCAGGACCTATGAGGACGCTATGCGCGTTCGCCGTCAGCTTCTCGAAACCGATTCGACCGAGCTTCTGCGTCTTGCAGACGTAATTGAAGCTGCTATGCAGGACACGGCAGTTTGTGTTGTCGGTGGAATTGAAAAGCTTGAGTCCATGGGACTTGATGAAATATTGAAAATATAAAAAACAAGATCGCCCGATGCTTTATGCACCGGGCGATTCGCTTTTATTTTTTCTTTTTACCTATTGATTCGAAGCTCTTGCTTATGGTGTCAAAGCTCTTGTTGATCGAGTCGAAATTCAGCGGCTTCTTTTTGAAACGGCGCTCTAAGGCGCGCTCGATACGGCTTCTGAAGATCTGCATGATCACCGCCCATACGACACCCACGGAAAGCATGATGGTGAATACTGTCGGGTGGTCCATTATAGGCTTGAACTTGAACATATCCTCGAAGTAAAGAATTGACACGGGTATGACTGTACCAAGGCATATTGCCACAACACCGACCACCGCGGCGCGCCATTTTGTAAACGGATGGCAAAGGGCGAAGAGATTGATGAATCCAACGGCGATTATCACCGCCATTGCGATCGAGTTTCTCGATTCAAGTGAGAGCTGTATTACCGAGATCTTTTCCAGCACCATAAGAGCAAACACGGGAATGAACATCGCCAGAGCATTTGGTATGCTGCGCGTTATGACCTTTTCCAAGAACGAACCGACAATGCGCTTGTTGTTAGGCTCAAAGGCAAGTGCAAAGGATGCAAATCCGATGATGAACAGCTCGAGCATGAACGTTTGGTTTGGCTCGAAGGGATAGCCCGAGAGTGTTGCCACTGCGAAGAGGGAAACAAGGATCGTGAACACCGTCTTCATCAGGAAAAGCACCGCCGACTGACGGACGTTGTTGATACAGCGTCTGCCCTCGCGCACGACGTCGGGCAGGGTAGAGAAGTTTGAGTCAAGCAAAACTATCTGCGACACCTTACGCGCAACCTCCGAGCCGTCTGCCATCGCGATTGCACAGTTGCTTTCCTTCAGAGCCAGTGTGTCGTTTACACCGTCACCCGTCATTGCAACGGTGTGTCCGTTGGTCTTCAAGGTCTTGATAAGCAGTACCTTTTGCTCGGGTGTAACTCGGCCGAATATTGCATATTTCTCCGCCGCCTCGATAAGCTCGGTGTCTGAGATCGAGTCGCAGGAGAGGTATTTGTCGGCATTTTTGATGCCTACCTTACGTGCTATGGTGGATACCGTTTCGGCATGGTCTCCGGATATTACCTTGACGGCAACACCCTGCTCCTGGAATTTGTTTATCGTTTCTGTTGCCGACTCGCGAATGCGGTCGTTGATCGATATGAGCGCGAGGGGAGTACCCTCGTTTTCGATGTTTTCGTGCCGCGCAACGAGTAAAACGCGCTTGCCCTCGGCAGCATAGTCGCCTATCATATCATCCATTTCTTGTGACACGGGGCAGGGGACAAAGTGCGGCGCACCTATCGAAAAGCTGCCAACACCATCTATTGCTACCGCGGAATACTTTCTTGCCGAGGAAAAGGGGATCTGATTGGTTATTGTTTTGTCGGAGACGTCCTTGCCGAAGAAATCCACAGGCGCCTGCGAGGTGTTGTTGAGCGACTGCTCGCATCCCTCTATGCTTGCCATAATGCTGCGGAATTCCTCCTCGGTCGTTCCGTCAAGAATATCGAAGCTTGCCACCTGCATCGTTCCGTCGGTTATCGTACCTGTCTTGTCAAGGCAGACCACGTCCGCTGATGCAAGCATCTCGATCGAGTACATATCCTGTACAAGCGTCTTTTTCTGCGAGAGCTTTATAACGCTCATAGTCAGTGTCATCGTAACAAGCAGGTATATACCCGCAGGGATCATCGCCGTCAGTGAGCCGCAGGTCTTTACTACCGCTTCGATAAAGTTACCGTAGGTGATATAGTTACAAAAAAGCACTAAAAGAGCAAGCGGTATCATTATGAAGCTGATCGCCTTGATAAGACTGTTAAGGTCGCGGAAAAGGTTGGACGAGGGGGCCTTATATGCCTTGGCCTCTTTTTCTATCTTGTGGATATAGTTATCCTTGCCGACTCTTATGACCTTGGCATACACGCTTCCGCTTACAAGAAAGCTTCCTGCCAGAAGCTCGTCGCCTGCTTGCTTCTTGATCGCGTCAGACTCACCGGTAAGCATACTTTCGTTTGCCTCAGCCACACCGGAAATGACCACCGCATCGGAAAGCACCTGCTTTCCAAGTTCGATAAGTATAACGTCGCCGAGTACGATCTCGGTGGAGTTGATGGTCTTAAGCTCGCCGTCGCGTATTACGGTGGCGCGCGGGTCTGTCGTTACCGACAGCTTTTCAACGGTGCTTTTAGCCTTGATCTCCTGTACGACCGCAATAAGCGTGTTGAGTGTAACCACGACGAGGAACGTCAGGGTCTCATAGCTCTTGCACAGGATAAGCACGACCGTGATGATCGCCCATATCAGGTTGAAAAAGGTGAAAACGTTGTCCGCGATTATCTTAAGGTAGCTCTTGCCCGTTTTTTCCTTACTAATATTCGATTTTCCTTCGGCCGTAAGGCGCTTAACCTCGTCAGACGTCAAGCCCTCCGGTATGCCGTGTATTTCTTCGTAAAATTCCATCAGAAAATCCTTTAATACTGGGTTTATAGTATTATAAATAATACCATAAATGGCGGAGTGATGTCAACAAAAATGGTATATTTAATAAATGCGTAACATATTGCTACTCATGCAATGCCCGGCCGCAAAAAATATTGACACGGTTGTAAATCGGTGCTATAATCATAATAGAAGCAGAAGTTTTACCCCTTGTGGTTAAACCTTAGCAAAAAAGCTAATAGGTTACACCTATGATGCGTGGGGACTCAGAACTACCACACAGTATAACGGCGCACCTTGGTCTGTTGTAACTAAGAATTCACTTGGTTATAGGGGCTATTATTACGACAGCGAACTCGGCTTTTACTGCCTGGGCACAAGGTACTACGACCAAAACACGCATAGGTTTATATCTCCCGATCGCATAGACGTAATAGTTGCCACCCCCGGCGCCCTCACCGATAAAAATCTTTACGCTTATTGCGATAATAATCCTGTGATGCGTAGAGATGATGGCGGACAATTCTGGGATACGGTATTTGACGTTGTCTCACTTGGATTCAGCGTTGTTGACGTTATAGCTAGCCCTTCGAATCCATGGGCTTGGGTAGGACTTGTTGGCGATGTCGTAGACTTGATTCCTTTTGTGTCTTGCGTTGGAGAAGCAACCGATCTTATGCGTGTCGCCGACGGAGTTAGTGATGCGATCAAAGCCTCTGATAACATTTATGACACAGCTAAAACCATAGAGAATGCACATGATGCAGCGAAGGCAGCGGATAAGGCCAAGGATACTATTAAAGCCTCTGAAAGAGCTAGCGCTGTAAGGAAGGCGTGGAAGTTAGAATACGAGAATGTAGCTAATGGTGGAACTGGAATTTCTAGAGTCTGGTCAAAAGGCGAAATTGATGAATTATTGTCCACTGGAAAAGTTCGAGGTTATCAAGGACATCATATGAAAAGTGTTAAGGGTTATCCCGAACTTGCAGGTGACCCGCATAATATTCAATTTTTAAACAGAAGAGATCATTTGAGAGCACATGGCGGAAATTTTAGAAACATTACACACGGAAGATTCATAATAGGAGATTAGTGAAGTATGGAATTTTTTAAAATACTTGATTCATTAAGAGAACAGTATAAGGATGATGTGAAGATAAGGGATAACGGAACTGCTTTGTTGCATCCGGGCACCGTGCCCCGAGCTCGTCACATGCTATTCAAGCCGCTTGACGATACATTGATCGAGGAATTTTTGATATCGCAGTACATTCATAAATTCCCGACTATGTACATCGAATTTTTGAAATATACAAACGGAGCAAATCTATGTATTACAAAGGTGTGGCACAACATAAAAAAGAAACGCATTCCGACCGCCGGAGGGTTGTTCACAATATTTGGATTGCCTCGAACGCAGCCGTACGGACGCCCACCAGAGATGGAAGAGCCTTATGATATGAGGATTGAAGATTTAAGTCGCCATGATGACATTCCAGATTCGTGGTTGAAATGTGGAACATATAATCGCAATTATGATTTGCATTCCGAAATAGATATTTTTATTGATCCAAAAGATGAAAAAGTTTACGCTTGCGTAAGAAACCAAAATAACATAGTTGATTCATGGGACAATCTAGATGAGTGCTTTTGCAGTATTTATCATTCGTTCGATGATATGAAAGATGAGTACGATTTTTAATCAAAATATCATCCGATAAGTTTCAATGCATCTAAATAATGCTTTGGACAAGGAGGCCGCCCGCATTTTTGCGGGCGGTTTTCTTTCTCCTCACGCGCGCGAGATTAAATTTT
Organism: Eubacteriales bacterium; assembly: GCA_045659365.1. GTDB lineage: Bacteria > Bacillota > Clostridia > Oscillospirales > CAG-272 > UBA1740. Next base: position 1,968 of record JAZOWT010000096.1, on the reverse strand, counting down.
AAAACCTGTTGACACGGTTGTAAATCGGCGCTATAATCATAATAGAAGCAGAAGTTTTACCCCTTGTGGATTTAATTGACAAAACATACAATAAGATTTTGAGTCCGGGAAGGAAGTATTATGGCAACAAATGAGAGTTCAATAAACAAAGTGAAAAAATCTATATGCGAATATATTTCACCGGTTGAAAACATGCAACATTATGCTTTGAGAGAGGGATTCGTATTTATTAAAGGATTTAGGGTTAGGATATTCGATGAAATTGTTGTAAGATCACCATCAGACTCAAACTGTTATACCCCTATTGTTCCTAAAACGGACAAAACAATTGATGACTATATTGATTTAATAAATGGTGCAGAATTGGATCATGCATTAGTTTTTGCTAAAGATCTTTCTTTCTTAACTAAATGCCCTACTTTAAAGTTTATTTCAATTTATCCTTCAGATGATTTAGATGGAGAGATGAATTTTGAACCACTTTATTGTACAAAAAACATAAAATCGCTTTGTGTTAAAATGACTTATGGTGAATATCCAAATGTCAAGATGGTCAGAAATGAGATTGATTATTCTCGAATTGAGGGGCTGGTTTGTTTGCATATTTCGTTTGACTCTAGCTGCCATAAATACTATAATAAAGTTGACACTCTTAAAACTTTGTCAATTTCCCAATACCCCCAAAAAGATTTAAAGGAACTTTTCGGTAGCGAAATTTTAGACTCCCTTTTCATAATTACGTCGCGCATTGTTTCTTTGGATGGAATCTCTCAATCGCATTTTATGCAGAGTGTATACCTCTGTTATAATAGATCTTTAAAAGATATAGATGCTTTGGCTGATGTTAAGTCAACATTGAGGGTTCTTAAAATAGAAAATTGTCCTAGAATATCTGATTTTTCAGTCTTACAGGAATTGAAAAATTTGGAAGTTCTAATACTAAAGGGAAAAAACAAACTACCCAGCCTTAGATTTATAAGCGAATTGAAAAAACTTAAAATTCTAATTTTCGATATGGAAATTGAGGACGGAGATCTAACTCCGTGTTTGTCTGTCCCGTATGCGTCTTGTGAGAAACCAAAAAAATATTACAATTTAAAGTCAGCAGATTTGCCACATGATAGTGTGGATCTAAAGAATACAGGGGTAGAAAATGTGGAATTTTGGCGTAGAGTATGATAGCGAAATCATACCTTATTTGGACGCTCCATATGGCTCTGCTTTTATTAGGGATGTGAACGGTTTCGTCAAGGATTAATCTCATTGTACTGTAAACGCATAAGAGCCCGGCATCGCCGGGCTCTTATTTTCTTTCTCCCCACGCGCGCGAGATTAAAATTTTAAAAACTGTTGACAAGTTGGCGCGTTTGGTGTATAATCATTACGTTAAAATGACTATGACGGAAAGAGTAGCCTTGGCAGATATGCAAAGCGAGTCGGGTATGGTGTGAGCCGATGCAAGGAGCCAAGAGTGAAGATCACTCCCGAGTTGCCGCCCGAGCCGACCTGTCGGTGTAGGGTATGGACGTTCGTTCCCGCGTTAAGGGGCGCATATTGATGGATATGTGGATTGTACTAGGCTGATATTATATTTTTCCCACCCTATCCATAGGTGGGATTTTCTTTTTTTACAGAAAGGATTTTCAAAATGAAAGAGCTTTACACAAAGGTTTCTACCAATCTCAACTTTGTTGAGAGGGAAAAGGAAACCGTAAAATTCTGGAAAGAGCAGGGCGTTTTTGAGAAGAGTATCGAAGCACGAGAGGGCTGCGAGAACTACACCTTCTTTGACGGACCCCCTACCGCAAACGGTAAGCCCCACATCGGTCACGTGCTTACCCGTGTTATCAAGGATATGGTACCGAGATACCAGACTATGAAGGGCAAGAGAGTTCTTCGTAAGGCTGGATGGGATACCCACGGCCTTCCCGTTGAGCTTGAGGTCGAGAAGAAGCTTGGTATCGACGG
>JAZOWT010000095.1:0-2616 GCA_045659365.1 Eubacteriales bacterium | reverse complement strand
GAGATTTGCAAGTGCTACACCGGTCTTGCCCGATGACTTAGCGGTGTTTACTATCTCGACAAGGCGAGCCTGCTCGTCAGCGGTGAGGGTGTTACCGACGTATGCGGGGGTGATTCTTACAGGAACGCCGCCGACTGCGCTTGTATCCGAGCAATAGATAGCCGAGCCGCGGGTAGCAGTGTCGGAGACCTTTACGGTATAGGAAACGAGCACCTCCTCATAAGGGTTGACGGTAACTGTCCATGAAAGCTGACGGTCAAGCGATTCGCTACCGTTTATGATGAGGGTCGTGCCGTTGGGAACAACGTCGGTGATATTGAGGGTTACGGCGTGAGCGTTAGTATTGAAGAGCTTGAAGGTGTAGGTGATGAGATCACCACGGTTTACGGTTTGACCGAGAGTGTAGCTCGCAAGCTTCTCGGCAATGATACCCTTCATATTCTCGAGTCGGTTGACGGTGGTTTCGGGAAGCTCGGTGCCCCCCCAGGTATCAAGAGGACGAATGATGTAAAGCGCACTTCTCGGCTTATCGGTCTGGAAGAGGTAGCGAGAGTTGCCCTCGGTAAAGAGACAATCGAGATTCAGGAAGCGAACGGTAGGCTCCTCTGCCTCGGTATAGTTAGAATAGGTATTACCCGTAGCGTGAACAAGGTTACCGTTGCCAATGTAGACCATTGCGTGGGTGTTGCCCGAATAGGTATAGAAAACTATATCACCGACACGGAGAAGCGAGCGGTACTCTTGCTCGAGTGCGGCCTTTTCGGCATCGCTCTCGTTGTGGGTAAAGTAATAGGTGTAAGCCTTCATTGCGGCGGGGGCGTTAGCGAGGGTGAAGGAGCCGTAATCGTAGCCGAGTGCATTAAGGAACAGATCGTGAACGAAGCCGGTGCAGTTGGAATAGCCGGTCTCATCAAGGGTGTAGTCCTCGGGGGACTTACCTCTTTCCCAACGGTAGATTGCGGGAGACTGAACGAGGCGGATATCGGCATACTGCATTCTGTCACCACGGAGCAAAAATGCAAGTGCGGTGTTGATTATAGCGCGCTCAATATCGGTCGTGCCCTCGTAGAGCTCATTAGCACGGAAGAAGATAATGCTGGTTGCTGCCATGCTGGGGCGAAGGAGTGCGAAATAGTCGTTGCTTGCGATGTCGGAGAGGACGGAGTCAACCGAAACCTCGGCGCTCTTGTTGGTGATGTCGAAGAGTCTGGTGCCGTCGGTGACGTACATTTTTGCACCGTCAACGTCGCCCGAATGAGGAAGAACCAGAAGGACGTCACCGGGGAATATATCCTCGATCTCAAGCACGCTTGTAGCCGAGCCAACGAAGCGCGCGGTGTGGGTGTTATCGATCTTGGTGCCGCCAAAGAGGCCGGGGATGACCATAGATGCGTACTTATCAGCGTTCTCGGCAGTTTTGTCAAGGAAGATGGCGGTTGCAACGCCGTCGGCATTATGGGTGATGGTGCTGGTAAGGCTGAAGGCGATTCTCTGATGGGCTGAGAGAACGTCCTTTGCATCAAAATCAGAGCCACGGGTAGCGTAGAGAGCCAGAACAAGCCTCTGCATATCGTGTGCATTGTAGGTGGTGGCAACGTAGAGGGTAGGAGAATCGATCGCCTTGCCGTTTGCCATTGCAGATCCGGGAGTGATAGCAGAGCCGCGAAGAGTGCTATTGTCGGGAACGCGAACAGTATAGGAAACGCTTACGGTTTTGCCGGCAGGAACGACAACGTTAAAGGTAACACGGTTGCCCTGCTTTGTGCCATCGCCGCTCACGTAGGCGGTGATGCTTGGGACGGTATCAATGATCTCTACCTTTTTATCATTTGCGGCGGTGCTGGACAAGGTAAAGGTATAGGTAACGTCCTCGCCGGGATGGACGGTTCTTATACGGTCATGTGAAGTGGTCTTGGTTATGGTAATGCCGTCGAGATTAAGGGAGAGGTCGGCATCGCATTCGTCACATATCTGATCCTCGTTTGCATCGGTATGCTTATGCGTGGGCTTGGGAAGTCTGTCTCCGCACTCCTCGCACACGTAATTCTGATCCTCATCCTTATGTACGTGCTCGGGAGGGGTGAGTTCGGTGCCGCAGCCGTCACACTTATTGTCGGCATTCATATCCGAATGTGCGTGTGCGGTGGGGGCGTCCAAGCCGCAATCGTCGCAAATGCCGTCACCGTTTTCGTCAATATGCTCGGTGCATTCGATGGGATCGTCACCACAGGACATAAAGAAAACGGATACGGTCATAAGAAGAACTATCGAGAGAATAATGAGTAGTATTCTTTTTGTTTTCATAGCGCACTCCGTATTTTTGGTGTTCTGACTAAATTATAGCACACAGCGCTCGCGATTTACAAGACAAATACGCGCATGATTATGCCATTTTTTGATATTTATGCCGTGAACATCTCTCCGCCGATGACGGTCTTAACAAGATCGTCATTTTCGGTAACGACGATGAAATCGGCATCGTAGCCGACGGCGATCTTACCTTTATTGAGTCCCATATATTCTGCGGGAGTGGTGGACGCCATATAATAGACGTCCTCACGCGGAATGCCCATTTTAACGGTGCGGCGCACGTCCTCGAAGAGATGGCACCAGCTG
>JAZOWT010000094.1:0-2754 GCA_045659365.1 Eubacteriales bacterium | reverse complement strand
ATTTTCTCGATAAACTTCTCCTCCTACTATCTCGTATTTAAGCGCAGATTTAAAGATGCTTTCAACCTTGAGGTGCGAGTATTTATCATTATAGTTATCGTTGCGATAGCTGCAATTGCGCTCAACATATACTACGCCGGAGTAAACGAGGAGCTTATTTATCAGGGTGCCAACTCGGATTATGACCCCGAAACCGGATACAGCCTTGCGGATTCATTTAAGCACGCGGCATTTAACGTTGCCACTATTATTTCTACCTCCGGATTCGGAACAGAGAATTTCGTTGCATGGCCCGAGCTTTCACAAATAATAATCGTGCTCCTTATGTTTATCGGCGCTTGCGCAGGATCTACCGGTGGCGGTATCAAGGTATCAAGAATAATCATACTTATAAAGGGAGTTGGCCGCGAGCTTAAGGCGGCTATACACCCCCGTCAGATTAAGAAGATCACTATTGACAACAGACCCGTTGAGATGGAAACGGTAAGAAGTGTAAACTCGTATATCGTATGCTATATTGCGGTATTCATCGGTGTGCTCTTACTTATTTCGCTTGACCCCTACGTGACCGACCTTACGACTGCATTTACCGCAGTTGCCGCAACGATCAACAACATTGGTCCCGGTCTTGGAACGATAGGTCCAACCAGTAACTTTATCGGCTTTAACAACTTCTCTACCCTTGTTCTTACATTCTCTATGATCGCAGGTAGACTTGAATTGTTGCCTATGCTGTTGCTCTTCGCTCCCTCGACATGGAAAAATAGGTAATTTAAAATTCAAATGAGGTGTAGCCGCGGCTACACCTCAACTCACGATATAAAATATATGAAAAAAGTTATTAGCTTTGCAAAAACAAATGCGGTGATGCTTATTGCCGCAGTGTGTGCCATCGTCACGTCGATAATAGTCCCGCCGGACAAGGAATATATCGGATATTTCGATTTCAAGACGCTTACCTGTCTTTTCTGTGTTCTGGCAATGGTGTGCGCGCTCAGAAACATAAGATTTTTCTATACTCTTGCAAAGGCGATAGTAAGAAAATTCAGAAACGCGAAGATATGCGTGCTTGCGCTTGTGTACATAACCTTTATCGGCTCGATGCTTATTGCGAACGATATGGCGCTGCTGACGTTCCTGCCGCTTGGATATTTCATACTGCATACAACGGGTAAAGAAAAGTATATGGCATTTACCTTTATAATGCAGAATATCGCGGCAAATCTCGGTGGTATGCTTACCCCCTTTGGAAATCCGCAGAATCTATATCTTTATACTCGCTTCGAGATACCGACCGGCGAGTTTATGAGCATTATGTTTATCCCTTTTATCGTAGCGATAGTGCTGATCACCGGGTGCTGTCTTATATTCGTACGCTCGGAGCCCCTTGAAATTGGCGAGCGTGCGGCAAGCCTGCCCCCTGTAAGAACTGCGGTATACCTTTTGCTTTTCGCATTTACGATTGCGATAGTTTTCCGCGGTGTTCCCTATCAGCTTGGACTTATAATTATTCCGCTGGCGCTTCTCTTCCTTGACAGGCAGGCACTGTTGCAGGTAGACTACGGACTGCTTTTCACCTTTGTATTCTTCTTCATTTTCGCAGGAAATATGGCAAGGATCGATGCGGTGCGCGACTTTTTCTCGATGCTGCTTGAAAAGAACACTCTTGTTGTGAGCGCGTTCTCCTGCCAGTTTATCAGTAACGTACCGACGGCAGTACTGCTGTCACAGTTTACCGAAAACTACAAGCACCTGCTTCTTGGTGTAAACATTGGCGGTGTGGGTACGCTTATCTCATCGCTGGCAAGCCTGATAACGTTCCGCGAATATTCAAAGCAGGACCCCGGACACACAATGAGATATATACTCAAGTTCTCGGCATTCAATTTTGCATTCCTCGGAATCTTAATAGCCGTTTGCTTGCTTCTAAACGTATAAAAGAAAAGGCATATGCCACGGATTGTGGCATATGCCTTTTTTTATAGATCAAACTCAGTGCAGAGGCGCTGACGCGCGAGGGCGAGGACCGAGTCGGCATCACCGTCACCGACGAGGGTGAGGGAGCCGGCAATAAGGGCGCGGGCGGTAAAGGACTTGAGCGCGGCAGTGTCGGGATCGAGGGAGCGAGAGGCGGCATAGACGGATACGGCACGAATCACGGCAGTATCGAGAGTCAGATCCCCCTGCTGCTCGGCAGCGAGTGTGAATACCGCACGAAGATTGCGGTTGGCGATGCGGAAGCGCAAGGATGCCATACACATTTCGACAGCGAGCTTTGCCGGATCGTGTGCGAAGATGCGCTCGATCTCGTGAGAAAGAAGCTCCCACTTTGAATTTACGTATTTAATTATCTCCCTGATATACGCGTCCTTGTCCTTGAAGTGGCGGTAAGGTGCGGCACAGGAAACCTGGGCTGCCTGAGCGGCACGACGCAGTGAAAAATCGGCAAGGCCGTGTTCCTCTAGCTCGGCAATTCCGGCAAGGATCAGTCTGGTATGAACGCTTTTTTCAAGATATGCTTCTTCCATGGTTATCATCCTTTGTTAATACTGTTAACAAGGATATCACATCGGTTTATAAAAAGCAATATTTTTTATAAAAATCACAAATTTATTTCTTTTTAGTATTGACTTTTGCATTATTATATTTATAATAAAGGTATATAAGACGATGTTAACACTGTTAACATACCTGTCAGAGGTGCTTATGATAAACGATAAGATGAGAGAGCTTGGCGCGAACAGATCGGTAATA
>JAZOWT010000093.1:0-1803 GCA_045659365.1 Eubacteriales bacterium | reverse complement strand
CATCAGATCGTATATCTCGGATTTCGGCACTCCGCGGTCCTTTGCGGTCGCCTTTATTGCGTCCATCTTGCTCATTCCGTCTGCGATGTATTTCTCAACGTGCTCGCGCGGTGTGAGTGAGAGCAGGGGATTTTCGCTTGTACCAACAGGGCAGCCCGCCTCCTCGGCGCCCTCAAGCACAAGTACGTATTCGCCTCTCGGCTCCTTTTCGGAGTAAAGCTTGACAGCTCCGCCAAGTGTGGTTCTGATTATTTCCTCATTGAGCTTTGTAAGCTCACGGCAAAGGGAAATCTTCCTGTTTTCGCCAAAGGTCGCCGCCATGTCGTTAAGGGTTGCCTTCAGCTTGTGAGGTGCCTCGTAGAATATCATAGTGCGCGCCTCTCCCTTGACTGCATCAAGGCGCTTCTTTCTATCGCCCTTAACTGCCGGCAAAAAGCCCTCAAACGCAAATCTAGAGGTAGCAAGTGCCGAAAGTGCGAGTGCGGAAACTGCCGCTGAAGCACCCGGAATAACCGAAACGGTAACCCCCGCGTCTGCCGCCAGACGTACGATATCCTCACCGGGATCGCTTATCGCAGGCATGCCGGCATCGGTAACAAGCGCACAGGACTCACCGCTAAGCAGTCTTGCGATTATTCTCTCGCCGCTTGACTTCTTGTTGTGCTCGTAGTAGCTTACCAGCTCCTTATGTATTCCAAATGCACTTAGTAATCTCATTGAGTTGCGCGTGTCCTCCGCGGCAATAAAATCCACCTCGGAAAGCACCTTTTTTGCTCGGTCTGACAGATCCTGCAGATTTCCTATCGGTGTGCCGACAAGATAAAGCGTAGACCTCTCGACCTTGTTCTTTTCGTTATCCATATCCTTTATCACCTTTTGTATTCGGGCGGGAATGAACCGTTGTCCATAATGTAATTCATATCCTCACCGTATTCCCTGTGATTTCTATCCTTGTATATTATCAAGGGCTTTGTGAGCAAAAGTCCGCTCTTGCCCCCCTTTTTTCCCTCTATAAGCACCATCGACGGCTCGGAGCTTGTATCCGCGTGCACAAAGGTCATTCGCTTGGGCTCAACACCCTCGCTCCTCATAGCCGAAATAAGATCTATAAGCCTGTCGGGGCGGTATACAACGGCAAACGTGCCGCCAAATTTCAAAAGCCTTGCACCCGCATGGCAAAAATCACGTATATCACCGAAAATCTCATGGCGCGCAATAGTCTTTGCCGTTCTTTCATTGTGTGCGCCGGAGGTCGATTTCATGTACGGAGGATTTGTGAATACGATATCACATTCCTCCCCCGGCTTATATTCGCGCACGTCAGAGCATACAGGGGTGAGTCTGTCCGAGAGGGAATTAATCTCTGCATTTCTGCCGATAAGCGCGGCATATTCCTCCTGCACCTCGATGCAGTCAACCGCGCCAACCTTTTCTCTTGTGAGCAGGAGCATTGAAATTATTCCGCTTCCGCCACCGATTTCTACACCCGATTTATGCTTTCCGTTTATATATCCGGCAAGCAGGAGTGCATCGGTGCCAAAGGTCAGACCGTCCACCTTTTGTATAAGTGAGAGCTTATCGTTTACGTAATCGATGCGCTCGTTATTGTTTAGTTCCATAATACACCTATTCTGTATTAAATAAAAAACGGAGCGCGAAACTCCGTTTTTTATTTATGTTAGTGAAGATAAATTACTCTTCAACAGGAGCGCCAACAGGGCAGGTCTCTGCGCAAGAACCGCAGCTAACGCACTCGTCAGCATTGATAACGAACTTGCCATCACCCTCAGAGATGCAGCCGGT
>JAZOWT010000092.1:0-20816 GCA_045659365.1 Eubacteriales bacterium | reverse complement strand
AAAGAAATAGAGTTCTCTGCGTAACCTACGCCTTATATTAGGGTTTTTTCTGCTTTTGCGACGGTTTTGTGGGACTTTTGGTTACATTTGCGCCCTTTTTAGAGGGTGGCGTCTGCCCTTTTACCCTCGAATTCGTGCCACCCTTCCTGTTATCGTCCGATATACGCGCGCTTTCTATGCGTATTCTCGAAGCCTCCTCGCCGAAAATTCTCTCAAGCTTACTCTTTTTAGGCTTTTTAGCATCGATTATAGGCTGATAATACTTTTCTTTCGTATTGGATGCGCTCTTTCGCGAATACTGGTTACCGGATTGATTTTTACCGCCTTTAGTAGTAGAATGTCCACTTTTATTTCCTTTTTTAGGCGGAATATATCTCGTGTGTCCATCCTGACCGAACGCAGGTCTGACGAGACATTCCGGTCCGTTGCCTATAAGCTCCTCGCGTCCTGCAAGCTTCAGAGCCTCGCGCACGAGGTTCGCATTCTCGGGACGTGAATACTGAAGGAGCGCTCTTTGCAGCTGCTTCTCATGATAATCCGTCGTTACGTACACGTTTTTGCCCGTCATAGGGTGTATACCCGTGTAATACATAACCGTAGATATAGTGCCGGGGGTGGGATAGAAGTCCTGCACCTGCTCGGGAGAATATCCCCACTGCTTTAACCAAAGCGCCATATCAACCGCATCGTTCATAGTAGATCCGGGATGACTGGACATAAGATACGGAACAAGGTACTGCTCGAGCTTTGCCTCATCGCAAAGAGAAAAATACTTCTTCTTAAATCTTTCAAACACCTCGACGGGCGGCTTGCCCATCATTGAAAGAGCATTGTTTGCACAGTGCTCGGGTGCAACCTTAAGCTGACCGGAAACGTGGTGGGTAACAAGCTGTCGGAAGAACGAGTCGTCCTCATCTGCAATAAGATAGTCAAAGCGGATACCCGATCTGACAAATACCTTTTTTACACCCTTGACCTTTTCGATCTCCGATAGCATATGCGCATATTCGGTATGATCGACCTTAAGATTTTTACACGGTGTAGGGGCAAGGCACTTTTTGTTAGGACAAACGCCTCCCTCCTTCTGCTTATCGCAGGAGGGATAGCGGAAGTTTGCGGTAGGACCTCCGACGTCATTTATATATCCCTTGAAATCGGGGAGTGCGGCAATCTTCTCCGCCTCGGTGATTACACTGCGCTCACTTCTGGAACGAACCTCGCGGCCCTGGTGGAATGCGATAGCACAGAAGTTGCATGCGCCAAAGCAACCGCGGTTATGGGTGATCGAATGCTTTACCTCAGTTATTGCGGGAACACCACCCTCGGCATCATAGTCGGGGTGGTAATCGCGCGCATACGGGAGCGAGTACACGTAATCAAGCTCCTCCCTCTCAAGCGGAGGCATGGGCGGATTCTGCACGAGCATCTTATCGTCGTAATACTCAACGATCGCCTTACCGCGCACGGAATCGGTGTTTTTATACTGTGTGGCGAATGCCTTGGCATACGCCTCCTTATCGTTTTTAAGAGTATCGTAATCTCCAACCTCGATAGAATCAAAGAATACCTTATCACCGCGCTTAGCCATATATACACAACCGCGCACGTCACGGATCTTCTTAACCGGCACACCCTTATCAAGAAGAGCGGCGAGGCGGCGAATGATATTTTCGCCCATACCGTAGGTAAGAATATCCGCGCGGCTATCGACAAGCACACTGCGGCGCACTCTGTCCTCCCAGTAATCGTAATGCGCAAAACGGCGCAAGGATGCCTCAAGTCCGCCGATGATTATCGGTACGTCACCCCACGCCTCTCTTATTCTGTTACAGTAAACTATTACGGCTCTGTCGGGGCGGCGACCCATTTTACCGCCGGGACTGTAATAGTCATAGGAACGCTTCTTTTTAGAAACGGTATAATGCGCAACCATAGAGTCAATGTTTCCCGACGATACGAGAAAGCCAAGACGCGGGCGACCGAAGCGCATGAAATCCTCACAGCTTTTATAATCGGGCTGTGAAAGGACTGCAACGCGAAAGCCGTCCGCCTCGAGGACTCTTGTAATTATAGACACACCAAAGGTCGGGTGATCGACGTAAGCGTCACCCGTGACAAATATAAAGTCGACCTCCGACCAATTTCGTGCCTCAACGTCCCGCATATTTACGGGAAGAAAATCAGATCTCTGTCTCATATCAAAGAGTGAACGAATCAAGCTCGACCTCGGTCTGCTCGCCGTTTTCCATATTACGAAGCTGTGCCTTACCTGCATCTACCTCGGAATCACCGATGATGAGGGTGTAGCCAGCGCCAATCTTGTTTGCATACTTCATCTGCGCCTTAAGGCTTCTGCCAACTATATCACACTCAACGTATGAGCCTGCGGCACGAAGTCTTTCCGCTATTGCAAGTGCCTTGATCTGCGCGCGCTCGCCGAGTGCGGCAACGTAAAGTGAGGGCTTTGCAGGTGTGATATTATCAAGACCTGCCTCGCGAAGTGCGAGGATAACACGGGTAAGTCCCATACCGAAGCCGATACCTGAGAGTGCAGGACCGCCGAGCGACTCAACAAGACCGTCGTATCGACCGCCGCCGCAAACGGTAGACTGCGCGCCGATGCCCTCTGCGATAAACTCAAACACCGCGCCGGTATAGTAGTCAAGACCTCTTACGATAGAGGAGTCAACAACGTACTCGATGCCCATGGCGTCAAGAGCCGACTTAAGCATATCGAACTTGGACGAGCAGCTCTCACAAAGATGATCAACAGTCTTGGGAGCTTCCTTTGCAAGTGCGGCGCAATCGGGGTTCTTGCAGTCAAGAAGACGAAGCGGATTCTTCTCAAGTCTTGACTTACAGGTATCACAAATAACGTCAAGCTTGGAGTTGTAATAGTCAACGAGCGCCTGTCTGTATGTGGGACGGCACTCCTTACATCCGATGGAATTAAGGTGAAGCTTTACGTTCTTGAGTCCAAGACGTCTGAACACTGATGCCGCAAGAGCAATTGCGGTAGCGTCGGAGGCAGGGTTGTCCGAGCCGAACATCTCGGTACCGAACTGGAAGAACTCACGGCTTCTGCCCGCCTGGGGCTTCTCATGACGGAAGCATGAAATTATGTAATAATATTTGAGCGGCATAGGATCGGAATACTTGCCGTTTTCGATCAGCGCTCTTGCAACCGATGCGGTACCCTCGGGACGGAGCGAGATAGAGCGGTTCTCTTCTCTGTCGGCAAAGGTGTACATTTCCTTCTGTACAACGTCGGTGGTGTCACCTACACCGCGTACAAAAAGCTCGGTGTTTTCAAACGTAGGGGTACGGATCTCGCCGTAGCCATACTTCTCTGCCTCCTCGCGCATTACACCCTCGATGTATCTGAACAAGGGAGTTTCGGAGGGGAGTATATCCATTGTGCCTTTAATTTTCTGTATCATTTTCAGTATTCCTTTCACTGTGTGCAATATCAAGCAGCTCCTTAAGGCGGCTGTCATCACCTATGAAATGCAGCATTCCGATGACCGCCTCAAAGCCTGTGGCGTAACGGTAGTCGGTTATGCTCGCGTGCTTCGGACGGTTAAGATGCGTTGAGTTGGATGCGCGTCTGAAAACGTCGCGCTCGTCATCCACAAGATACGGCTCGATCTTTCTGTACATCTCGGCCTGCGCCTCGGCAGTAACGTACTCAAGCGATTTTTTATTTAACTCTCCGGCCTTTGATATCCCGCGGCCGACCAGCATCTCTCTGACGTAAAGCGAATGCCTTGCATCACCGAGGTATGACAGTGCTGCAACCGACGGCAGTGCCGCGCCTATCGTTTTTTCGTGCATCCTGAGCCTCCTTAAAACGTTATACTATATATTATACACTACCGCGCGTGCAAAATCAATGCCTAAATGAGTAAAATATTTTCTCAAACTTGGCTTTTACCCCTTGAATTTGATGTTTTTAAATGGTATAATAATATAAACGACGAAAGGTGAGGATATGACGGACTTACCATACATCAAAACCAACTACCTTGAGCTTGCCGAGGAGCTTGAATATCTGGCTGCCAAGGTAGGCACAAAAGCACCTACTTTGGTTGCCGTAACGAAGAGCGGAACCGACGAGGAGTTGTGCGAGCTAGTGCGCTCCGGAGCGGTGAATATCGGTGAGAACCGACCGCAGGAGCTGCGGCGCAGAGCCGACCTGTTATACGGACTTGGGTACACCCCCGTGTTACACGAAATCGGCACCCTGCAACGAAACAAGGTCAAAATGATAATCAAGGACGTCGCGCTTATCCATTCGCTGGACTCAGTAAGGCTCGCGGATGAAATAGAAAAGCAGGCGGCCATAATCGACAGGCGCGTACCGGTGCTTATCGAGATAAATTCTGCAAAAGAGGAAAACAAGAGCGGTATTCTTCCCGATGAGGCAGAGGCGCTTTTGTGCGAGGTGCTTTCAAGGAAGCATCTTGAGGTTCGCGGTCTTATGACTATGGGTCCCGCGGACTGCACCGAAGAGGAGCTGCGCGGTTATTTCAGAGAAACCAAGAGGCTTTTCGACCGTTTACACACCGAATACGGATTTGGAAGTGATCCGGTGCTGTCGATGGGAATGAGCGATAGCTATCGCATAGCTATTGAAGAGGGCTCGACGCTTGTACGTGTCGGCCGTAGATTATTCAGGAAATAAATACAAAAGAGATAGGAGATAAAAAATGCTGTTTGAAAATTGGGTAGACAAGCTCAGCAAAAAGAGAGCGTCTGACGAGGATGATATACATTTCAAGGGGGACGAGGAGCCCAAGGAGGTTGCTCCTGCACCCGCTCCCGTAGCCGCACCCGCTCCCGCATCTATCGAGGGTAGCAACATCGAGCTTAAGGTCGTGCGCCCCGCAACCTTCGAGGACGTAAGCACTATTGCCGACCACCTCATCGAGGGTTGCACCGTTGTTCTTAATCTTGAGCTTCTTGACAGAGCAACAACAGTAAGAATGCTCGATTTCCTCAACGGTGTTACATACACCACCGACGGCGAGATCAAGAACGTTGCACAGAACACCTACATAATCACTCCCAACGGAATAGACGTACACGAGTGAGTCAGACAAAAGGGTCGCAGAAAACCGATGACGTGCTTCACGATCGTGGTACTGCGGCCCGTTTGTTATAGCCGGATTTTACTCTCGGGTTTACCTTTTTCTTATTCGGCAAGCGTTCTATATTTGAAGGGATCTTTTCAGAAAAAATGCTATACGTTGTTTCAACTACCGTTCATCTGATGCTGAGCATGGTTATGCTCTCAATGACGGCAAGAGCGATACTGTCGCTGTTTGTAAACCCGGCAGAAAACAAGCTCTATGCAATTACGTACATGATATCGGAGCCGATAATTGTTCCGGTGCGGTTTTTGTTCTACAAGCTCAACCTATTTCAGAACACACCGCTTGACATATCATATCTGGTAACTTATTTGCTCCTCACCATAATCGACGGAGCACTGCTATAGTAGAAAAACAGGAGATAAACGTGAAAAAATTAAAAGCGATCTATTACGTTATATACACCGCAGTGATACTTTGCGGTATAGGACTTGACCAGCTTTCAAAGCTTCTTGCGGTCAAGCTGCTCGAGCCGGTCGGAAGTGTTCCGCTCTGGTCAGGAGTACTGCACCTCACCTACGTTGAAAACAAGGGTGCGGCATTCGGCATGCTTGCCGACAACAGATGGATATTTATGAGTATTTCGACGGTAGCGATCATTGCTATTGCGATCTACCTCTACTCAGGAAGAAGCACCGGCAAGCTTTTCAACTCTGCCCTGATGCTTATAGTTTCGGGCGGTATCGGAAACATGATAGACAGACTCGCGCTTGGCTATGTGGTTGACTTCATCGACTTTGCGCTCATCGACTTTGCGGTATTCAATATTGCCGACTCACTTGTGTGCATCGGTGCAGGCATGCTCATACTCTCGCTTGTTCTTGACATCATTAAGGAAGCAAAGCTTGAAAAAAGCAAGAAGGCACAAAAGAAATGATAACTCATACTGTTGATAGCGAGCACGCGGGCTTAAGGCTTGACACCCTCGTCTCCGAGGTGACCGAGCTTTCGCGCAGCGGTGCTGTAAAGCTTATAGAATCTGGCGAAATAACCGTTTGCGGCGCACCCGTGTCAAAAAAATACGCAGTTAAAGAGGGTGACACAGTCGAAATAAGGATACCTGAGCCCGAGCCCTACGAGGCGGTGGCAGAGGATATTCCGCTTGATATCGTCTACGAGGACGACGACGTAATAGTCATAAATAAGCCCTCGGGAATGGTGGTTCACCCAGCACCCGGCAACTATTCCGGCACACTTGTAAATGCCCTGCTCTATCACTGCCGCGACTCGCTTTCCGGCATTGGCGGAGTGATGCGCCCGGGAATTGTACATAGAATAGATAAGGATACCTCAGGCCTTTTAGTCGTTGCAAAAAACGACCAGGCACACAAGCATCTCTCCGAGCAGCTCGAGCACCACGGTGTTGTAAGAGAGTACCACGCGATCGTGCGCGGCGGCTTTAAAAGTGACACGGGTACGGTCAATGCGCCTATCGGACGTCACCCGGTTGACAGAAAAAGGATGGCGGTCTTGCCCTCCCCCGATGCTCACGCAAAGGAAGCTGTAACCCACTACGAGGTTTTGGAAAAATACGGTGAGGCGAGCTATCTTAAGCTTTATCTCGAAACCGGAAGAACACACCAGATCAGAGTACACATGGCTCATCTTGGACATTCCCTATTGGGCGACGAGGTGTACGGTGCATCTAAAACCAGATTTGAGAAGCTTCACCCGGCACTGTTTGACGGACAGATGCTTCATGCAAAGCGCTTATCCTTTATCCACCCTCGCACCGAGGAAAAAATAGAGGTTGAGTGCGAGCTACCAGGAAACTTTCTCCGCGCTCTTGAGCTTCTGCGCTCAGTAAACTGAAAAAAGTTAAATTATTTTGATATACTTTTTTAATCTTTATATTTTGGAGGTTTTATGTTAAAGTTAAAGTTTATATCATCACTTGAAAAGGTTTTCCCCGATCAGAGAATTGAGGATTTTGCCACCCTCGACACGCTTTCCGCACTTCGCGGAGAAAGAATTTCGGTGCAGCTCATTTACTCATACGAGCCTAACGTAATTCACGGCGCTCACACCTTACGTCACAAGATCGAGCTTTCCGGCGACCTTGCCCCCTTTGCAGATATGCGAGAGGTAAGATGTGTGCCTGTAACTATGCCGACAAATCCGTACGGCCAAGACGACAACTACCTTAGGACTGCGCCTGGTCTTTACCCCGACGTGCTTATTCCCCTGCGTTACGACGGCGCTCTCCCATATTCACACAACACGCTCAAATCCATTTGGATAGATATTAACGTACCCGAGGATCTCTGTGCAGGCGAACACACTCTGACCTTCAAGGTTAAGGGAAACAGCTACGTAGGTGATCACGAAGCCTCCTTCACTCTCGATGTGATAAACGCATCGCTCCCTGAAGACGAAATATACTTCACACAGTGGTTTCACTGCGATTGTCTTGCCAACTACTACGAAACCGAAGTATGGTCTGATAAGCATTGGAAAACAGTCGAAAACTTCGCACGGGTTGCGGCTAAGAACGGTATCAACCTGCTTCTTACCCCCGTATTTACTCCTCCCCTTGACACCACAGTGGGAGGCGAGCGTCGTACCACACAGCTCATTGGAGTAACAAAGAACAATGAGAAATACTCCTTTGACTTTACTCTGCTCGACAAATGGGTGGATATGTGCGACAGATGTGGCATAAAGTATCTCGAGGTATCACACCTCTTTACACAATGGGGTGTTGAGCATGCGCCCAAGATCATGGCTACGGTAGACGGCGAGTATAAGCGCATATTCGGCTGGGACACCGCCGCAACGTGCGACGAGTACAAAGCATTCCTCCGTCAGTTCCTTACCGAGTTTATCGCTCACATGAAAAAGAGGGGGGACGACAAACGACTCTTCTTCCACATTTCCGACGAGCCCGGACTCCACCACCTTGAAAATTACAAGGCGGCAAAGGATATGATCGCCGACCTTATCGAGCCCTATTTCCAGTTTGACGCGCTTTCCAAATTCGACTTCTGGAAGACTGGTGCTGTAAAGAACCCCGTATGCTCAAACAACCACATAACACCCTTCCTTGAGGCGAAGGTTCCGGGACTTTGGACGTATTACTGCGTAAGCCAGCCTGTGAACGTTTCCAACAGATATATCTCTATGCCTCTTTGGCGCACACGCTCCATCGGTATGCAGATATATAAGTATAATATTGAAGGATTTTTGCAGTGGGGCTACAACTTCTACAACAACCAGTACTCCGATACGCCCATAAATCCCTACCTCATCACTGACTGTGACGGCTCATTCCCTGCCGGTGACGCATACTCCGTATATCCCGGTGCAGATGGTGAGGCGCTCGAATCCATAAGAATTATCGCGCACCATCAGGCTCTTATCGACATCAAGGCGATGAAGCTGTGTGAAAAGTTCTACGGACACGCTGCCGTGGTCGAAACAATTGAGAACGTGCTTGGCAAGACGCTTACGTTTGACACCTGTACAAAAAGCGCTGATACCATGCTCGCTATAAGAGAAAAGATCAACGCGATGATCAAGGCTAAGGTATAATAAAATGCATAAAGAAAACGAGCAGTCATGCGACTGCTCGTTTGTTTTTTATAATACCTTGGAGAGGAAATCCTGGAGTCTTGGGTCCTTGGGAGCACCAAAAAGCTCCTCGGGAGCGCCCTGCTCCTTGATTATACCGCCGTCCATGAAGAGTATGCGGTCGGCAACCTCACGTGCAAAGCCCATCTCGTGGGTAACGATAACCATCGTCATACCCTCCTTTGCGACCTCGCGGATAAGGTCGAGAACCTCACCGACCATCTCGGGGTCGAGTGCAGAGGTAGGCTCGTCAAAGAGCATTACCTTGGGGTTCATTGCAAGAGCACGGACGATTGCGATACGCTGCTTCTGTCCACCGGAAAGGGTTGAGGGATAGGCAGCCGCCTTATCTGTAAGGCCTATGCGGTCAAGTAACTCGTATGCGCGCTTTTCAGCAGCTTCCTTAATCGCCTTTTTAGTGGTGGTAAGAGGAACTATCTTATCCTTTTTGCCAAAAAGCTTAAGCCAGAAATTGCGAATTTGCTGCTTTTTAAGACGCTTGGTCTGAAGATAAACAGGCGCAAGAGTGATGTTTTCAAGCACCGTCTTATTATTAAAGAGGTTGAACTGCTGGAAAACCATGCCGATCTTCTCGCGGTGAACGTTGATGTCAACCGACATGTCGGCAATATCAACACCGTCGAAGATTATAGCGCCACCGGAGGGATCCTCCATACAGTTAAGGCAACGGAGGAAGGTAGACTTTCCGCAACCGGAGGGACCGATAATGGCGATCTGCTCACCGTTATGAATATCGAGGTCTATGCCGTTAAGAACACTGTTGTTGCCAAACTTTTTGGTGAGGCCTTTTACACTGACTACAACGTTATTAAGCACTTCTTTCATTGCGCTTCAGCCTCCTTTCTATAAGCTTGACACCAAGGGATATAAGCATAACGAGTACGATATACATTATCGCCATGGCGAAATACGGCATCAGATACTCGTAACGCACGTTACCTATCTCAGTGAAGGTCTTGTAAAGGTCTACCGCGGCAACAAAGCTGACTACGGAGGTATCCTTGACAAGAGCGATGAACTCGTTGCCGAGGGTGGGAAGAATGTTCTTTACCGCCTGAGGAACAACGATCTTGATCATAGAGGTGGAGAAGCTGAGACCAACGGCTCTGCCGGCCTCAAGCTGACCGGGATCAACCGAGTTTATACCGCCTCGCATAACCTCAGACACGTAGGCACCACTGTTAAGACCGAACACGATCACACAGGTAGCCAGTGAGGAGATCGTAATTCCCATAATGGGGAACAAAACGTAATATGCGATAAGGAGCTGTACAACTATTGGTGTGCCGCGGAAAAATCCGACGTACACAGTACAAATACCGTCGAGGATCTTAGGCAATCTCTTGTACTTGGGCATAACGCGAACGATAGCGATTACAGTACCGATAACAATACCTATAAGAAGACCGAGAATCGCAATCAAAAGGGTGTTGCGCAAGCCGACCGTAACGACCTTTTTCCAACCGCCGTTTTGAAAAAACTCCTCTACGAAAATCCTAAATTTATAAGCTAAATTCATTAATTATTTCCTTGTATGTTTACTTATTTACACGACACAATCCCTGCCCGTGGTTTTGTGGCAGGGATTGTGAATATTCTTTTATTATTTACCGTTTACGGTGTTTGCAATAGCCTTTGCAGGACCGTTGTCAACGATTACGTAGTCGATAGTGCCGTTGGTCATAGCGGTAACTGCAAGTGCTGCATAGTCGTAGGACATCTTGGTTACTGCAAGACCGGGGAAGCCGTAGCCGCCCTCGCTGTCGTCGCCATCGATGTAAAGCTCACCGGTGGTACCCTTCTGGCAACCGATCTTGGTCGCGGAGGTAAGGGCATTAAGAATAGCCTCAACGTCTGCCGCGGTGGTGCAAGCATCGAAGGTGGTGTCATCAGCCTTAACTATAAGAACCTGAGATGCATTGTAGTAGGACTCGGTGAAGGTTACAACCTCCTGACGAGCGGGAGTTACGGAAAGACCTGCCATACCGATATCGCAGATACCGGTCTGAACGGAGTTTACAACTGCCTCAAACTGCATATCCTGGATAACGAGCTCCTTGTTAAGCTCCTGTGCAAGATAATAAGCAATCTCAAGGTCGATACCGGAGTACTTGCCGCTGGCGTCAACCATCTCAAAGGGCTCGAAGCCGGTGGAGGTTGCTACAACAAGCTGATCCTTGGAAGCATCAAGAGTCGCAGAGTCGATCTTAAGGGGAGTGCCGTCGCCGAAGTAGTTGTTGCAGATCTCGTCGAACTTGCCGTTGCCCTGGATCTTAGCAAGGAATGCATTTACAGCATCCTTAAGCTCGGTGTCATTCTGATTTACACAGAATGCATACTCTTCCTCGGAAAGAGCGATGTCAATTACCTTTACTACATCCTCAGCCTCGCCACAGGATGCAAGTGCGAATACGGAGAAGCACATGAGTGCCGCTACGATGATAAGTGAAATAATCTTTTTCATTGTTTTGTTTACCTTTCTTGATAGCGGTCTTTGGCCGCTTGTTTTATCAACGAACACAATTATACACTCAGAATTCCGGTTTGTCAATAGGTTTTTGCAAAAAAATTCATATTTTTCGAAAATTTATGCAAAGATGCATTTGAAAACGCCGTTTTTCTAATGTTTTGCGCATTTTTTTGCCCATAAAAATAAAAACGCGCGATTTATTTATGCAATTTCTGCATAAATATTCGTTTATGCAACGGTAGTTGATTTGTTTGCGATTTTATGGTACAATAAATGTATATAATTTATTGGAGAACAAAATGATAGCACTATCTGTATCGGATGTGACACTCTCCTTTGGCACTGACGTTATATTGAAGGACGTATCCTTTTCGGTAAACGACGGCGACAGAGTCGGCGTTATCGGTGTCAACGGTGCGGGAAAAACATCTCTGTTTAAGATTATAAATGGAATATACTCACCGGACACGGGCGCGGTCTACGTGCAAAAGGGCCACACCCTCGGCACACTGGAGCAGAACGCGGACCTTACTGCCCTCCCCCCGGAGCTTACATGCCTTGAATATATGTACACCGCATTTCCTAACCTTATTACACTTGAGGGAGAGATCGCGGCACTCGAGGGCGCACTCGCCAAGGCATCGGCAGAGCACGATAATGCAAGAACCATGCAGCTCTCGGAGCAGCTTATCGAAAAGAACCGCGTGTTTGCGGAGCGAGGTGGACTTGAATTCAGATCCAGATGCCGTGGAATGCTTCTGCGCCTCGGATTTGACGACGAGCTTATCAATCAAAAGATACGCACTCTGTCGGGCGGTCAGTATACAAGACTCTCTCTCGGACGTCTTCTCGCAACCGAGCCGGACATATTGATGCTGGACGAGCCCACCAACCATCTTGATATCGATGCACTTGCATGGCTTGAGGGCTTTATCGCATCGTATAAGAAAACGGTCATCATTATTTCGCACGACCGTTACTTCCTTGACAAGACAACAAACAAGACTCTTCATCTTCAATACGGCAAGGCAAGGCTTTACCACGGCAACTACACCGCCACCAAGGATCAGCAGGAGGCTGAAGCGGCTTCGCTCGAAAAGAGATACAAGGAGCAGCAAAAGGAGATCGCTAAGATCCGCGCGAATATAGAGTTCCAGCGTAGATGTAACCGCGAGCACAACTTTGTAACCATACGCTCAAAGGAAAAGCAGCTTGCACGAATGGAGCTTGTCGAGCTTGCACCGAAAGCACCTAAGGACATCAGACTGAGCTTCGATGCAGAAACCGAAAGTGCCGGTGACGTTATCGAGGCAAAGGAGCTTGGATTCTCATACGGCAATCAGGAGCTCATAAAGAATCTTTCATTCCTTGTACGAAGATACGAGCGCGTTATGTTCCTCGGCCCTAACGGATCGGGTAAATCGACGCTTATGAAGATCATCAATTCCCTGCTTACCCCTACCTCGGGTAAGCTAACGCTTGGATATAATATCAAGATAGGATATTACGACCAGGAAAACCGCGGTCTTACAATGAGCAAGACTGTGTTTGAGGAAATGAGGGACGAGTATCCCGATAAGACAAATCTCGAGCTGCGTTCAACTCTTGCGCTGTTCCTGTTCGGTGCTGAGGATATTGACAAGCCGATCTCGACACTGTCGGGAGGAGAGCGCGCGAGACTGACTCTCGCAAAGCTTATACTCAAAAAGGTAAACCTGCTCGTAATGGACGAGCCCACCAACCACCTTGATATAGGATCGTGCGAGGCACTTGAGCACGCGCTTCTGGCATTTGACGGCACGATAATTGCCGTATCGCACGACAGATACTTTATAAACAGGATAGCAACGAGAATAATCGAGCTTGATCCAACGCGCGACCAAGGTATGCTCAGCTATCCACTTGAGGATGGCGACGATGCTTTTGAGGAATATCTGCGCCTGCGCGAGATACGTAAGCAGAACATCGAGGCCGCAAGACCTGCCGCAAAGGTCACTGACTCAAAGGCGGACTATGAGCAGAAGAAAAAGCAGAATGCCGAGCGCCGATCCCAAGAGCGCAAGGTCGAGCGCGCGAAGGCACGTATCGAGGAGCTTGAAGGTGAGCTTGAAAGACTTGAAGCCGAGCTTTTCGGCAGTGCGGCAAGTGATTACGTGCGCGCCGCGGAGATAGACACGCGCAAGGGCGAGATAGAGGAAGAGTTGCTCTCCCTTTACGAAATAGTAATGTAATTAACATATGAAAGGTAAATTTTATGCAACAGTTAAGTAAAAAGTACGGACTGTTCACCGCGATATGTATGGTCGTGGGAATAGTTATCGGCTCGGGAATATTCTTCAAGGCGCAGGACGTCCTTAAAGAAACAAACGGTGATGCCACCCAGGGTGTACTAGCCTGGATCATTGGCGGTCTTATTATGATAGTTATGTCGGCGACCTTTGCCGTTATGGCGACCAAGTATGAAAAGGTCAACGGAGTCGTTGACTACGCAGAGGCGGCATGCGGCGGCAAATACGCCTTCTTTATCGCTTGGTTTCTCTCATTTATATATTACCCTGCTATGACCTCGGTGCTTGCATGGGTATCCGCAAGATATACCGTAGTTGCAATATTCGGTGTCAAGTCGATCGATCCGCAGGCGCTTTTCGGCCCTGAGTGTATCACTATCGCGCTTTTCTACCTCGTGCTTGCATACTTTATCAACACCGTAGCACCCAAGCTTGCGGGTAAGGTTCAGATATCGACAACGGCTATCAAGCTTGCCGTTATATTCTTTATCGCGCTTGTCGGCTCGGTGATCGGACTTTTCAGCGGCACGCTCGGTGAGAACTTCTCCGCGGGTGCGGTTGTCAGCACCGCTCTTGGCGGTGAGGGTGGCGGATTTGTTGCGGCGCTCTGCTGCACGGCATTCGCGTACGAGGGCTGGATAATTGCTACCTCGATCAACTCTGAGATAAAGAATTCAAAGAGAAATCTCCCTCTCGCACTCGTTATCGGTGCATTTATCATAATGTGTACTTACGTTCTTTATTACATAGGTGTGCTTGGTCTTAAGGACAACAACACCCTGATGCAGAACGGAACGAGCGAGGCATTTATGTACTTCGGCAAGGCCGGTGCGACCATAATCAACTTCCTCGTTATCGTATCCTGCCTTGGCACGCTTAACGGTCTTATGCTCGGTTGCTCCCGCGTGTTCTACTCTATGGCGGCAAGAGGCCAAGGCATCGCTCCTGACACTCTCGCTCAGGTGGACAAAAAGACCAATATGCCGGGTAACTCCGCGGCTCTCTCCCTCATGCTTTGCGGTGTGTGGTTCGTTTATTTCATTGGCGGTCAGTTCTTTGGCTGGTTCGGAAAGTACGCGTTTGACTCCTCGGAGATACCGATCGTTACCGTATACCCCCTTTACATTCCTATTCTCGTTGCATTTATGATAAAGGAAAAGGAGATGCACCCCGTCAAGAGATTCGTGCTTCCCATACTTTCGATCATCAGTGCGCTCGTTATGACGGCGGCATCTATACTCCGCCACGGAATGTCCAACGTTTATTACCTCGTTATATTCGCCATCGTTATGGGCGCGGGTTTCTTCTTTGTAAAACCCAAAAAGCGCACCGTCTCGGAAAACGAGGAATAATAGGCAAAATACACATAACCGTTTATCATTTTTTCACAAAATTAATTTTGGGTATTGACAAACCGATAACCATTTGATAGAATAGGTGCATCAATATTTCAAAAAGCGATTGAGCGAAAACCAGTAAGTTCGCAAACCCGTCCCCCAGAGAGCTGCCGTGTGGTGTGAGGCAGTGTTCGGCGCGTTCTGAATTCCTTTCGTTAGCTGTACGCTGAAATTATACTAGGCGTCACCGGGTGCAACCGTTACATTGCTAGCGCATAGATCTGTGCGCGATGAGGTCTATCTGCCGTGAGGCGTAGACGAACCGGAGTGGTAACACGATTTATAATCGTCCCCGTATCCTTTTTGTGATACGGGGATTTTTTATTTTGCTTTTCAAAAAATAAACATATATTTTCCGGAGGAAAACAAAAATGAAAAGAATTATTGCTATTGTACTTGTACTTGCAACCATGTGCGGCGCATGCCTTGCACTTTCGTCCTGTGGTGGCGATAGCGCCGATTACACCATTGGTATTTGCCAGCTTATGGCACACGATTCGCTCGATAAGGCTACTCAGGGCTTCATCGATGCAGTAACCGAAAAGATGGAAGCAGCCGGCAAGACTGTTGAGTTCGACACTCAGATCCCTGCCGACGCTAACCTTTGCTCCACCGTTATCAACACATTCACCGCAAAGAACGTTGACCTTATTATGGCTAACGCGACTCCCGCGCTTACCGCAGCTTCCTTTGCTACCACCGATATTCCGATCCTCGGTACTTCTGTTACCGATTACGAGTCTACCTTTGGCGGAAACATCCCCGCTAACGTTTCCGGCACATCCGATGCAGTTCCCTTCAACGAGCAGGCGCAGATGATGATCGATACCCTCGGTCTTAAGAGCGGCGACAAGGTTGGTGTTATCTACTGCTCCAACGAGTCCAACTCCCTTATCCAGTATAACGCAGTAAAGGCTCTCTTCGAGGCCAAGGGCATCGAGGCAGTTGCATACACCTTCTCCGCTACCACTGAGCTTTCCGCAGTTGTTACCGCCGCGGCAGAAAGCTCTAAGGCTATTTACGTTCCCTCTGACAACACCGTTGCAAACAACGATACGGTAGTAGGAACCATCTGCTCTGAAAAGGGTGTTCCTGTTTACACCAGCTATTCATCCGGCATCTGCTATGCAAGCCTTGCTATCGACTACTACCAGCTCGGATACGAAACCGGTAAGATGGCAGCAGAAATTCTCCTTGACGGCAAGAGCCCCGCTGATATCGCGGTCAAGACTCTTACCCCTACTGTAATGTACAACAAGGAAATCTGCGCAAAGCTTGGCATCACCGTTCCCGAAAACTAATCCAGAGGTACTCTTAACAACATGGCTTTTCTTAACGCGTTACCGGGAGCTGTCGCCCAGGGACTTATCTGGGGCTTGATGGCGATCGGAATTTACATCTCATATAAAATACTTGATATTGCAGACCTCACGGTTGATGGCTCTTTTGCTACCGGCGGTTGCGTATGCTTAATCCTCTATGCTAACGGTGCACCGATATGGGCAAGCATGATTGCTGCATTTATTTGCGGTGCAGTTGCGGGTGCTTTGACAGGAATTTTGCATACCGTTCTCGGAATTCCGTCAATTCTTGCCGGAATTCTTACCCAGCTTGCACTGTACTCTGTAAACCTTCAGATCATTATGCAGGGGCGCTCAAACTACCCCTTCTCATCCATTCCCTACTACACCGGAAACGAATTTTCCGCAACCGATCTTCTGCTTCGTTCAAGCGAAAAGTGGCTCTCGATCGGTGTCGGCGTAGCATTTGTGGCCGCAACGATCGTAATGCTTTGGCTCTTCTTCTACACCGAGGTTGGTCTTACCATAAAGTCCACAGGTGACAACCCCGACATGAGCCGCGCTCAGGGTATCAACGTTAATTTCAACAAGGTTCTCGGTCTTGCAATCTCAAACGGTATCGTTGCTCTTGCAGGCTCACTCCTTGCACAGTATCAGGGATATGCAGACGTCAGCATGGGTACCGGTGCTATCGTAACCGGGCTTGCTGCTATCTTCATCGGTCTTACCGTATCCTTGAAGATCAAGCCCAACTTCGTCGTTTCTCTTATCGGTGTTGTTGGTGGCGGAATAGTTTATTTCATCGTATTCACACTCGTTATGATGCTTGGTATGCACACCAACTACCTCAAGCTCTTCTCCGCGATCATCGTTGCGATCTTCATCTCCGTGCCTTATCTCAAGGGCAAGTTCAAGAGAATAAAGCCGGTCGCGTCCCCCTCACACGAGAATAACAACGGAGGTGAGGAAAATGCTTAAGATCACAAATCTTTACAAAACGTTCAACCCCGGAACAATAAATGCCAAGACCGCGCTTGACGGACTCAACCTTGAGCTTCAAGAGGGCGATTTCGTAACCGTTATCGGCGGTAACGGTGCGGGAAAAAGCACAATGCTCAATGCTATTGCAGGTGTGTGGAAGCCGGATAGCGGAACTATCGAGATAAACGGTGAGGACGTCACCGCAGTTCCCGAATACAAGCGCGCCCGCTATCTTGGACGTGTGTTCCAGGATCCTATGAAAGGCACCGCGCCTGACATGGAAATTGCAGAAAACCTTGCTATCGCGGCACGCAGAGGTACGAAGCGCAAGCTCGTATGGGGCATCAAAAAGAAGGAACGCGAGGAATACAAGCAGTTGCTTGCTACCCTTGGTCTCGGCCTTGAGGAAAGACTTTCCTCAAAGGTTGGTCTGCTTTCGGGCGGTCAGAGACAGGCAGTTACCCTGCTTATGGCAACACTGAAAAGACCGAAGATACTCCTCCTTGACGAGCATACCGCGGCACTTGACCCCAAGACAGCCGAAAAGGTGCTTGAGCTTACCGACAAGCTCGTCAACGAAAACAACCTTACAACTCTTATGATCACTCACAACATGCGCGATGCGATCGCACACGGCAACCGCCTTATAATGATGCATCACGGCAGAGTCATAATTGACGTTCGCGGTGAAGAAAAGGCGAAGCTTACCGTAGAGGATCTTCTTGATATGTTCTCAAAGGCGAGCGGAAGCGAATTTGCAAACGACCGCGCAATACTTTCATAATAAAAATGCGAAAAAGCCCGATTTTCGGGCTTTTTCTATTGATTTAGACGTTATTTTGTGATACAATATACCGTAACGTTGTTTTTAGGATGGCAAAACAAATGATAAAAACCATACTACTCGACCTTGACGACACTATACTTGATTTCCACAAGGCGGAGCATATAGCACTTTCGGCAACGCTTCGCGAGATCGGAATAGAGCCGACCGAGGCGGTGCTTAAAAGATATAGCGAGATCAACCGAGCGCACTGGAAAAGACTTGAGCTCGGCGAGCTTACACGCCCCGAGGTATTGCACGGCAGATTTATCCAGCTCTTCACAGAGTTTGGTGTAGACGGCGATTGCTACGAGGCGCAAAGAATATACGAATGGAAGCTTGGCACGGGACACTATTTTCTTGACGGTGGACAGGAACTTCTTGACACGTTGTATGGAAAATACGATCTTTACCTTGCATCGAACGGCACGGACATAGTGCAGACAAGAAGAATAGCGAGCGCGAATATCGAGCATTATTTCAAGGACCTGTTTATCTCACAGAGGCTGGGATACGACAAGCCGATGAAGGAGTTTTTCGACCTTGCGTTTGCAAGAATTGAGAACTTCAACCCCGAGGAGGCTATCATAATCGGTGACAGCCTTACCTCTGATATTAAGGGTGGAATAAATGCGGGGATCCGCACATGCTGGTTCAACCTGCACAAAGTAAAAAACGATAGCGGAATCACCCCCGACTACGAGGTAACCTCGCTCGAGGAAATTCCCGCACTGCTTGAAAGGATATAAAAATGTATTACGGATATAACGTTAGTGACTACACCGCAAAGCTTGCGGCACAGGCCGAGGAGGACTGCCGCGAGGTATTTAAAAAGATAGATGAAAATGCACTTATCTGCTCTGCAAAGGTGCTTTCCGCATTTCAGGAGTGCCGCGTTTCAACCGCGGACTTCATCGAGATAACCGGATACGGCTACACCGACTCAGGCAGAGATAAGATCGAGGAGATCTATGCAAAGGTGTTCGGCGCAGAGGATGCGCTCGTAAGACCTCAGCTTATGTCCGGCACACACGCACTTGCGGTAACACTTGGCGGACTTCTTAAGCCCGGCGACACCCTGCTCTACATTTCCGGCGAGCCCTACGACACCCTCAGAAGTGTTATCGGAACTGCGGGTGAGAGCCGCAACTCGCTCATTAAGTACGGTGTGAAGTACGAAGAGATCGACCTTATCGACAACGACTTTGATATTGATGCAATACGCGAAAGAGTGGCAAAGGGTGATATCCGTGTAGCGGCAATTCAGAGAAGCCGCGGATATTCGGCAAGAAAGAGCCTGACAATTGACAAGCTTGAGCGTGCTATCAAGGCGGTCAAGGAAGCATGCCCCAAAACAATCGTTATGGTTGACAACTGCTATGGCGAGTTTACCGAGGACAGAGAGCCCACCGACGTTGGTGCGGACGTATTTGTCGGCTCGATGATGAAGAATCTCGGCGCCGGATTTGCGGTCAGCGGCGCTTACTGTGTAGGTACTCGCGCGTGCATTGAGGATATTGCAGAGCGCTTCACCGCTCCCTGCGTCGGAAAGTCGCTCGGTGCAAACTTTAACCAGCTCGCATCCTTCTATAAGGGATTCTTTATGGCTCCCGCAGCAGTGGCATCTACTCTTAAATCAATGGTATTTGCCGCAAGACTTCTTGAGCTTGCCGGATACGGCGACGTTGATCCCAAGTATGACGAAAAGAGAACCGACATTGTACAGACACTTAACCTTCACTCTGCAGAAAAGCTTATAAAGTTCTGCAAGGGAATCCAGATGGGCTCCCCCGTTGAATCCTACTGCGTACCCGAGCCCGGAGATATGCCCGGCTACCCCCATCCCGAAATAATGGCGGCAGGCACCTTCGTTACCGGTGCTACCAACGAGCTTTCCTGCGACGGCCCTCTTTGTGAGCCGTTCACCGCATTTATGCAGGGTGGACTTACCTACGAATATGGCAAGCTCGGTGTTATGAAGGCTCTTGACACAATGCTTGACCTCGGTTAAGACTATGGGAATTTGTTATATCGTTGGTGCGGGCGATTTCACCACACGCTTTACTCCAACCTGTGACGATCTTGTTATCGCGGCAGACGGTGGATACGACTCGCTTAAAGAGGCTGGTATACGATGCGACCTGCTCATCGGAGATCTTGATTCTATAACCCACGTTCCGTCAGAGCTTGAAATTATACGTTATCCTGTCCAAAA
Source organism: Eubacteriales bacterium (assembly GCA_045659365.1). Classification (GTDB taxonomy): domain Bacteria; phylum Bacillota; class Clostridia; order Oscillospirales; family CAG-272; genus UBA1740. The sequence goes on along the minus strand of JAZOWT010000092.1, from coordinate 597 downwards.
GGACGAAACCGACATGATGCTTGCATACCTTGAGGGTTCAAAGCGCGGATATGCCGATTTCGAGATCCATGGAGCGACCGGCGGCCGTGCAGACCACACTTTTGCAAACTATTGTTTGCTTTTATACATGAGCGAGAGAGGACACCACGGTTGTATTTTAAGTGACACGGGTACCACTCTCATTCTTAAAAACAGCTCAATCGAGGTCACAGGCGAGTACGGCAAGCACTTCTCTGCCTTTGCATTCGGCGGCGATGCTACCGGAGTTACAATACGCGGCCTTGAATACGAATGCGAGGACGTGACACTCACTCCCGAGTTCCCTCTCGCGGTATCAAACCGCTTTATCGGTGAGGTTGGGCAGGTAGAGGTAAAGCGCGGAGCTCTGCTCATCATGATCGAAAAATAATTTACTCTCAAAGGTTGACAAACCGGGAAAAGAGTGCTATACTCAAATAAACCGCAAAACAGAATATACATCAGGGGTGCCCTATGGCTGAGATGGTGAAAACCAAACCCTTTGACCTGATACGGATAATGCCGTCGTAGGAAGATTGAATCTCTTGAAATCATACCGCACGGATGTTATTTTCTGTG
>JAZOWT010000091.1:0-6636 GCA_045659365.1 Eubacteriales bacterium | reverse complement strand
CCTCAACAAGAAGAACAAAATCGCGGATTTCGATATCGTTAAGTCTGTGCTCACCGAAGCACTTGCGGCTATCGAGGGCATCGAATCTTTTGACAATGACACTCTCTTTGCAGCTCTTGTTCCCATTGCTGAAAAGCTTGGCGTTAAGAACGGAACTGTTATGTGGTGCGTTCGTATAGCAGTATCCGGCATGAGCGCTACCCCCGGCGGTGCAACCGAGATCATGGAGGTTATCGGCAAGTCCGAGAGCATTTCCAGAATCAAGACCGCACTTAATAAGCTTTAATACTGGGCCCCGAGGCATCTCGGGGCTTATTTTTTAAAAATCTCTTGCAAAATAATGCGCGCTATGTTAAAATATTTATTAGTGCTATTATCCATCACTATAATGAGGTTTATAAAATGGCTACCGACATTTCACAAAGAATAAGAAACGGCTATGCTACCTTTTCAAAGGGGCAAAAGAAAATAGCCAATGCTATATTGCACAATTACGAGAAAACAGCATACATGACGGCAGGTGCGCTCGGCAGACTTGTAGGAGTTTCCGAATCTACTGTTGTCAGATTCGCAGGCGAGCTCGGATACGAGGGATACTCCGAATTCCAGCACGCGGTACAGGAGCTTGTAAGGACTAAACTCACACCTAACCAGCGAATTGAATTGACCAAGCAGCGTATGCTTCGCGGTAATATCATAGAAAACGTAATGAACTCAGATATAAACAAGATCCGCGCAACCTGTGAAAATCTTGACCAAGAGGCATTCTACGGAGCGGTTGACTCCATGCTCGAGGCAAGAAATATTTACGTAATGGGCGCGCGTTCTTCCGATACACTTGCGCGTCTTCTTACGTACAACCTCTCGCTTATCTTTGACAACGTAAGACAGATCCGTGCGACGTCAAACGCCGAGATATTCGAGCAGATGTTCACCATAGGTAAAAACGACGTTCTGATTGCGTTTTCATTTCCCAGATACTCATCCAAGATGGTAAGCGCGGTAAAGTATGCACAGCAGAACGGCGCCAAGGTAATTGTCTTCACCGACTCTTCCCTTTCTCCCATATCCGAATATGCCAATCATCTTCTTCTTGCTCAGTCTGATATGGCATCGTTTATGGATTCGTTTGTTGCGCCTATGAGCATAATCAACGCGATGATAATACACATTACCCACAAGCGCGAGCGCGAGATAACCGAACGTTTCGACAAGCTTGAGCAGGTTTGGGATGAATACGGAGTTTACACTAAACGGTAATGGAATATACTAATAAGCAAGTATGTGTTGTAGGCGGCGGAGCCGCAGGAATGATGGCCGCAGGAACGGCCGTTATGTACGGCGCGGACGTGACTATCTTCGAGAGCACCGGTCGTCTTGGCAAAAAGCTGGCGATCACCGGTAAGGGTCGATGCAACGTCACAAATGCCTGCACAACACAGGAATTTCTTGAAAACGTAACTAAAAACCCGCGTTTTTTGTACGCGGCACTTAACGCATTCGACACCGAAAGTACTATAAGCTTCTTTGAGGGGCTGGGTGTTGAGCTTAAGACCGAAAGAGGCAAGCGAGTGTATCCTGCTACCGATAAAGCTAAGGATATTGTAGATGCTATGCAGTCCTACGCGGCTGCGGCACAGGTCATTTACCACAAGGTAAAGGCAGTAAAGGCGCTTGCAGACGGCGGTTTTTCGGTGATTGCGGATAAGGAATACAAATTTGATGCGGTAATAATAGCAACCGGTGGCAAGTCATACCCTCTTACCGGATCAGACGGATCGGGATACAAGCTTGCAATGAAGCTTGGACACACGGTAACCGAGCTTATCCCCTCACTTATTCCCCTCGAGTCAAGCTCGAGAATTTGTGTAGATATGCAAGGACTGTCGCTTAAGAACGTGGCAATCAGCATCAAGGATCAGAGCGGCAAGACTCTTTACGAGGATTTTGGCGAGATGATGTTCACTCACTTTGGTGTAACCGGTCCTGTTATACTCTCCGCGTCCTCGCACCTGAGAGGTGTTGATATATCCACCCTTACACTTTACATTGACCTTAAGCCTGCTCTTGATGAAAAGACCTTGGATGCAAGACTGCTTTCCGACTTTTCTACCAACAGCAACAAAGACTTTATAAATGCGCTTGGAGCACTTTTGCCCACAAAGATGATAGAGCCCTTTATCGAGGTGTGCGGCATTGATCCCAGGAAAAAGGTGAACTCCATAACTAAGGAGGAGCGCGCAAAAATTCTGCGCACACTCAAGGGACTTGAGATTCCTCTCTCACGCTTCCGTCCTATCGAGGAGGCAATCGTCACATCGGGTGGTGTATCGGTAAACGAAATAGTACCAAAGACTATGGAATCAAAGCTTCACCCCGGACTCTTCTTTGCAGGCGAGGTTATTGACGTGGATGCATACACGGGAGGCTTCAATCTCCAAATCGCGTTCTCTACCGGATATTTGGCAGGAAAAAGCGCGGCAGAAATATAATTTTCGAGGTATTGTATGATAAGAATAGCAATAGACGGTCCTGGCGGCGCCGGTAAATCTACCGTTGCAAAAAGCGTGGCAAAAGAGCTTGGGATAATTTACGTTGACACCGGTGCTTTGTACAGAACCATCGGCCTTTATATGATGAACAACGGAATCGACCCCAAGGATGCACCTAACGTTGCGGCCGCCCTCCCGAACTTCAAGCTTGAGCTTAAGTTTGTTGACGGCAGGCAGACGGTTCTTCTTGATGGCGAGGACGTAGGCGATCGCATCAGAACCCCTGAGGCTTCTATGGCGGCATCGGCGGTAAGTGCGATCAAGGAGGTGCGCGAGTACCTTCTCGAAACACAGAGAAGCATCGCGGCAAAAAACAGTGTTATCATGGACGGCAGAGATATCGGAACGGTTATCCTCCCCGACGCGGAGGTTAAGATATTCCTGACCGCTTCTCCTGAGGCACGTGCAAAGCGCAGATACAATGAGCTTATTGCCAAGGGTCAGAGCGTATCCTACGAGCAGGTTTACACCGAGATGGTTGAGCGTGATAAGAATGACTCTACGCGCGATATTGCCCCCTGTGTGCCGGCCGAGGATGCTGTATTTCTTGACAACTCCGATCTTGATCTTAACGGCACGGTCGAGGCTGTGCTCGAAATAGTGAAAAAAAAAAGACCTGTAAATAAGTTTTACAGAAGACTCCATAAAATTCTTGCTCCGATATTCAGATTTATCTGGAGAATAAAATCAGTTGGCGCAGAAAACGTGCCTGCTGACGGAGCGATAATGTTTTGCTCCAATCACATTGCGGCAAAGGACCCGATAATGATTGCGGCGGCCTGCAAAAGACCAATAACCTTTATCGGCAAGAAGGAGCTGTTTTCGGTTCCCTTACTCGGATGGCTTATTAAAAAGCTGGGAGCAATTCCCCTTGACCGCGGCGGCAAAGACGTTGGTGCTATCAAAACGGCCGTAAAGGCACTGCAAAACGACAGCGCACTTGCAATCTTCCCCCAGGGACACAGATACCCCGGAGAAAATCCCGCCACTACCCCAACAAAGAACGGTGCGGCGCTTATCTCATATCGCTCCGGATGTGACGTTATCCCTGTTTGTATCATAACAAAGGATCACAAATACCGTTTTCTTCGCCGTATAAAAATCGTTTTCGGTAAGCCTATAAAAAATTCAGAGCTTGGATTTGTCAATGGCGGAACCGATGAATACAAAGCAGCAACCGACAAGATCTTTGGCGAGATACTGAAACTTGGCGGATTTGAGGCACCCAAGGACACCCAGCCTAAGGAGGCAGAAAATTGAAAACAGTTCTCGCAAAGAACTCGGGCTTTTGTCAAGGAGTCAGACGTGCTGACGAGGCGTTGAATAAGATCATTGCAGAAAATAAGAATGCAAGAATATTTACCCTCGGATCGGTAATACACAACCGAATATACAACGAGTCGCTCGAGGCCAAAGGAGTTCGCGCGGTGAAATACGACGAGATCGTCAGAATTCTCGATGAATCCGACGAAAGAATAATACTCGTCGGCAGAACTCACGGAATAACCCGTGAAGAGGAAGCGGATCTCAGAGCCCTTGAGGTAGCACACCCGAATTTTTCCTTCCACGATATGACGTGCCCGTTTGTCAAGCGAGTGCATAAGATCGCCGAGGAGAACACGGGCGAAAATACTCTGTTCCTGCTTTATTCAGACCCAGGACACCCGGAGGCAAGGAGTACACTTAGCTATGCTAAGGGAGAAAAGCTTCCCTTTTCTTCCATCGATGAGCTGAAAGTAGTCAATTTCGACGGAAAAATACCCATTTTATCCGCGCAGACTACTCAAAATTTGTTAGAATTTCAAAAAATTAAACTTTTTTTAAAAAAGGTATGTACAAACGCGATTTTTTTTGATACAATATGTAATGTTACGGAAAAACGCCAAGAAGAGGCGATCTCTATCGCTGAAGCCTCGGATGCTATGATAGTCATAGGAGGCAAGGAGAGCTCTAACACGAGAAAGCTGTACGACCTTTGCAAAGAAAAATGCGCAGGGACGATATGGATTGAATCGGCAGATGAGCTGATGGACAGATTCCCAAATGGCGCAAAATGCGTAGGAATATCCGCGGGTGCTTCCACACCCGACGGCATTATATTGGAGGTTTTAAAAACAATGGAAAGAGAAATCGACTTTAAGTCAATGTTGGAAGACTCACTCAAAACCTTACATACAGGAGAAACAGTTACCGGTACGGTTGTAACCATCGGCAAGAACGAGATCAAGCTCGACCTTGGCACGAAGTTCACCGGCGTGCTCGCTAAAGAGCAGATCACCGACGACCCCACCGCTAACCTTTCTGAAATGTTCAAGGTTGGCGATTCTGTTGACGTATTCGTCATCAGAGTTGAGGACGGCAAGGGCCTTGCTACCCTCTCTAAGAAGAGAGTTGATGCAGACAACAGCTGGGTAATCCTCAAGGATGCACATGAGAATGGCATCGTTCTCGAGGGCAAGGTTGTATCTGTTATCAAGGGCGGCGTTCTTGTATCTGTATCCAACAACACCGTATTCGTTCCCGCTTCCCAGACCGGCGTAGCAAAGGGCGGAGACCTCAGCGCACTCGTTGGTACTACCCAGAAGCTCAAGCTTCTTGAGTACGACGTAGCTAAGAAGAAGGCACTTGGTACTATCAAGGCTATTCTCGTTGAGGAAAAGAAGGCTGCTGAAGAGGCAGCATGGGCTAAGCTCGAGGTTGGTCAGCACTATATGGGTACTGTTAAGAACCTTGCGGCTTACGGCGCATTCGTAGACATCGGCGGAGTTGACGGTATGGTTCACAATACCGAGCTCTCCTACAAGAGAATCAAGCACCCCTCTCAGGTTGTATCCGTTGGTCAGGTTATCGACGTTTACATCAAGGAGCTTGACACCGAGAACAAGAAGATCTCCCTTGGCTACAAGACCCAGGAGATGGACACTTGGTTCCAGTTCACCCAGAAGTATCAGGTTGGCGACATCGTTCCCGCTAAGATCGTTTCTATCATGCCCTTCGGCGCATTCGCTGAGGTTTATGAGGACGTTGACGGTCTTATCCACATCTCGAGAATCTCTACCCAGAGAATCAGCTCCCCTGCTGACGTTCTTTCCGTTGGCCAGGTTGTTGACGTAAAGATCACCGAGATCGACGACGAGAACAGAAAGCTCGCTCTCTCCATCCGCGCTATCACCGAGGCTGCTGAAAAGGCTGCAGCTGAGGAGGCAAAGGCTGCTGAGGAGGCTGCAAAGGCAGAGGAAGAGGCTGCTGCAGCTGCTGAAAGAGCTGAGATGGCTCCCTACATCGTAGGTTCTATCGACTAATTTAAATAATTAATCCCCCTTTAATGTGTAATGCTTTAAAGGGGGATTTTTTATTATACAAAAAAGTACACGCAGCCATTTTGACTGCGTGTGCGAAATTATGAATCAAAATTATAGCATGAAAAATATGTTCTTAAAATAAGCGCCATATCGCCTGATTCGAGAACTTCCGTATCCGCTTCTTTAGGATTGTCAACACGAAGTCCTAAAAACATCAGCGTGCATTTTTCATCGTTATAAGCTATCATATTGAACCAATAAGGGAAGTCAACGTTCGCTGGAGAATTCAAATTTTCATAAAACTGATACCCATTGTAAGAAAAAACGTTTATAGATGACAATGCTATATTTTCAAGCATATATTCTTTTGCCAGCAGGTAATTGCTTTCATCGTAAATCAAATACATCAAAGCGTGCTCCCTTGCGTAAAAGGACTTATAATACTCTCTATAGTCACGATATTCATAATCGCCATCGATATAATCAAAATCATCGATAAACGATTCGCTCGGCAACAATCTTTGGCATAATGAATATTCGCTATCCGCTGGACTAAATTCATCAAGACCATCAAATTTTATAGTTTGATGACACGAACAAAATGATATTGTAATGCACAAGCACATCAACATTAATACTATTTTTTTCATAAAATCTTCACCTTTTATATTAACTCCTTTTACTTCACGCTATCGTAAGTATAACACACCTCTGCGGATTTTGCAAGTGGTGGGAAAATATGCAAACGGTTTTTGTTTGTATTTTTGTAGGGACAGGCGTCC
>JAZOWT010000090.1:0-11913 GCA_045659365.1 Eubacteriales bacterium | reverse complement strand
AACGGCGGTTAGGCGCAAAGTCCGATCCCTTGCAGTCGAAGAGTGGAAATTTTGATGCATAAGCGTTGTTATTCTGTCCGAAGCAATAGAAACCTATTGCGAGCTTGGCAGAAAACGGCGGTTAGGCGCAAAATTTATCTCTTCGAAAGGACTTCGGCTTCATAAATCTCCACATCACGAATCCAGTCCGCGCCTACCGGAACGCCCTCGCGCTCACAGTATTCGTCCCAGATATCACCGAAGGGGAAGGTCTTGAATTCCTCGCTCATTGCGAGCATCTTGGTGTAGTCTGCCTTGTTCTGGTATGCTGCAAGCTTCTCGCTGGGGAGAAGAAGCGCGTTAAGAAGTGCCTTCTGCATATTTCTTGCACCTACGGTCCAAGCGGCAACGCGGTTTACAGAAGCATCGAAGTAGTCAAGCGCGATAAATACGCGGTCAAGAGCATCGTTTCTTACGATCTCCTTTGCGATCTCCTTAGTCTCGTCATCGAAAAGAACTACGTGGTCGGAGTCCCAACGAACAGGACGGGTTACGTGAAGAGCGATCTTCTCATTAAAGAGGAGAAGAGAGGATATCTTGTCGGAAACAACCTCAGTAGGATGATAGTGACCGTTGTCCATAAGGGGGGTGATTCCCGCCTTGGTGGAGTAGGAGAGGCAGAACTCTGCAGAGCCAACGGTGTAGTTTTCAAGTCCGATGCCGAACACCTTGGACTCGAGGGTTATGTATACCTTAGACTTATCATAAGGAACAGCAAGGATCTCGTCAAGCGACTTCTTGAAGCGAGCTCTGGGGCCGAGGCGGTCAGCGGGAATTTCCTTATATCCGTCGGGGATCCAAATGTTCATAACACAAGGCTCACCGGTTTCCTTTGCGAAATACTCGGCAATTTTAAGACAAGCCTTACCGTGGTCCACCCAGAACTTTCTGGTTTTCTCGTCAGGAGATGAAAGAGTGAGGTTGTCCTTTACGTTGGGATGGGAGAAGAAGGTGGGGTTGAAGTCGATACCCATACCGCGCTCCTTTGCAAATCTTACCCACTTTGCAAAATGCTTGGGCTCGAGCGCATCTCTGTTTGCGTACTCGCCATTTTCGAAGATAGCATAGCAAGCATGAAGGTTGAGCTTCTTCTTACCGGGAACGAGAGAGAACACCTTATCCATATCAGCCATAAGCTGTTCGGGAGTAGTTGCCTTGCCGGGGTAGTTACCGGTAGTCTGGATTCCTCCGGAGAGAGCCTCCTTGGAGTCAAAGCCGACAACGTCGTCGCCCTGCCAGCAGTGAATGGAGATCGGCACGTCCTTGAGTATTTTCATAGCCTTTTCGGTGTCTATACCGTATTTTGCGTAATCGACCTTTGCGGTTTCGTAGTTTTTCATATTATAAGCCTTTCTGGGGTAACCCCGTGTCAAATTATTACAGTCTTATCAGCCCTTTGCGGCCTTGATCTGGATCTTGAGATTTCCGATTGCGGTTGCCTCGATCGGAAGCGCAATTACTTTTTTGCCGGTTGCCTTTTCGGTCAGGGAGTTGAGGTATGTATTCTTAGCACCGCCGCCCACAATGTAGATTGCGGGATAGGTCTTGCCGGTGTTTCTCTCAAGGTCGAGGATCGCCTTTCTGTATCCGTCAGCAAGGCTGACATACGCACAGTTGAAGAAATCCTTCATCTCGGAGGGAGCCTTTCCGCCACGTGCGGTGATGTAGTCTGCGATAGCATCCTTCATAGACTTGGGCGCGGTGAAAGCGTCATCGTTTACGTCAAAGATTTCAGAATAGTCGGACTCCAAAGCCATTGTAACAATATCGCCATATCCGGTATCGGGGCAAAGCTCCTTACGGAGGCTCTGTATAATCCACATGCCGGTGATGTTCTTCTGGTAGCGGTTGTACCCTACTCCTCCCTCGTTGGAGTATCCGGATGCACGGCTGTTTTCATCGGTTATCGCCTTTTCGGTCTTAACTCCGAGAAGTGACCAGGTGCCGGAGGAGATATAGGGTGAATTTTCGGTCATTTCGATTGCTTCTACTGCACTGCCGGTATCGTGTGTTGCGCAAAGAACAACGTTAAGGTCGCCTCCAACCTCTGCCTTTATCTCATCGGAAAGTCTGCCAACGAGAGTGCCGGGCTGATATACCGGAGCAGCAAGGTGCATAGGATAGCCAAGCGCTTCCCAAATTTCCTTGTCGAACTGAAGAGTTTCACTGTTTATAAGGCCCATTGTGGTGGCATTGGTGAATTCCTTTTTCTTAACACCGGTGAGCTTGTACATAAAGTACTCGGGGAGCATAAGAAAGTCGGTAACCCCCTCAAATCTACCCGCGATCTTGTCTGCATAAAGCTGATATACGGTGTTGAAGCTCATGAACTCAATACCGGTTCTCGAATAGAGCTTCTCAAAAGGAACGATAGCATGCACCTTGTCGATGACCTCGTCCATTCTGCTGTCGCGGTAGGCATAGACAGGATAAACCACCTCGTCGCCCTTGAGAAGCACGTAGTCAACACCCCATGTGTCGATAGACATGCTCTCGATCACGGGATACTTTTCGAACGCGATCTTAAGTCCCGCCTTGATCTCATTGAAGAGGCGAACAGTGTCCCACACGAGGTGACCGTCCTTTTCATCCATACCGTTATAGAAGCGGTAAAGCTCCTCAGTTTCAATTTTTCCGTTCTCAACCCAACCAACGATGTGTCTACCGCTGGATGCGCCGATGTCAACGGCAAGATAATACTTCATATCTGACCTCACTTAAATTTTATTATTAAGAACATTATACTTATAAAACACGCGCGTGTCAATATATTTTTTTAAAACTCGCGCACGCGCCTAGCGAAGCTCGTCGCCAATGGTGGTGGCGCCACCGTGACCTGAGAGAACCTTAACGTCAGGCGGAAGCTTGGAAAGGCGGCGCAGAGATGCGATCATTTCGAGGTCGGATCCGTACTTGAAATCGGTACGTCCGTAGCCGCGGCAAAAGAGAGTGTCGCCGGTAAAAACAACACCGCCGGTCACAGAATAAAGACAGATGCTGCCCGGGGTGTGTCCGGGAGTTGATATGACCTCGTATTCGGTAGCGCCGAGCATAAGCTTATCGCCACCATTTACAGCAAGATCAGGACGCATATATCTGCGCGGTGTACCAAAAAGAAGCGACACGTTGGCCTCAAAGTCGGACAAAACGGCATTTTCCGCCTCATGTGCCACCACCTTCGCCTCGGGCAAAAGGCGGGCATATTCCTCCACGAATTCGGCATGATCGTAGTGCCCGTGTGTCAGAATAACGTATTTGATCTTAACACCAAGCTCCTTGGCCGCATTCAGGGGATCTCGCGGCGGATTTCCGCAGTCGATTATCGCGCCCTCAAGACTCGCTTCATCGTATACAAGATAGGTGTTTGAGCCGAGAAGTCCGCGCGTAAAGGTTTTGTACATACAGTTTTTACCTCGTTTTTTGTTACACGGGCCCCGACTTACGTCAGATCAGGGCCCGTTTTTATCATTTTACCCCAAAATCAGGATAAGCATTATAGCAAATCCAAAAATTATCCAAATGAGGGATCCAAGTGACACCATGCGCCACCACTTATCACGTCCATGCTTTGGTGAGCGGGAGTTCACAAAGCCTACTGCAAGCGACCATGCGGGAAGTGCAAAGGCGATGATAAAGTAAACCACCCAGAACCAGATTTTTGCACGAAGCTCGGGGTCCATTTTTTCGCGTTCCGGACGCTCCGCCTTAGGATTAACGTCTTCATCCTCATATATGGTCGAGCGCTCGACACGGGTCATATTTACCATAGCTTCAACTATCTCGGTATGTAAAATGCCGTTGCCGATCGCATACATTTCAACGGTTCCGCGACGATATGAAAAGTCGCCGTCGGCATCGAAATAATTATTGGCAAGCCGATCATAGCAGATATACCACTCCGTGCCGTCATATTGATAGATCGCACCGTGCACGTAATATACCGAGCCGGTCGAGTCGTAGGCTCTTATATCATAGCACATTACATCTCTAAGCTCGGATACATCCACCTCGGTTGATACGCCACCGGATACGGTTAGATTATCAAGCTTATCAAGAAGATCACCGTCGATCTCGGAGGCTCTTCCACCGCGGTAAAGCTTTATGCCTGAATAACTGCCATTAACCAGAGCATCGATCGACTTAGCGCCCTTCTCGGTAGTGTAATAACGGTCTTCCTCATAGTTTTTACCTACGGATATGATCTGGCCGTCGCGCGCATAGGACTCTATGAGGTAATAATCCAAAAAGTCCGACATATCGTCATCAAATCGATAAGTGGGAGTAAAAGCAACCTTGTATCCGATCGGAAGCTCGTATTCCGAGTACTCTCGGTCCTCGTTCCAAATCATGCTTTCGTCATCTGATATATCCCATTCGTACAGATTATTCGAACCTGATCCGCAGGATACAAGAGATAAAACAGAGATAATGAGTGTGAGCATCAAGGCGATCGCTGTGCTCTTTATTTTAAATGTCTTTTTCATAGCGCACCTCCTTTTACGTCAAGTTGAAGTTATACTTCAGCTTATCGCGGGCGGAAAGGCAAAGCGCGAAGTTGAGAATCGCGAATACAACGACGAGTGCAAGCATGCTTATCACACCGACGGCACCAAGCGCAGCCGGTGACATATTCATCGTTATCAGATCATACCCCTGAATGCCGATCGCCGTCAACATGAGCATACCGCAGATACCTCCGATAATAACTCCGAGATACATACCTATGCCGCCCATAGAATGGCACTTTATGACCGAGTAGTTAAGGAATACCGCGCAGAAGAGGTTTATTTCAAGAACCAGAATTATGCCAAGTATCATTTTGATGACGAAGAATGCGCCACTCTCGGCTATTCCCGCGCGGATAAACGCGCTCAACCCTTCAAACTCAGCGGTGCTTATAACCCCACTCTCGGGTACGGGTATCACCAGCATAAACAGAATGATCGTGACGAGCAAAAAGACATTAGTCGCGGTCGTCCATATGATGCTGTTTATGAGCTTTGACAAAAACAGGTCGTCCCTCTTGACAGGAAGCGTGAGTGTCAGCTGAGCGGTGCGCGAATAAAAATCGCGTGCTATTCTTTTTGCTAAGAACACCGGATTGATTATCAGGACCGCCATTGCCGCGTACATTAGAATTATAAAAACAAAATATACAATTATCTGCAGCAAAATCATGTAACCGTCCGTCGTGGAATAATCCAACGACATCAAGCGGAACGAAACCGGGAGCCCCACTGCAATACAAGGAAGAAGTATAGAGAATACCTTCCACAGCCCCATCATGCTTCGTATATCGTATTTAAGAAGCTTCTTTAACATCCGAACACCTCCTTAAACAGCTCGTCAAGCGACTGACCGCGCTCGGCACGAACCTCTTCGGCAGATCCGGAGCAAACAATTCGGCCACCGGTAGTCATAAACACGAAGTCGTCAAGAACTGGCTCAACATCGTAGATAAGGTGAGTCGTTATTATTATAGTCGCATCGGGATTATAGTTGCCGATAATGGTTTTAAGGATATAGTCGCGCGCCGCAGGGTCAACACCCGCGATAGGCTCGTCAAGGAGATAGAGCCTCGCCTTTCTGGCCATGACCATAACCAGCTGAACCTTTTCCCTTGTACCCTTCGAGAGGGTGCGCAGTCTTCGGGAGGGATCTATTTCAAGATCCGCAAGCATTTGTCTTGCCACCCCTTCATCAAAGTCGGGAAAGAAGTCTGAAAAGTATTCGATTATCTGATTTCCGGTCTGCGAGGAGTCGAAATAGGTGCGCTCCGGCAGATAGGAAACATATACGTTAGTCTTGTCACTTCTCGGCTCGCCGCATATTTCGATCTCGCCGGAATCCGGAGTCAGAAGTCCGGTTACAAGCTTCAAAAATGTAGATTTACCGCATCCGTTAGGGCCAAGCAATCCTATGATCTTGCCCGACGGTATGCACACATTAACGTTTTCAAGCACACGGCGAGTGCCGTAGCTTTTGGATAGGCCCTTACACGTCAAAACAGGTGTGCTCATATTCTACCTCCCTCATTATTTATAAACTCTACTATGCTCTCAGGTGTGATGCCGATCTCGTTCATCTCCTTTATCCAAGCACGCAGTGTTTCCCTTTGTATCTCCTTTTTCACTGCGGAAATACGCGTGATGTCAGAGGTTACAAACTTACCGAGCGTAGCGCGTGTTATTATCAGCTTCTCGTCCTCGAGAAGCTGGAGTGCCTTTTGCACAGTGTTGGGATTTACCGACATATCGAACGCGAGCTGACGAACCGTCGGGATTTGCGAATTCGGGGGATACTTAGCGCTGATGATGTCTTTTTTCAGTCTGTCAAAGATCTGCAAAAACATCGGTGCATTTCTATCAAAGTCTCTGTACATACCACTCACCTCCCTTGGTTGTATCGTTGTACTAATACAATAATACAACAACATGGGGCCATTCGTCAATAGATTTGGTGAATTTTTATAAACGTTTTGAGTGGTGCGACTCACAAACAACTTTTTTACCTCTAAATAATGCTACACGGGTATGGGTATAATAACAAAATATAGTCAACAGTGTTATTGACATGCCGTTGAAAATTTGTTATAATATCTTTAGTCAATTTTGCTTTGAAAGGATAATTTGATGAAAAAAGGAAACGCGCTGGCCCTGTTACCGATCGGCATTTTTGTCGTGCTTTATCTGGGACTCGGCATTACGTTTGAATATATTTTGAAAATTCCGATGGGATTTTACAAGGTCCCCATCGTAGTGATCTTTCTGGTAGCCGCACTTGTTGCCTGCCTACAGAACAGAGAGATAAGCTTTGATAAAAAGCTTGAGCTTATGGGACGCGGCATAGGTGATAAAAATATCATCACGATGCTTCTGATCTTCATGCTTGCCGGCATTTTCGTTGGTGTGGTTGGTCGAAGCAGTGCAGAGAGTGTTGCTTACTTCCTGCTTTCTGGTGTCCCTGCCCGACTGGCAGTGTGCGTCATCTTTATAGTCAGTGCTTTTGTTTCCACCGCTATGGGAACATCAGTTGGTACCATAACCCTGATCGCACCTATCGCAGCGGCCATATCCGTCACCTCCGGCTTTTCTCTCCCCCTTTGCCTCGGTACAGTCGTTGGAGGTGCGATGTTTGGTGACAACCTTTCGTTTGTATCCGACACCACTATTGCCGCCTGCAACGGTCAGGGATGTGCGATGAAGGACAAGTTCCGCACCAACTTTACCATAGTTCTCCCTGCAGCAGTCGTAACGCTTGTAATTATATTCCTGCTTTCCTTGAAGGCGGATATTCAGACGCCTGAAACAAGCTCCTACAATCTTATCGAGATCATCCCCTATCTTCTCGTGCTGATTGGTGGAATTATCGGAATAAACGTATTTATAACTCTTATTATCGGCATCCTGACCGGTTGCATCATAATGCTCGCAACCGGTACAATGGACCTCCCTGCTATTCTCGAAAGCATGGGCTCCGGTGTGGCCGGAATGTATGAAACCGCCATGGTAGCAGTGCTTGTAGCCGCGCTTTGCGCCCTGATACGTGAAGGCGGTGGATTTCAGGCGCTCCTCAACGGAATCCGCCGTATCTTCCGTGGCAAAAAGGCAGGTCAGCTCGGCATAGGAATTCTCGTCGGGCTTATGGATATCGCAACCGCAAACAACACGGTGGCTATCGTTATGGCAAACCCGATTGCCTCCGAGATGGCAGACGAGTACGGCATTTCGCCTCGCAAGACCGCATCTATTCTCGACACGTTCTCATGTATATTCCAGGGTGTGCTTCCCTATGGCGCGCAGATACTCGTGGCACTGTCGGCGGTTCACACCATGGGGCTCGAGCTTGGCGCGTTTGCAATAATATCGCACCTGCTCTACCCGATGATGCTGCTTTTAAGCTCGCTTGTATTCATATTTATCATCCCCGAAAGAAAAAAGACGAATAGTTAAAATTTAAAAGAGCCCGGTGAAGCACCGGGCTCTTCGCTATTATGGTTGATTATGCGAAGTCAACGTAGCTTCTCAAAGCCACGTCATTAACCATTTGTGAGAGTTCCACGTTCGGATTCCACATCATCTCCGCATACAGCGCCACGGGGTACATAACGTTTTCCTCAAAGACACCGTCCTCCACGAGGGCGCACAGGACGAGGTCGCCGCGGTTCGCTTCTGCAAGAGTTTGAACCATTTCCTGTGCCTCGGCAGCGTGGGAAAGCCAAAAGGCCTGAACCATGCGCCAGATCTTGCTCTTCCCGGTCACTCGGTTTGCTATAAACCTTTTCGATCCGTGTCCGATGATTACCGAGCTGTCGGCATGGACAAAGGCGCTCCAGTCAAGACTGGTAAATCCCTTGGTTACAACACCGAATTTGTCATTCTCACCGCGCAAATCGGATATTTTTCGTACAAAATCCTGCGTTTGCTTATAGGCTTCGAGGGTATATTCGAAATCTACAAATGGGAACGTGCCGCAATTCTCCCAGATGATTCGGATGCGGGGATCTGTGGCCGCTATGTATTCGAGCTTGTCCTTAACCGAGTTGGCATGCAGGCCAAACTGAAGCTCGAGATCGGGATATTTTTCAAACAGTTTAGAGGACGTATAGTTAACAAAACGGGTTACGGCCTCTGCGATCAATACACCGTCTATGGCCTCCTGGTTTAATTCTGTAAAGGACTGGAAGTAAATGCCGTCTGCACCAACGTCTGCATATTGAGTATCATAAACACGAACAACGTCCTCGGCATTATCCAAAATAGTGTCCATAGAAAAGCGGCTGCAATCGGTATCCCAGCACCAAGCAAAGCCAAAGTATACACGTATACCGCAGCTGTGTGCGTACTCAACGATCTCTTTGGCATTGAGTGGCACAAAATCATTCCACATGATCAGTGTGTTCATTTTCAGCTTGACCATATTGTCAATGTATCGCTTGAAGTCATAGATCACATGCCCCCAGGTCCACGATCCGCGGCTGCTGACCGCCGGAGCAGAGGTCAACTCAAAATCCGTCAGCGTATCGCCAAAGGGATTATTTATGGAGCAGTAAAGTGACTGGTTGAACTCTCTTTTTACAAGATATTTGTTGTAGAAATCCACACATCCGTACAATACACCGTTATCATCTGCGCCCTCTATCATCACGACACCGTCGCGAACAGAGATGCTGTATGCTTCTGGCTTGCATAGATCGGCGGTGGAATGCTCCTTGATGTATCGGTTGTTCTCCTTAGTTCCTATGTAGATGCAGGTGAATTTTTCCGCATCGAAATACTGTTCCGCATCAAAGCACATCGGATACTCCTCGGTATATTCAAGCAAAAGCTCACCAAGAACCTCAAGCGCCTTGTACTGAACCTTATTTTCTTTAGATCCGTAGATCAATGCAATCCTTTTCAGGTTGTTCATAGTTCTATCCTTTTGTGTTATATAAAGGGTCTGCGATCAAGCACGAGTCGAAGTGGGCGGGTGCTTACAACCTCGCCCGGCAGTGCCGCCTGAAGCTCCGCAAGTGCGCATACGGTACCAAAAAGCATATGCAGATCGTTGACTCCGTCGTCGGTTTCAAAGTCGAGCGATTCGAGGTAATTGACGAACTTGCCGGCAAAGTCGCGCAGACGATCCTTGGCTTCATAAAAGCGGTGCGGAGTCTGTCGGGTCGCGCGGTTAAGTGCATACACCCAGTCGATCTCGCAAAATCCAATGAAGCGCCCGAAGGTCTCTCCGAGCATATTCTCGTCGTACATTTTAATGCATGAATCGACAAGAGTGTCCGGGTACTTAAGCGGGCGCTTTGCGTAGTCCATATTGAACATATAATGGAACCAGCCGTACAAATGATGACACACGGGTGCGGTGCCAGTGTCAATTGTGCCGCTTCGCGACATTCCCCACTTCTCGTCCGTGGCATCGGAGATAAGACCGAAATAGTAGTCCTGCCAATCAAGGTCAACCGCGCCCGTCAGCACGCCAACAACGTATGCGCCCGCACCCTGATGTGACTGCGGCCAGGGGTTTGCAGTCCATTCCAAAGAGTCGAGAAGCGCCTTGATTCCGCCCTTGGTAAAGATATGCTCCATCGCCTTAACGGGATACTTCGGCACCTCGTCAAAAAGCTCAATTGCCGCGGTACAGTGCGCTGTGGTGTGTATGTGATGATGTGTTTCCTCTACGAAAAGTCCGGTGTCGGGATTCTGAAGATCGAGCAGTGCGCCAAGCGCAAGTGCACGCTCCTCACCTCTCGGGAAATGACCGATCGAATAGAGGATGTTGAGTGCATCAGCACAGCCGTATTCATTCACACCCATCTTACGGCTTCCCTTCTCGTCCTGCCAAAGGTAGCGCGCATACGCACCGTCACCCAGATAATGACGTTTAACAACAGTGTGTATTTTGTCGATAAGCGAATCGAGGTTTATCATAGCATCCTCCACGGTGTGATTTTGTCTTCATTATAGCACACGCACGAGAACAAGTCAACATTTCCTACAAAAAGTTGCATTCGATCAAGTTTTGTGCTATAATAGTGCTAAAAGCGGTGTGTTTCACACCAAAACACGCACCCCGTGTAAAATAAAACGCCTGAAAGGACTTGAAATATGAGAAAGAACATCGGTGCAAAATCTGCACTTTATCCCATGCCCGTGCTCATTATCGGCACCTACGACGAGCACGGCACCCCAAATGCCATGAATGCCGCTTGGGGCGGCATCAGTGAAGAGCGCGAGATCTCGATCTGCGTCAGTGACGACCACAAAACCACTGCGAACCTGCTCGCCAGCGGTGCTTTCACCGTCAGCGTTGCCGATGTTGAAAACCTCACCTCTGCCGACTACGTCGGCCTTGTCTCCGGCAACGACACTCCCGATAAGATCGAGCGCGCCGGCTGGCATGCCATAAAGAGCGAGCGCGTCAACGCGCCCCTGTTTGCCGAGCTTCCCTTGGCGCTTGAGTGCCGTGTGAAGAGCTACGATGCCGATGCCTGCCGCCTCGTAGGCGAGATTGTCGACATCTCAGTCGACGACACCATCCTTGCAGCAGACGGCAAGGTAGACCTTGCCAAATTCCACCCTATCACCTACGACTCATTTCGCCATAACTACGTCGCCCTCGGCGCCGTCGTCGGCAAAGCGTTCTCCTCCGGCCTGGAGCTTAAAAAGGAAAAGAAATAACTCCCCTACACGCACTGTGCTGCACAAGCTCGTAGCACAGTGCGTATCATATAGCAAGTGCGGGACTACAAAATGCTTCATGTACCCTTCGTAGCGGCCCTCATCGCGCCTTTTTGACATCTTTTCAAACTTTTTTGTCTTTTTTTCACAAAACCCCTTGACTTTTTTAAAACACAGTGCTATAATATAAAGGCTCGTGACGAGGTCACCTGCAAAAAAACAAATAAGATCTGGGTGTGGCGCAGTTGGTAGCGCGCTACCTTGGGGTGGTAGAGGCCGCAAGTTCAAGTCTTGTCACTCAGACCAAAATAAGTGGACAGCACTTCGGTGTTTGCCCACTTATTTTTTTGCCTTCACTCCCCCGACCAATTTGGTATATCCGTCGACAGCGTTTGTGCTGTCTTTTTTTATTTTTGTTGAAAATTTTTTCTCCATTTTATGAAGTTGATGAAGTTAGCGCTATTGACCCGTTTTGACGGTTGTGATATAATATAAGTGTGAAGAATTTAAGCCGAGGAGGTGTGTTTATGAATCCGGCATCCGCACAAAAAAGAATCGCTTTCGGGTACAACCGTGACGGAAATAAAATCGTTATCAACGAGGGGCAATCTGCCTGTGTTAAGCTCATATTCGACTATTATTCTGAAGGAAAAAGCCTTTCTGAGATCAAGGGCATCCTTGAAGGGATGGGACTTCCCTC
>JAZOWT010000089.1:0-12335 GCA_045659365.1 Eubacteriales bacterium | reverse complement strand
CTCGTATGCGCTGCCGCCCTCGTTGACGCTGTTTATCAGGATCAACCCGTCGTCGCTTTGGGTAACGACAACACCGATGCCGGTGTAGTTGCCGCTCATACCCGAGGAGTAGTCCTTGTACTCGTCCTTGGTACGATATATCGAATACCTGTCGCCAAGGGAGTCGACGTATGCTTCGGCGAGCGCATCGGTAACCGCCGCCTCGTCCGCGAGATCTATAAGGTCGTAGTAGCTTGCGAGGAACTCGTTTGCAACGGTCTTTGCCAGCTCGTAAGAGGCAGGAACTTCCTTGTAGAAATGATTTCTGAAGGTGACCTCGATGCTTTTGAGCTTTGAAGAGGTGAACTTGGGAAACTCCCACTCATCAAGGTACTGCCAGACGAAATTGTGGCTCGATGTGCTGCCCCGTGTAACGTTTTCTTCAAGGATTTCCTTGGTGTGTACGGTGTCAGAGCCTGCCGATCTTGAGCAGGACGGGAGTAGCGAGAGGATAAGCACCGATAAAAGCAAAAGGCAAACAATGCGACGGGCGTGCATTAATGTTTTGTTTTTCATCGTGTAATCTTTCGGTGAATAGCTTTTGATGAATTTCGTTGATATTTGGCGAAGGCAAGTAACACTTGTCGAGTCGAAGATCGGCAAAAGGCGCGAAAATGTATCGCTGCCGGGCTTGCGAGTTCGACCCCCTTCGGCTATTACAATAGACAAACCCTGCACTTTTTGCAGGGTGGTAGTCTATGTATTTGTTATAACGGTATCCGAAATTAAAATCCCGAACATCATTATACTATATAAGTGTTGAAAAAATTATCAGAATTTGGTGGGCTTTGAGGTGAGGTACTTCTTAGCCATAAGCGCTACCTTGAAGGTAACTGCGTGGTCAAACTCACGAAGGTCAAGACCGGTGAGCTTTCTGATCTTTTCAAGACGGTATACAAGGGTGTTTCTGTGTACGAAGAGCTTTCTTGAGGTCTCGGACACGTTGAGGTTGTTCTCAAAGAACGCCTGCACGGTCATAAGAGTCTCGCGGTCGAGCGAGTCAAGAGAGCCGCGTCTGAATACTTCCTGGAGGAATATCTCGCAAAGAGTGGTGGGCAGCTGGTAGATAAGTCTGCCGATGCCGAGCTTGTCGTGGGACATAACGGGCTTCTCAATGTCGAACACCTTGCCGACCTCGAGAGCGATCTTTGCTTCCTTGTATGCTTTTGCAAGATCCTTAAGGTTTTCAACGATAGAGGATATGCCGATAAGGAGCTTTGCGCCCGAAGCCTCGCTCGCGGACTTGAGAAGATTCTGTGCGAATGCTTCGAGATCCTCGGTGGTGGTATCCTCGGTCACTTCCTTTACGATAACGATATCCTGCTCCGAAATGCTGATAACGTAGTCCTTGGTTTTATCGGGAACAAGGCTCTGGATAACCTCGTAAGGAGTAGTACCGGTAACGCCCTGGAACTTAACGAGAATAACAGCTCTCTTCTCCTCGCTGTTGAAGTGAAGCTCGTTAGACTTTATGTAAATATCGCTGGGAAGGATGTTATCAAGAATGATGTTTTTGATAAACGAGCCTTTGTCGTACTTTTCATCATACAGATGCTTGATATTTCCGAGAGAAATTGCGATAAGCTGCGACATCTTTGCCGCGTGGGTGTCATCACCCTCGACGAATACGATGCACTCGCTCTTTTCAGAAGCAGAGCCGATAAAGCGATAGGTGAAGCCCTCGAGGATCATAGAGTCGGAAGAGTAGGGAAGCTCATCCTTGATTCTCTGTCTGGATTCTCCGATCTTGCCAAGCTCGCTCGATGCAATGATAATGCCGTTTTCGTCAATAACTCCGATCGTGCGTCCGACCACGTCCTTCATCTGATGAATAATGGTCTGGAATAAACGGTTGGACATAAAAACCTCCAAAGATTTTGTATTGTTAACATAAAAAAAGCCTGCTTTTGTGGTATATAGCAAGGGCTTTGGGCATCAAAAACCGACCGAAACAGTCGGGTTTGTTTATACTGTACTATATTGTAACCTATTTTTTGATATTTTTCAATAGTTTTTTTAAAAAAAGTTGCGAAATATACAAAAAAGTTTTGATTCTTTTGTATATTTTTGCCCCTGCGACACTTAAAAGCGTGTATCACATTCTCGTGTGAAAACCCAACATACAAAAAATATTTACTTTTCCATTATTATGTAGTATAATAATGTTAGTAACACATTCATCAATTTAAAGAGGAGGTAAAAAATGAAAAAATTAACAATTATTGCCGTCCTTACTCTTATGATCCTGTCGGTGTTACTGCTGTCGGGATGTGGTCAGGACGAGATTTGCCACACCGTATCGTTCGATGCGGACGGCGGCACGCCTGTGCCCGCTTCACAAAGTGTTCTTGATGGCAAAAAGGTCACCAAGCCGACCGATCCTGTAAAGCCCGGATACATATTCGACGGCTGGTTCGTCGGCGACGAGGAATGGAGCTTTGAGAGTGATGTTGTCACGGCGGATATTACCGTTAAGGCCTCGTGGGCGGAATGTACAGAGCACTTGTATAACGAGACAACAGAAACGTGCGAAAAATGCGGTGCAGCGATGCCTCGCTATACGGTAACGTTTGATGCGGACGGCGGCTCGTCCGTGTCGGAGCAAAGCGTTCTTGATGGCAAAAGGGTCACCAAGCCAACCGATCCGACAAAGCCTGGATACATATTCGATGGCTGGTTCATCGGCGACGAGGAATGGAGCTTTGATAGCGACGTTGTCACGACGGATATTACCGTTAAGGCCGCGTGGGTTGAGTGCACCGAGCACGTTGACGAGAATTTTGACGGCTTGTGCGATATGTGCAAAACAGATAATCCCGATGGCGGCTTTGTTATAGATTATCCTTGGGATTCTCAAACACTTATATTCCAGCTTACCGAAAACACCAACAACGGTGAGCTTTCCTCCGGATGTCACAGATACCTTGCAGGCGATGACACCAATTATACCAAAGCGATCGATACCGCTATTGATCAGAGAAACAGTCAAGCAAAGGCTATGACAGGCATCGATATTGTATATCTATATTGGGATGATACAAGAATGTATGGTATTGGCGGTTGTGTTGATCAGATGATTTATTCCAAGAGCACGAAGAGTTCGCCCGACGTGTACGTGAATTTTATGTACGATATGGTTGGCGCAACGGTAAAGGGATATTTTGCAAACCTTAAGGGCGCGTCTCGCGGAGAGGGAGAGCTTGCCGGATTAAATTATTTTGAGTTCAATTATCCAAACTACAAAGAATCGGTTAATAATCGCGGATATATGTACGAGTGGATGAATTCTTTGACTCTTTCGCAGCACAAAATGTATCTGCTCGGCTCGGATTATTTTACTGATATAATGCGTGCCGCATACGTTATTCCGGTTAATAATGAATTGCTTGAAGCATATGGCGAGGCTATTACCGGTGACAGAAATAATGACGGCAAATTCACCGTCGATGATTTTTACGCGCAGGTATATGCCGGCGAATGGACGTATGACGTGCTTATGGACTATGCTGACGCAGTAAGCATAAGCGGAGGAGACGGGGTTGGATTTGCTATGTCAAAGAGCAACTTCACCGCATCAGGACTTATATATAGTACGCCGGTGAGTCTTATAGAGAAGACAATAAATCCCGAAACCAATGATTATGATCACTATTATCCGGACGAAAACAAGAAGCTTGGTGATTTCAGCAATGCGGTAAAGGCACTTCTTGTCGCACCCGGTGTTAATTATAACGTTAATGCGAACGATATACGAAACAGCTTTGCGGAGAATAAAATCCTTTTTGGCGACATAGTGATTCTTGGTTCCTTGGAAAAGGCTGAGTATCAGTCGATGCGAGAGGGATTGGGATTTGGCGTGGTTATGCTCCCGCTTTACAACAAAGAAGCGAAGTATGAAGCAAATGCGCCGTATATTACTCAGATTCACAACGTGGCGCGCATTGGTGCGATTGCGAAAAAAACAACAAAGTTTGTTGAGTGTACCGCGTACCTCAATTATCAGTCCACCAATTCGACCCAGATACTCGAGGATTATTATAGGTATGAGATAACTTATAATCTTCCGTCTGACGTTGCACAGAGCAATATAGAAATGCTTAAGTATATCCGCGCAAATATTCGCACTTCATTTGACAAAGCTATGGAGGATGCAATGCTTATCGTTTGCGACGAAAGTGCATACGATTATAGAATGGTTACATTACTATCGCGCAATTCCTGGCAGGTTGATGATATTCGTGGCGAGTATTCAAGAGTAGTCGATGTTAAAAGATCTTACTTGCAGGACATTATCCAACGCTTTGAAGCGAGGGCAGAAGATTAAAATTTTATTAGGCAGAGCCCTGCGGGGCTCTCCTTTTTTTACACGGGGTGGGGTTGCGGCAAAAAAGAGCTATAAGCGCGGGGCTTATAGCTCGAAAAAGTATGATATGCAGGAAAGCGCGTAGGACGGGGCGGTTTCGCAACGCAGGATGCGTTTGCCAAGGCCGGTGGGAATGAGGCCGGCATTTATGGCGGCGGTCGCCTCGTCGAGGGAGAAGCCGCCTTCACATCCGACCATTACCGAAATGGTGGCGGGGGAGGTGTTGTCTGAAAGGATCGCCTTGATCGGGCGGGTGCCGTCACCCTCGTAGCAGAAGAGAGGGAGATCGGCGGCAGCCGCGTTGGATATGGCTGTCTTGAAGTCAACGGCGCCGGTCACTACGGGGAGAACAGAGCGGCCGCATTGCTTTGCCGCTTCCTCGGCGATGCGCTGAAGACGGGCGGTGGTCTTGTCCGCCTTGTCTGCCTTGGGGCGCTTGATACAGCGGGAGGACTCAAAGGGTACGATTTTTGCCGCGCCAAGCTCGACCGCCTTTTGTACAACAGTTTCAAGCTTGTCGCCCTTGGGGTAGGCCATATACAGAGTTATATGTACGGGGGGCTCGGTTTCGCCCTTTTTGGACGAGAGGATTTGGCACTCGCATTCCTCGTCGCGAATGCGGGTAAGACGGCAGGTGTGCTCAAAGCCGTGCATGTCGCACACGGTGATCTCGTCACCCTCTGCCATACGGAGTGAGCGCGCTATGTGGTGCGCGTCATCCCCCTTTATTGTTATCACGTCGTCCGAAATTCCGTCAGACGGTGTAAAAAATCTTGGCATATTACTTCACAGATCGCTTCACCATAATGGCGAGCCAATCGTTTTCCTTTATTTCCTTAATTACAGTGTAACCGTTCTGTGCGATGGACTCGCGCACCTCGTCGGCACGCATCGAGATGATGCCGGAGAGGATGATAGGCGCCTCGTCCTTTACGTATTTGTCAAGGTCGGGGAGCATTCTGATGATAACGTCGGCAACAATGTTCGCAACACAGAAGTCGTACTTGCCCTCGGTAAGATCAACACCCTTGAGAAGATCGGAAACACCGACAGTGATGTTGTCGCAGCCGTCATCCTTCGCATTCTCGCGTGCAACCTTAACGGCAACGGGGTCTATGTCATAAGCGTTGCAGGACTTTGCGCCAAGCTTTGACGCGCAGATAGAAAGAATGCCAGAGCCCGTACCCATGTCAAGAAATCTCTTGCCGGCAAGCTCCTCGTCCTGCATCATAAGCATAACAAGACGGGTGGTTTCGTGTGTTCCGGTGCCGAATGCCATACCGGGATCCATGCGTATAAGGATCTCACCGTCCTTTGCCTCGTATTTCTCCCACGCGGGAACGATGGTTACACGGCCAAGGGGAATCGGCTTGTAGTACTGCTTCCAGCTCTCTGCCCAGTCCTCCTCGCGCATTCCGTCTGCCGAGATCTCTGCTTCAATGCCGAGGGCGGCAAATCTCTCAACAAGAAAGGCGCGGTACTCCGCAACACTCTTCTCCTCGGGAACGAAGAGGGAAACGCGCACAGTGTCCTTGTCTGCATTAAGTATTTCTTCATCTACGAGGTCACCGTACATTCCGTTAAGAGAAAAGTCGGAGAAGTCCTCGATCATAAGTCCGTTGTCGAGCATGCTCATAACGGCCGTAAGGTCGTCAAGATATTTAGTGTTTGCGGTTGCTGTAAGCTTTGTCCAGTTACCTGCCATTTTTCAAATCTTCCTTTATCTTAATTATGTCCTTGTTTATTTGCTCTTTCAGTGCCTCAGGAGAGTCAAACCGCATCTCCGGGCGAATATACGAGGTGAGGTAAATTCTCACGCGCTCACCGTAAATATCACCCTCAAAGTCGAGGATAAAAGCTTCGGCATGCTCGGGCCGTGCATCAAAGGTGGGGCATACTCCAATGTTGGTCAAAGCGGGGTATGTGCCGCCCCGTGTAACGATTTCTCCGGCATAAACACCGTGTTTCAGCACTCCTTCGTTGATTGTAAGGGGGCAATTCACCGTCGGGAAGCCAAGAGTACGGCCGACACCGCGCCCGTGCTCGACCACCGCTTCAAGAAAATAGGGTGCGCCAAGCATCTCGTTGGCAGCTATAACGTCGCCCTTGGCGAGGTGCTTTTTGATCTCGGTGGTGGATATCTTCTGCTCATGCATGGTTACGTCATCACAGGCGATACACTCACCGCCAGCCGCCTCGATAAGTGAGCGGAGCAGGGTGACGTCACCTGCCGCGCGGTATCCGAAGCGGAAATCTCGGCCGGCTACTGCGACGGTGCATCCGAGCTCTCCGATAAGAAGCCGGGTGACAAAATCCTCGGCCGACATGCCGCGCACGTCATCAAAGTCGGCAACTATTACCTCGTCAATTCCAGAGGACCGGAGCAGCTCAAGCTTTGCCTCGGTAGAGTAAAGTCTGGCGCCGCCCTGCTTTGCGGTGGGTGACTCGGCACTGAACGTAAATACCGCACAGGGAACACCAAGCTCACCGGCGCGCGCCTTGGCGGTGGAAAGTATCGCGCGGTGTCCAAGGTGAACACCGTCAAAAAAGCCGAGTGCCACGACACGCTTGCCGCACGGACGCTCGTTTTTTCTGTATTCATATACCGTCATAGCCCCGACCTCCGATCTTCAGAATTATACTATTATATTATACTATCCGTAATAATAAATGTCAAGCCGGTTGTTGACAAAGCGTGCGCGCGTGTGATAAAATATATGCGAAAGAAACTATCAAGGGAGAAATGATATGGATATACTTTGGATAGTGCTGGGCTCGATTGCCGGCTTTGTTGTAATTTGCTTCTGTGTCTTTCTTATGCTTATAAGACCGTCCACTATGAAACGCGACATTATGAAAAGATACAAGGGTGTGAAGTTTGCACACCGCGGTCTTCACGACTCTGAAAAAGCAGAAAACTCACTTTCCGCGTTTGCGGCGGCGGTTGAATGCGGCTACGGAATAGAGCTTGACGTACGTCTGTCCAAGGACGGCGAGCTTGTTGTTTTTCACGACGATACCCTTGACAGAATGACCGACGTTAAGGGGCGTGTCGATTCTTTTACTGCTGAGGAGCTCTCAAAAATGCGTCTTGGCGGCACGAATGACGGTGTTCCTACGTTTCGCGAGGTGCTGAAGATCGTTGACGGCAGGATCCCGCTTCTTGTTGAGATGAAGGAGGATCTCGGCAAGTACGGTGTCGCAAAGAAAACCGCAGAGATGCTTCGTGAATACAAGGGCGAATACATCGTTGAGTCATTTAACCCTCTGTCGCTCGCTCATTTCGGTACCCTGATGCCCGAGGTTGCAAAGGGACTGCTTTGCACCAATTACCTTAAAAACCCCAAAACCCGCAACGTAAAAACCTTCATAGTTCAGAATATGCTTCTGAATTTTCGCTGTAAGCCCGACTTCATCGCATATAATCACCTCGATTGGAAGGATGCCGGCCTTACCATGATCCGCACCTTCTACCCCAAGACTCCTCTTGTTTGCTGGACAGTCAGAACGCCTGAGGAGGAGGTTGCCGCAAAGAAGCACGGCTTCACCTCATTCATTTTCGAAAACTATAAATCGGAGCTTTAATCAATATGAAATTTCAGCTTGTTGCAACCTGCCTTTTTGGTCTTGAGCATCTGCTCGGTGAAGAGATCGATGCCCTCGGATACGAGCGCGTGTCTACCATTGATGGCCGCGTTACCTTTGTCGGTGATGAGGAGGCTGTCGCACTTTCTAATATATTTTTGCGCTATGCTGAGCGCGTATTTATAAAGCTCGGTTCGTTCCGCGCATCCACCTTTGAAGAGCTGTTTGAGGGCACCCGTGCGTTAAATTGGCCCGATTTTATCGGTGCGCGCGATGCTTTTCCCGTAAAGGGACACTCGATCAAATCCCAGCTCACCTCTATACCCGACTGTCAGAAGATAGTCAAAAAGGCGGTCGTGCGCTCAATGTCCTCGCGCTACGGAATTGAGATATTCCCCGAGGACGGAGTTAAGTATCAGATCGAGTTTTTCATCCTTAACGATCAGGCAACCCTTATGATCGATACCTCCGGTGTAGCACTTCATAAGCGCGGCTACCGTCGAGAGTCTAATGCCGCCCCCATACGTGAAACTCTTGCAGCGGCAATTGCCGCAACCTCACGTCCGCGTGAGGAGGTTCTTCTTTGGGATCCTATGTGCGGTAGCGGTACAATAGCTATTGAGGCCGCTATGATAATGAAAAATATCGCTCCCGGTGTAAACCGTCACTTCGCGGCCGAGGCATTCCCCTTTATCTCCGAATCGGTGTGGAGAAATGCGCGCGAAGAGGCAAAGGATGGGGAGCGTGTAACGAAATTCGAGGTTTTTGCCTCGGATATTGACTCTGAATGTGTCGAGCTTGCAAAGAAAAATGCCCTCAAGGCGGGTGTTTCGGACATCGTTCGCACGTTTCAGTGCGACTGCCGTAAGATCTCCGCACCGGGCCGCCGCGGTACTATCGTAACCAACCCGCCGTATGGCGAGCGTCTCGGTAGCGCACGCGAGGTAGAGAAGCTTTATAAGGAGATAGGTGAGCACTTCCGTGGACTTTCTCCGTGGCAGGTCTACGTTATTACCTCGCACCCCTCGTTCGAGCGACTTTACGGTCGAAAGGCTGATAAGGTAAGAAAGCTCTATAACGGTATGATCCCCTGTTACCTCTACCAGTTCTTCAAGAATCAGAATAGATAACGTCACAAAGCAAGTTATAAAATAGAACAAAAACACACTACAAACAAAAGGTGCAAAAGCAGAGAAATAAGCACCGCAAATTTCGGAAGGAGTGAAAAAATGAAAAGAATAATCGCTTTGGCAGTTTTTGCTTTTATGCTCTTTGCGATGATTCTTCCTATGGTAGGATGCGAAGAGCCGGACGATCCCAATGATACGCCCTGCAACCACGTCACTAATGACGGCGATGATTTTTGCGACCTGTGCGGTCTACAGATGCTTGTTGATTGTGATACCCATCGTGACGAAGACGAAGATGGATGTTGCGACAATTGTGGCGAGGTTTTGCATATCCCGCATGATCACCCCTACTCATGGCCTGAACAGACCTTGATTTTTCAGTTGACTGAAAATGATAATGGCGGCGAGCTTCCTTCAAGCGCACACAGGTACCTTGCAGGTGACGACCCGAATGCCACCAAGGCTATTGATGCCAGCATCGACCATAGAAATGCACGTACAAAGGGCATAACCAACGTTGAGATCGAATATCGATATTGGCCAAATTCGGCAGAATATCTTTGCGGTAATAGCGTCGCAAGAATTGAGGAGCTGACTTCGTCCAAAATTGCGAAGAACGTTCCGGACGTGTACGTTAACTTCACTTACGATCTGGTTGGCGCGATGGTCAAGGGATGCTTTGCGAATCTTAAGGGTACGACCAGAGGCGCAGAAACACATAAGATAACTAACTATTTTCAGTTTACTCAGCCTGATTACGATGCGACTGTTGATGACCGCGGTTATATGATTGACTGGATGGATTCATTGACACTGTCGCAGGATAAATCGTACATCCTTGGCTCTGACTATTTTATTGATATAATACGCTCGGCATACGTCATTCCTGTCGGAACAGGCATGCTTGAAGCATACGGAGAGTCTATTACGGGTGACCGTAATAATGACGGCAAATTTACCGTCGACGATTTTTATGAGCAGGTTTATGCAGGCGAGTGGACATATAAGCTTTTGATGGATTATGCCGATGCCGTAAAGATGGATGACGGAAATAACAACACCGATCTGTTTTGGATCGGTGACGAACGTGTTGGATTTGCTATCTCCTCGGGCAAGCTTGCGGCTTCTGGACTCTTTTATAGCGCGCCTGTAAGCCTTGTTGAGAAGACGTGGAACTATGAGAGCGAGAGCTTTGATTACTTTTACACGGCTGACAGTGTTACACTGGGGACGCTCGGAAATGCACTCAGAGATCTTGTTTCTGCTCCCGGTGTCGCATACACCGAAAACGTTACCTCAGGCGATTACAGTATTTCCGACTGGGGAACATCGGGTGCTGCGGCAATACGTACAAGATTTTCTTCCGGCAACATTCTTTTCGGTGATATAACCATTATCGGTGCTTTGGAAAACGAGGAGTATCAGTCAATGAAAGCTACCTCGGGCTTTGGAGTTGTTCTTCTTCCTCTCCTTGAAAAAAGCACAAGCGGTGGCGAAAAAATACCCTACGTTACCGGGATTTATAGCACGGCACAAGCCGGCGCTATCGCAAGGCACACGACTAAGTTTGTTGAATGCACCGCATATCTCGACTATCAGTCAAAGGAATCCGGCAATATCCTTGACGAATACTACTATTATGAGTTGTGGTATAACGTTATGGGCGCCCCGAATGGCGCAAGCAGCATGCTTCGTTACATTCGCGAAAGCATAGGTGTATCTATTGATATGCTTGTGGAGGACGGAACCGGATTTCTTAGTGGCAAAAAGGCTGTCGAAATTAAGGTTGTGTCGATGCTGAGAGAATCGGATCTTGCATGCGGTGACATACGCGGAGATTATATCGCTGCAAGCCACGAAAAGCAGGGATATTTAATGGATCTCGTTGAGTGGTTTGATAAGGCAAAGGATTAAAAACAAAAACAAAAAGCCCATCTTTTTGATGGGCTTTTTACGTTGGGAGAGCGGACGGATATGAAATCCGCTCCTGGGGTGCTGTTATTTATTCTCGACGGGGATCCAGATCTCGCTTTTGTAATCGGGAGTTGACATATCACCGTCGGTGTAGGCCTCAATGTCCATTTCGTATGTCGGGGTGTAGGACGAATTCGGAAAGAATTCGGATACTATTTTGCGCCAGGCTTCCTGGATCGCGTCGGGCATCGCGCCGATGCACTCAAAGACAAGCCAGGTGCGTGCGGGGATCTCGGTTTTTCTGAATCCGGCAGGTACGGTGGCACCCGTGTCACATTTTACGGCTATGGAATAGTCGAATTTTGTTGAGGTTTTGTCGGGATTTGCATAACAAATGCCGAAAACGTAGGTGTTATCGCTCGAAAGTGACTCAAGGGTGTCGATAGTGCCGTCGGTGGCGGCTCTATCCCAAAATTCGGGGATAGTCTTGTTGTTTTCACCGCCTGTGGTGTCGTGAGTTTCAACCTTTTCGATTACGTAAAAGGCCTCTTTTTCTTCTAATCTGTAATTCATAGTACTTCCGCCTTCAAGTGAGATCTTGATAGATAAGCGAGAGAATGATCTGAGCGGTGAGCCGCTCTTTTTTGCCTCAGATGGGGTTATTCCGTGAAAGGTGCGGAACGCCTTTGTAAAGCTGTCGGGACTATCGTAGCCGTACTTTAATGCAACGTCAATAACCTTTGCCTTGCCGCCGGAAAGATCGGCGCCCGCAAGGGTAAGTCGGCGCATACGAACGTACTCGCCAAGTGAGTAGCCACAAAGAATATGGAACGTACGCTGGAAATGATAGCTTGACGAAAAGGTTTCTGCCGCAACGTGGTCAAAGTCGATCTCATCGGTTATGTGCGCCTCGACGTAGTCAAGCGCCCTTTGAATTCCGGTTATCCAGTCCATCGGTTTCTCTCCTTTCTTCCTTAATATGTTATCACACGCGTGTGTGAAAATCCCGACATTCCTTGCGCGTTTATGTCGGGGCGCAGAGCGAATACTTCACATTTGCAGAGCAAATATTTCACATCACAGATACTTCACTTGCCTGAAGGACAAATTTCGTTGAAAAAAGCACACACCGCCTTGTGCAGACGGTGTGTGTGCTTTTTTCTATTAGTGGCAGATGCACTTCTCGGAATCCTTATCGAAGATGTGGATTCTGGAAGCATCGATAGCAACGGTGATATCATCGCCTGCCTGAGCGGTAGAACGAGAGGAAACTCTTGCGATGATGTTCTTGTTGTTGGTTGCAT
>JAZOWT010000088.1:0-24746 GCA_045659365.1 Eubacteriales bacterium | reverse complement strand
TTGATTATTCCTGCTTTTTCAACCGCAATTTTCTCGACGGTGTCACCAAGGAAAGCGGTGTGATCGAGGGCTATTCCGGTGATGACCGAGAGTATGGGAGTGGTTATTATATTGGTTGAATCGAGACGACCGCCCATACCCGCCTCAAGAATAACAACGTCACATCTCTCGCGCTTGAAATATTCAAATGCGATGGCAGTTATAAGCTCAAACTCGGTCGGCTTATCTGTCATTTTCTCGGCTATGGGGCGGACGTATTCGGTTATCTCGGCAAGGGTGTCGTTGGGTATATTGGCGCCGTTTACTCGCATACGCTCGTTAAAAACAGTGATGTACGGTGAGGTGTAAAGGCCTACGCGATAGCCTGCCGCACGCAGAACGGAATCGAGCATGGAGCAGAACGAGCCCTTGCCGTTTGTACCTGCTACGTGGATAAATTTTAGGCTATCCTGCGGGTTACCGAGAGCCGCGCACAGCTCACGCGTGCGGTCAAGCCCCGGCTTACAAAACGTCCAGCTTACACCGTGTATATATTCAAGTGCTTCCTCGTAGGTCATTTCTTGCCTCCTCTGATAACGTCGATCTGACGGCTGATGCCGCGATTCTTCAAAATTGCATAAAGCAGGGGTATTTCGGCTATGGATATAATTGCGTAGTTAAGAAGTCGCCAAAGCATCAGAATTTCAAGCTTCATGTCATACCATGCGGAAAGTCCGATCGTTTTTATAATTACAGAGCCTATCAGATGTGCCAGGATTTCGGCACAGGTTATCTTCAAAAAAAGTGACACGCCCCCGGGCTTATTAAAGAGGTAACGGAAGATTCCTGAGGTCGCACCTATTGTGGCAGCACCGATCATAACGAGTGGATTGATGCCGTAGCCAACAAGAACGCAGCCGAGAAGATCGGCAACGATGCCTACCGCAGCGCCTGCAATCGGACCAAAGACGACACCCGCAAGAATTATTGGTAAATTTTCAAAGCTAAAGCGCAAAACGTCGGAAAGATTGATTGCAAGATACTTTCCGAGAACTATGCTGGTTGCGGTAAGAAACGCGCACACGACCATGAGTCGCAAGACACGCGATGCTTTAGTTTTCGTCTGCATACAAAAAGCCCTCCTGTACAGATTTACATCTTCCGTACCGTGAGGGCATAAATATGCTATTCATGGTAACAGTGGGATGCGAGGGATACATCGCAAGGGGTTCCCTTTTCGTCCATCGAACAACTCCCCGTTTCGACAGCACTTAAACGCGTATCCTTCTACTCTGTTAGTAATGTATGTGATAAGTATAGCACAGTTGCGCGCGAAAATCAATAGTAAGATATAAAAATATCCGCCGATTGCCCGACGGATATTTTTTTGTTTTATTCTTCGGTAATCTGCACTCTGCCATCGGTGATGCCAAAGTGAACAAGACAAATATCGTCATCCCACTTGGGCAAAACGTCGTGGCAGGTGTCATCTGCCCCCTTTGCGTGATTAAAGACGTTCGACTCGCGGTAGAACACTTCTCTGCCTACGTGGTAGCACTCGCCCTCCTTCAAGTGGGTGGGGCCCTGCATATTACGGAGGTTGTTGAGCACTGTGATCTTTATCTCGTTTTCGCCCTTTACAAGATACTCACCTATGGAAACGGAATACGGGCCGAACATACATGATGCAACCTCTTTTCCGTTCACAGCGACGTGCATAGAGTTGATTCCGCGACCGGTTAACTCTACACGGGTGTTGGTGTCGGCAACGTTTACTGTTTTCTTAAGAGTGAGCGTGCCGGCAAACTGCGGGAAGCCGGAGAAGTCAAGCGCCTCTGCCAAAACGGTTTTCGGAGCCTTGACTATTGCGAATGAATAGCCTCCGTCAAAAATGGTTTCCTTAACGCGGTAAGCATCTCGCGCAAGCTCGGTGACATCAGCGGTGATCTTAACTCCAAAGTCGCCAACTATGTATATCGGCTCGATCTCGATATCGTAAGAAAGACAGTTGGACATAGTTTCACAAACCCATGAATTATCTATATGGTCGAGCACCTCTTTGCTCTGACAAATGGTGCATTCAAGCTCGACGGTATTTTCTCCAAGCTTGACAAGATCACCCATCGGGAGTCTGCGGAACGATATATCGCGGAAGTCACCGACATCGCGCTTTTCGAGAGTCTTGCCGTTGACCTTGACGTCAAATATCTCGGGGGTTTCGGTTGTGAGGTATATCTCGCCCTCGGGCATCTCCTCTACCATAAACTTATAGATCTGACGTACGTTTACGGGGCGGCGCATTGCATTGACTCTGGGGAGAATATCAAGGACGTATCCGTTTTTCGCAACAAGCTCGCCGTCAAGATAGTAATCACATCTGTCGAGGGTTATAGAGTTGTAGGTTGCGCTATCAAGCTCCCACTCGCCAAGCAGTGAAAGCTTATTTTCGCATACCGGTGCAGCACTTACCTGCTCGCCACCGTCATCAACGAGAAGAAGGCTTTCGTAAGGTCCGAAGGTGTGCGTACCCGAGAAGGGGTATGTCTCGCCCGTGGTGGGATCGATAACGAGATTGCCCTCTTTTATTGTGGCGGTTATCTCGGTAGGATCGGAGTTAACGAAATAGTGAACGGTGTATCCGTCATACTTTCTCATCGTGTAGGTAAGGCGATTAACCTCGGTGATGGGGTTGGCGGGAATATCCTCAACCGTTGTGATCTCGCCGCCGGCGGCCTTGAATTCCGCTATAAGTCGCTCGGTGTTTTCAAAGAAAATGGTATGCTCGGGAATGATGATGCGCTTGTACTTCATATTACCGATGACGAGGCAACCGTCCTCGACTCTTGCGTGGCGCTCCATTATAGTTTCGTCGCCAAAGTCGAAGAGAACGTGCTTATCCTCGAGTGCGCGCATCGTAGCGAGGAAGCGATCGTCAAACTTGCGTATCTCCCTGAGACAGTCATAGCTTTCAACGTAGCCGTTGTACATACACCACGCGGTGCTCATCGGGTGGATAAGCAGAGTGTCGTTTTCTATCTTACCCTCGCCAAGTATCATTCCGATTCTCGACACGGTATCAAAAAATATATTTACGTCATCCCACCAGGGCTGCTGGTAGTAGATTGCCGCGGGGTAATCGCGCTTTCTTATTCCGCGGTTGGAGTATCCCTCAAGGTGGGGGCAAAGGAGATTGACGCCTCTGACCATCTGCGACTCGTAGATTCGCTTGAGCTCACCGTGGGATACGTTGTGACCGGTCAGGGCAAAGGTTTCGGAAAGAACGTACTTTTTGCCGAGCTGCGCACATACCGAGCCAAGAGCACGGCAGGTGTTCCAATCGGATATCGGACGGCCGAGCCAGTCCATACCGGGTACCTGGAAATATTCGTAATGAGGCATTGCCGCGCCGTTGGTAGGAATGATAAAGTCCATTACCTCCTCACCGACAAGGTGGCCTGTAAGCTTGTATCCATGCTCCTCACACCAGTCGTAAAGCTGCTTGAAGAAGTTCTTCGAGAACTGGTCGGTCGTCATCTTCCAATAGTCGAACCTGACCTGCTCGTAGTTACCAACCTCGAAGAAGAGCGAGGGGATGTTGGTAATCAGATCGTAGCCGTATCTCTCTTTAAATTCGGGGGCGGTGATAATGCTCCAGGGATATCCGGGGCAACGGATAAGCTGGGGCTCATCCGTGAAGAAGCCCTCGATGTTTTTGCCGCATTTTTCGGCATACGTATCATAAATTTCGTGTATAAAGCGCTCGGTGACCTTGGGATTTAACAGGTCAACGTAAAGCTCGTTCACCTCATAGTAGTAGGTGTATCCGTCGCGCTCGAGAAGAACTCTTTCCGCCTTTCCGTCAAACTCCTCGGTACGCTTATAGGTGAGCGCCTTGAGAAGATAATCCTCGCCAAGCCTTAAGAGTCTGCCGTCGCCAAATCCGGAGGGCCAACCGTTTTCGTCATATGCCCAGGATCGCATACCAAGCTTCTCTCCCTCGTCGCAGGCCGCATATACGTTGTCAAACCATTCATCGCCCATATACTCGGTCAAAAGTCCGCCGCGGGCATGCATGAAATATCCACCAATGCCGGCATCCTTCATGACCTTTACCTGACGGCGGGTTTCCTCCACGTCAAGCTTTTCGTTCCAGGACCAGAACGGTATAGGACGGTAGCTGTTATCTATTCTTTTGAAATCCATAATTACTCTCCTAGCTTGTTTAATATTTCTTTCAGCTTTTCTGTATTAATTCGTTTCTTTTTACCCTTGATCGTGACAGTAAGATTGTCGGGATTAAAGAGAGCCTTTGCCGTATCCCTTATGTTTTCGGGAGTCAGCGCTCTGTATGCCGCGATCCTGTCGTCAAGAGTTTTGTAGCCCGAGCTCATTATATGATTGTCATACGCCATGGTAAAATTAAGCTCGCGCATATCATCGTAAAGAAGGGGTGCGTTATCGACGTATCCGGCCTTTAAGACATCCTCCGGCTTGCGGAGATTTTTTGAATAGTCGTTGAGTATATCCACCGTTATTTCAGCGGCAGCATAAATATCGCGCTCCTTTACCTCATAGCCGAAATAAAAGCTGCCGATATTTTTAAACTTTTCAACAGCACCGCTGGCATCGTAGAAAAGGCCGCGCTCCTCACTCATTTCCACAAAGAACGGAGATGAATATCCGGAGAGGAGCATATCGTAAAGAACGTCTGCCGCA
The DNA here is from genome assembly GCA_045659365.1 of Eubacteriales bacterium. GTDB lineage: Bacteria > Bacillota > Clostridia > Oscillospirales > CAG-272 > UBA1740. Next base: position 20,051 of record JAZOWT010000088.1, on the reverse strand, counting down.
TTATCGTCAACCTCTGACATATCCATATCAAAGGTGAAGCGAACCGAGGTGTAATCGGCATTTTTCACGGCTACTGTTGCATTTCTTTTGCCAAAATAACGTGACACGGGTGCTATGTTGGTGTGTATATCCTCGTCGGATGCTGCCACATCGAGATTCACCTCACCAACAAGATCGCAAAGATGGACAAGGTCCTCATCCCCAAACGATCCGGTAACGTAGATGAAAAGATTTTCCTTGATAAACACGCGCTTGCGGTATTCCTCAAGGCGAGTCAGAGTGATCTTGTCAACACTTTTATTAGTGCCGGTTATAGAGCCGGCAAGCGAGGTGCCCGAGTAGACCTCAGAAGCAGAAAACGAGGCCATGGAATTTTTCTCATCACCCTCGCGGATCTCTGCTTTTATCCTTTTGCGCTCGGTAGCAATTTCTCCCGCGCTGAGGATTATCGGATTGAAAAACGATGCTATTACATCTGCACCGACATTAAAGTTAGAGCTGGCGCCATGAACGTAAAACTGCACCATTTCAGAATAGGTAGCGGCATTGAACTCAACACCGTGTCTATCCAATATCGCATACAGCTTGCCGTCCTTTTGCTTGTTTATATTGCGGATGAGGACGTGCTCAAGAAAATGGGTTATGCCCTGTTCACCATCTCCCTCATACATCAGTCCGGCACGTAAAAACAATGATATGCTGAACCCATGCAGAGCGGGATTTTTGTAGCTGTAAATTTCTATGCCGTTTTTAGCAGTTATCTTTTTTTCCATTACTCTCGACCTCTGTAAAACGACTCTGCCACTCTGACTGCACCCATAGCATCCGGGGCATAGAGATCGGCTCCGATCATCTTTGCATAATCGGGTGTGAGCACTGCGCCGCCGACCATTATCTTCACTTCAGGCATATGCAGACGAAGAAGGTCTACGGTCTCCTTCATAGCGGGAACGGTCGTGGTCATAAGTGCGCTCAAACCTACAAGTGGACAGTCATGCTCCTTTACCGAGTCAAGCACGCGCTCGGGAGAAACGTCACGACCAAGATCATAAACACAGTATCCGTAGCTTTCAAGCATTACCTTTACTATGTTTTTGCCGATGTCGTGAATATCGCCCTTGACAGTAGCAAGGACAACACTTTTTCCACCGGCCTCTTTTTTAGGCATTTTCGACTTGACAGACTCGAACGCAAGGCTTGCCGCCTCAGCACTCATAAGAAGCTCCGGAAGATATGCGCGGCCGGCCTCGAAGTCACGGCCGATCTCGTCAAGCGCAGGAATTATCTCAGAGTTTATGACGTCCATAGGATCTCTTGATTTAAGGATCTCGTCGGCAATAGCGCCTGCGGAGTCCTTAATTCCGTGACGGATAGCATATCCAAGGGTAATATTTTGTGTTTTTTGTGACACGGGGGTGGATGTCACAGAATTTTGGGCTATATATTCAGCGCATCCGATATCAAGTCCGGAAAGCGCTTTATAGGTGCGGTATGCATCGATCATCGGCTCGGAATAGGGGTTCATAATAGCCGCGGAAAGGCCGAGGGTGAGTGCCGAGGAGAAGAACGAGGCGTTGATTTTATCCCTTGCGGGAAGACCGAACGAAACGTTCGAGACACCGAGAGATGTCTTTATTCCGCGCTTTGTAAGAAGCTCAACCGCGCGGAGGGTTACCCTTGCGGCTTCCTTATCGGACGATATGGGCAAGGTCAACGGATCGACGATAATATCCTTTTTATCGATGCCGTACTCCGCGGCGCGCGCGATTATGCGCTCTGCAATTGCGACGCGCTCCTCTGCCGTGGAGGGTATACCACTTTCGTCAAGAGTGAGAGCTATAACGGTGCCGCCGTACTTCTTGACAAGCGTGAATACGGCACTCATGATCTCCTCTTTTCCGTTCACGGAATTGACAAGCGGCTTACCGTTGTAGATGCGCATAGATGCGCCAAGCACCTCAGGGGTTGAGGAGTCAAGCTGTAGCGGAGCATTTGTTACCGCCTGTATTTCCTTGACGATTTTTCTCAAGGTATCAAGCTCATCAATGTCGGGCAAGCCGGCATTTACATCAATTATCTGCGCGCCCTTATCAACCTGAGCCAATGCCTCACCAAGAACAAAATCAAGGTTGCCTGTACGAAGCGCTTCCTTTAGCTTCGGCTTTCCGGTGGGGTTGATTCGCTCGCCTATGAGAACCGGCTCGTCTGTGAAATCCACAGCATGTGTGAATGAGGAAACTGTGGTTATATTTTTAAATTCGGGATATACGTATGGGATGTCCTTGGTCACCTTGACAAGTGCGGCAATATGCTCGGGCGTTGTACCACAGCAGCCACCGAGAATAGCGGCCCCCGTGTTTGCCATGAGCTTCATCTTGTCTGCAAACTCGTCCGCGCTCACGTTGTATACGGTGCGACCGTCCTTGATCACCGGCATGCCTGCGTTGGGATTAATAACGATCGGCAAGGATGAACGTGAGGTGAGTCTGGGCAAGATCTCAAGCATTTTATCAGGACCAAAGGAGCAGTTGACACCTATCGCATCAACGCGGAGTCCCTCAAGCATCGCAACCATAGCCTCGGGCGTTGCACCCGTCATAAGTCTTCCTTTGGCATCGTATACATTGGTGACTACGATGGGAAGATCGGACACCTCGCGCGCACCGAGAACGGCGGCCTTGGTTTCATATGAATCGTTCATCGTTTCTATGAGGATCAGGTCAACTCCAAGCCCTTCTGCAGCAGAAACGGTGTCGCGAAAAGCGGATACCGCATCCTCAAAATCAAGGTCACCGAGGGGTGATAGAAGTCTGCCGAGCGGACCTATATCAAGAGCAATATACTTATCCTCAGCCTCACCGACGGCGCGCTTTGCGATTGCGATAGCGCCCGCTATATATTCCTTGTAGTTGGGGTATTTGAGTGGGTTCACACCAAACGTGTTAGTCTTTATTATATTCGCACCCGCCTCCAGGTACTCCCTATGCAGCCGCAGTATCTCATCGGGATTTGTAAGTGTCCATGCCTCGGGCGGTGTGCCGACCGCAAGTCCGCGTGACTGAAGCACCGAGCCTGTGGCACCGTCAAAATAAAGGCGTGTACTTTTTATCTGTTCACGAAAGTTTTTCTTCATTTTTTCTGCTTTTCTGTTTATATTTTTGTTACACGGGTATGCATCAAGCCTATTTCAGCCCTTGATACCCATAACTGCACTGACCGTTTTCATAGGTGACATCATACCGCCCTCACCCACACAAACACCAAGGTGAACAGGCGCACCGAGAAGGGACAAAAGCGCTCCCTGATGCTCTATCGAAAAGTCACCGTAGCCGGGGCTAAAACGCGGACGGCAGATGCACTCGCCCTTTATTTCCTCCTCGGCAACGTCGCACGCCGCCTCAATAAGAGCGGATGCCACCGCATCAAATATAAAGGCCTCTGCGCGCGAGGTTTTTGACAAGCGGGCAAGCAATCTGTCCACCTCTATACCGAGGGTAACCACAAACACAAATGCCTTGTCTGCGCCGTCAAGGTTCTTGATGAGCGATGCACTCGTAACCTCTGCAAATCCGAGGTCAACCGCTCCGCTTTCAGAATAGGATACCGAAACGCGGGTGAGTGCATAACGCGGCTCCGAAATCTGAAGTATTGCCTCGAACACTCTATAAAGATCCGGATCGGTATGCGAGCATCTACGACCAAGGCGTGCAGAAAGCTCGTTATCGCTTATTGCAATTTTTCTTTTATCTATATCGTGGTATTCAGCGCTTATCACAGTCGAAGTCCCCCTTATGCAAGGATGTATGATATGTTATTCTTTATAGCCTCTGCGACGTCCGGCTTGTTCATTGAATAAACGTGAACCGCATTAAAACCGTTGGCGTAGAGATCGATGATCTGCTCGGTTGCATAGGCAATGCCCGCCTGCTTCATCGCCAAGGGATCGTCACCGTATCTGTCAACAAGTCTTATGAATCTCTGGGGAAGCTCGTTTCCGGATATCGAAATAATTCTCTTTATTTGTGCGGCACTCGTCACCGGCATGATTCCGGGAACGACCGGAACGCTTACTCCCGCTCTGTAAAGGCGGTACATGAAGTTATAAAGTATGTTATTATCGAAGAACATCTGAGTGGTCAGAAACTCGCATCCGGACTCAACCTTGATGCGAAGTGCTTCTATATCCTTGGCTCCGCTTTCACTTTCCGGGTGTCCCTCAGGGTAGCAGGCGCCTCCTATTGTAAAGCCACCGAATGCGGCAATCTCCTCGATCAGCTCGCTTGCATACTTATATTCGGCAAGCGGACGATCCTCACCCTTGGGGATATCTCCGCGCAGTGCAAGAATGTTTTCAATATTTCTCGATGCAAGGTCAGAAAGAAGCTCGCGTATCTGGGTACGGGTTGAGGATATACAGCTCAAGTGTGCAAGAGGTGTGACTCCGCGTGCAAGAAGATCGGATGCTATGTCAGCAGTATAGCGAGAGGTACCACCGCCTGCACCGTACGTAACACTCATATAGGAGGGTGAGAGCGCGGCAATCTTTTGTGTCGCTTCAAGGACTGTATCAAACTTATCGGTCGTTTTAGGAGGAAAGACCTCAAAGGAAAGAGTCGGCTTTGTGGAGCCTATTATATCTGTAATGCGCATGTCGGTGCCTCCGTCGACGGTTTTTTTATTTATTTTAGCACAGTTTGTGATGATATGCAAGTTATTTTATATTTATTGCGCGAAAATAAATGCGCGCACAGTGTATTACGATTGACATTTTGGAAAATAGGTGGTAAAATATTAAGGACTGAAAAGAGGTGACAAAATGCTGCCTGAAAAATTTCAAGAAAGAATGAAGCCCCTGCTCGGCGATGAGTGGGAGAGGTTTGCCGCGGCAATGAGCGAGGATGCCGTGCGCGGTGTACGAATAAACAGACTAAAGGCAGATCCCGAGTCCTACAAAAACGGCAAGGACGGAAGGGTCGAGCCCCTTACATACTATGCCGACGGCTTTTATTTCACCTCCGATGAGGCGGTAGGTGTGTTGCCCGAGCACCATGCGGGAATTTTCTACATGCAGGATCCCGGTGCTATGGCCAGTCTTGCATCGGTTGATATCCCTGCGGGCGCTCGCGTTCTGGACATGTGCGCTGCACCGGGTGGAAAAAGCGGTCAGGCTGCCGCCGCCATAGGTGACGGGGGCTTTCTGCTTTCGAACGAGTTTGTGCCAAAAAGAGCAAAGATAACCGTCGGAAACTTCGAGCGCCTTGGAATTAAAAACGCGTTTGTAACCTCACTTGACACCTCGGAATTCAAAAAAATGTTCCGCTCTTTCTTCGACTTTGTTATAGCTGACGTCCCCTGCTCCGGCGAGGGTATGTTCCGCAAAAACGAGATTGCTGTATCTGAGTGGAGCGAAGAAAACGTGCTTCGCTGCGCTAAGCGATCGAGGGAAATCATTGAGAATGCCGCACCGGTCGTAGCACCCGGCGGATACATAATATATTCGACCTGCACCTTCTCGACAGAAGAGAACGAGGCAGTTGTGCTTGACTTTTTAAAGAGCCACTCTGACTTCGAGCTTGCCGACGTAAAGGACGAGCTTCGCGCAGTTACCTCCAATGGAATATCGATCGAGGGTGACACCGACGGCATCCTGCACAAGTGTCGCAGGTTTTATCCGCACGTATCAAAGGGCGAGGGACAGTTTATTGCTCTGATAAGACGCACAGAGTCAGGTGATAGGCCGGAAATTCTTTACAAAAGCAAAGCAAAGGAGCCTGACAAGTCCGAAAGGGCGATAATCGAGGCTTTTCTTAAGGATACCCTTGAAAATCCTATCGATGCAAAGCCCTATAAGGTAGGAGAAAATATCGTTTTAATTTCGCACGGGGTCCCGGTTCCCGAAAATTCGGTGTTCTCATCCGGTGTTCTGCTCGGCGAGATCAGAAAGGGGATACTCACGCCGCATCACCAGTTTTTCTCGGCATACGGAACACAGTTCAAAAGGAAAATGGAGCTTTCGTATAACGAGGAGCAAACGCGCAAATATCTGCGTGGCGAAGAGATAAGCAACAATGGTCTGGCCGGCGGCTGGTGTGTCGTTACATATCTCGGTGCACCTATTGGCGGAGGCAAGGCTGTGGGCGACATGATCAAGAACCATTACCCCAAGGGACTCAGAAACAAGTGACACGGGTCACTACATAAACATAATAATCAATATCAAGGAGATACAAAAATGGCAAACAAAATTCTTGCAAACGTAGGTAATTACACCATAACAGAGGCAGACGTAAACGAGTTCATCGCAGGCCTCGGTCAGCGCGGTGCGGCATACAACAATCCCGAGGGCAGACGCGCTGTTCTCAACCAGCTTATAGGCAACAAGCTTCTTTTGCTTGATGCACAGAAGAACCTTTACGAGGCAGAGAGTGAATTCCGTGCTCAGCTTGCGCGCCTTAAGGACGACCTGCTTGTAAATTATGCAGCGGACAAGGCTATATCCGCGGTAAAGGTTACCGAGGATGACGTTAAAAAGTACTACGAGGAGAATAAGGAGCAGTTCGTAACCGGCGAGTCGGTAAATGCATCTCACATTCTCGTAAGCTCCGAGGAGGAGGCTCTCGACGTTCTTGCAAAGATCAATAGCGGCGAGATGACCTTTGAGGCGGCCGCACAGGAATACTCCTCCTGCCCCTCTAAGGATGCAGGCGGAAATCTTGGCGATTTCGGTCGCGGTCAGATGGTTCCCGAGTTTGATACCGCAGTATTTGAGATGAACGTTGGTGAGGTTACCGCGGCACCTGTAAAGACACAGTTCGGCTACCACCTTATCAAGCTCAATGCAAAGACCGCGTCCAAGACTCTTGACTTGGCTGAGATCCGTGGCGAACTCGAGCAGATGCTTTTCAGTGAGAAGCGCAGAGAGGCATATGAGCGCAAGATCAACCAGCTCAAGATAATGTTCCCTGTTGACATTTTCTCCATTTAATATGGAAAACGCGGATATTACAAAAAAGCGACTTTTAGACCTTGCCAAGAGATCATATGAGGGTGGCTACTACCTTTTCAGTGATTTTCTTGACCTTGCAGGACAGGCAGACCTTGCCACGGTGAGAGCGGCATTCGGAAATGCATCATACACAACGTTTGGCGGTGCTGAGGGTGCCGAGAGAGTAATGGCCCGCTTCGGCTCTGAGGAGGAGCTTGGCTACTCAGAGGACTTCCCTATTGCTTGCATCAAGTGTGAGCCGAAGTCGATGAAGTTTGCCGACAAGCTCACACACCGCGACTTTCTCGGTGCGCTTATGAATCTCGGAATCGAGCGCTCAACACTTGGCGACATAGCAGTTGTTGAAAACATCGGTTACATATTTGCCAAGCAAGATATGTGCGAGTTTATCGTCACTGAGCTTACCAAGGTGAAGCGTACCGACGTTGTCTGCTCGGTAACCGATGACATCCCGACAGGCGAGCTTTACAAGACTGAGCGAAGAGTGGTTCAGGCGGTTGGTGAAAGAGTTGATGCAATCGTTGCAAAGGTTTTTTCGATCTCTCGCGACGATGCCCTTTCGTACTTCAAGCGCCGACTTGTTTTCGTTGACGGACGTCAGATGGAGAACAACTCCTACATTCCAAAGATTGGCGAGCGAGTCAGTGTCAGGGGGCTTGGTAGATTTATATACCTCGGATACCAAACCCTTTCCAAAAAGGGAAAGCTAAATATAGAGGTTGACCTCTACGTATAAAAACGTTATTTGGTCACAAAAAAACGGCTACGGTGCTTAAATTCCGTAGCCGTTTTATTTTTTTAGTTTCCGTTTGCCGCATCAACAATCGTGCGAATAGGCACATTAACGTCACCTGTGATAAGTGACACGAGCTTCTCCTGGCGGTCCTTGGAGATTACCGGTGCGCTGATGCGATAGAACTTTTCAACAAGCCAATCTACACCGATATTTTCACACGCCTCACCTCTGGGCTCGCAATTAGGCGATTCATACACACCGCCGTCCTTGGTGTAAATTTCTGCGCGGCAGATTCTCTTTGCCGGGAATTTATCATCAAGATCGGCATCGACCTCAAATGCAAGTCGCTTCATCATAGCGAGAACGTCGGGGTCAGCAAGGTTCTCGTTAAGCACACGGTCAATACCGAAATCGCCGTAGATAATAGAGGAAGCAACGGGGTAAGCAATATTGTACTGAGCCTCATCTGCGGTCTTGGGCTCTATCTTGGAAAGCAGGGTTGCGCGCTTAAAGGTCTTGATCACTACCTTTTCAATATCGGCGGGCTTGATGCCATGCTTTTTCATAGTATCGACACACGCGTCGATCGCTGGGTGAGCCCATCTGCAGCAGGGGTACGGCTTGAAATACAATCCCATTACCTCGTAGTTTTCGCCGAGGTCGTCAAGATAGTGGCGATGCTCATCAGACTCAAGAAGATTCTTGTTACCGGTAAAGCCGCACTGTGCCGCCTTGATAGCAAGCGCACCGATCATAACACCGAACGGAACACCGTCCTTATTCATAGAGGGATACTCAACGCTTCTTATACCGGGAACAAGGGGGGCATTAAACTCTGCAACGGAGAGCACGTTATTCATTTGTTCCTTAGTGAAGCCGTAGATTCTACCGACACCGGCAGCAACACCGACTGCACCGAACGTACCGCTCGAATGCGCGTAGTTGTAATAATCCATTATTGCCGCACCGCTGCGAATGGTTGTTTCATATGCAACGAGCATGGCGGTGAGAAATTCTTTAAGGGTAAGATCGTGCTCATATGCCGCGGCAAGTATGGCGCCGACAAATGAGGTGCCGGGGTGGGATCTTGTCATGTTGTGACCGTCATCGATGTCATAGGCGTTGGACGAATGGCCCATGGCGGTTGAGGCCCCCATGAAATTAAACTTTTTATCAGAGCCGATAACTGCGATATCGCCGCTGCCGTACAGCGCCTCGGCAAGCTTAAGGCCGGTTGCGAACTGCTCGCTCATGCTACCGGAAAGGAGCGCGCCCATAAGGTCAACAAAGCAACCGCGCATACGAGACTGCACCTCTTCGGGCAGATCCTCCCATTTTGTTTCAAGTATAAATTTTTCAAGCTTATAATCGGTGCTGAAAACCATATTTCCTCCTTGTCGGGCGATGCCCGGTCATAAAGTGTGATGTTATGTGATTAATTTCAGGGGTTAGTCTGCGTGCAGAGACATGCTCCACTCATCGAATATGGGAGTGTAGGTATCCTTCATACTGACAGGGCAAGACATTGTAACAACGTAAAGAAGTTGAGAGCCGCGGAAAATAACGTGATAGAAGCACTCGTCCTCAAGAGCTTCGCCCTCTTCGGAATCGGAATACTTCCAATCGTAGATTATAACGCTGCGGTCAAGCTCCTCGTAGTAGGTATCCTTGGAAAGATTGATGTCGTATGCTACCATAAACTTTGTAGTGAAGCTGGGGATAGTGATATCAGCCGCAACACCCCACACCTCCTCGTTCTCGAGATCCTCGGGGCTATATGCATGAAAGTAGAAATACGCGTTGCCGTCATAGTAACAGAACTCGGAATAAGGAACGGTCAGCTGCTTGTATTCCTCGGGAAGATGATAGTGAAGTCCGTAGTTGTAGTAATCTCCGGTGAACTCCTCATCATCACCGCAAGCCGAGAAGGATACGGCAAACGAAAGTATAAGGAGCATGGAGATGATTGCCTTTAAGATCTTGTTCTTCATATTTTGCCTTTCAGTTAATATATTCGAATTTGAGTCCGCGCTCGCCCCAGTAATACATAGCGCAGTTAAGCCATGACTCGGGAACGTAGACTGTAAAGCCGGATGCCACACCTGCAAAATCAGCAGGAGGAGCTATCGCCTCGGAATCCGGATAGAGGACGTAAAGCGCCTTAAGATTTGATGCGCCCTTAAATGCGCCGTTCATTATGTTGCGCACGTTAGTGTCCTCAGTAATGATCAACGTTTCAAGTGACGTGCCCTCGAATGCGCGGGCGCCAATGTGCGTTACCTTATAAGTATCGTAGCCGAGAGGAACGGTGAGCGTGGTCATGTGCTTATACTCAGCCTTTACACCGGTTATCATATAAGCGCCACCCTCCATAGCAGTGTACTCGAAGTACTTGGCATTCTCGTCCTCGCCAAAGAAACGAAGATCGATTTCAGGAAGTGCCGGCGGCTCGGGTACCTTTTCGGTAACCGCGCTCGGGATACCGAGCTCCAACAACAGATCACGCGTAAGCGCTACCGTTCTTGCGGTAACACCTGAATCGTTGAGGTGGAAGTTGGTATCGTAAAAGTAACCGGCATCAAGAATGTAGTCGTTTATACTGCTTATAAAGGTACAATCGATGCTTTTTTGCATAAATGACTCAAATTCCGCGATACGTTCATCACTTTTCGTGTCCTCGGTTATTGCCATCTCGTTTACCGGACACCAGGAGAAATAGACGCTTGCGCCTCGTTTCTCGCAATCATGGATATAGTCGTTAAGATAGTCTGCAAAATCGGGATCGAGTATGTCAGAGGAAAGATTTACTGCGGTGTTGGAGTCGTAATAAAGCGACATTATGTTTTCGGGTCGCTCGTAAACGATATCTCCGTACTCGTTAAAATTGTCGGGATCGTAAGCACCGGTAGTGGACGGAGCAGTGCCACGAAAAGCATAGGATATCTTTTCAGAGGCAAACGTCCAGCTGGCACCGAGCAGGGAGAAAATGTGCTCACCGGGAACGTCAAAGAGAATATCAGGACGTCCGTCAGTGGCCTGCAGGGTGGTGCTTGCATTAAAGTACATTGAAAGAGTCTGTGCATCAAGCTCGGGTGCGAGCACTACTACGTCACCCTTCTCTATATGGTCGCGCGACAGATCAAGCATAAGCTTTGTTCCAAGCGCGGCATAGACACCAAAATTGACTACGGGCATACCCGTGTAACGTTCTATGAGCGCGCTATCGAGTCCGAATGCCACTGACGAGCCGCCGACAACTACGATTTTAGGCTCGTCGATTTCAGCTAGGCGATCCACCTTATCGCAAAGTGCGGAGGTGAAGCTTTCATCATACTGTGCCGGCAGAGTGATGGCAATGGTTGGAACCGCCACAAAGGGCAGTATAATAACAAGGATGGCTGATATGATTTTGATTATAGTTTTAATTTTTTTCATACTGCCCTCCTCAGAACTGGAAATATATGAACGTGCTGATCATATCCTTGGAGAGCAGAAGCGCCCAGCAAAGAAGCACGATCCATACAAAATAAATGAATCCACCACGGGAAACAAGAACGTCGGAGCCGTCCTCGGAATCGTCGTAGGTGAGCATGCGGTCGATGAAGAAAAGCAGAAGCATGGAGGCCAGCATAAGAAGTGCGGTCGTTACACTGATACCCATATCAGAGAGCGTTGCACCAATGCCGCCGCCGGTAAAGGAGAAGAGATTTCCAAGAAGAAGCATCGCATCCGACATTGAGTTGGCGCGGAAGAATATCCACGCGAAGGAAACCAGAATAAACGTGATAACACGTCTTGGCCACACAACACAAGGGGAGGTGGGAGTCTTCCCTGCCTTTTCGATCAGGCGGGCTCTTGGGGAGGCGGTAAGATTGCCTATTATCTGATATATACCGTGCAGGGCGCCCCAAACGATGAACGTCCAGTTTGCACCGTGCCAGAGTCCGGAGACGATGAATACGATAAAGAGATTGAGAAGATGTCTCGGACGGGCACAACGGCTACCGCCGAGTGGTATGTAGAGATAATCGCGGAACCATGATGACAGTGATATGTGCCAACGCGACCAGAATTCCTTGATCGTTGTTGCAGAATACGGGTGGTCGAAGTTTTTCATAAGACGTATGCCCATAATTCGCGCACAACCGATAGCAATATCGGTGTATCCGGAGAAGTCGCAGTATATCTGAACGGCAAAGAATACCGTTGCGATAACAATAGCAAGCGAGCCTGCCTCATCAGGGGAGTTATATACCGAATCAACTGCGGTTGATAGCAGGTCGGCGACACAAACCTTTTTGAAGAATCCGACAATCATGTGCTTGGCACCCTTTATGGCATCGGGTGTGGACCACGGATGCGCCTCGCGAAGCTGGGGGATGAGGTTGTCAGGACGCTCGATAGGTCCGGCAACAAGCTGCGGGAAGAAAGATACAAAGAGTGCGTAAAAGAAGAAATTACGTTCAGACTTGACCGAGCCTCTGTATACGTCAATGGCATAGGAGAGAGTCTGGAAAGTGTAGAACGATATTCCGACCGGAAGAACCAGGTCAAGAAGCACAGGATCCTGTGCCGTACCGAAGACTCCGATCGCTCCGCTTATCGCGGTTGAAATAAAATTGAAATACTTGTAGAAGAACAGTACTCCAAGCGACACGACCAGAGTCAACGTGATCGAAAGACGCTTGATCGCCACCTTGTCAGTACGCTCGATTATACGCGAACAGATCCATGATATGAGCGTCGTTCCAAAAATGAGGAAGACGAGATCGGGACTGTAGCACATGTAAAAGAAGTAGCTGGCCACAAGGAGCATCGGCCACCTTGCCTTTTTAGGCAGGGTGAAGTAAAGGAGGAGTACTATCGGATAAAAGAGGAGAAATTCCCACGAGTTGAACGTCATTGGTCACCCTCCTTTTTGAGGCGGCTTCCCTCTTTCACGCGCTTTACTTCAAACGCGACAACGTAAACAAGGATGCCTGTCATAAATGCAAGTGCCAGAAGCTCAAGCGACGCACCGGCATATAGCATTGTAAAAACAAATGGTATATGAAGTGCAATATTTACAAATTCAAAAATCTTACCCGGTTTTCCCCTCAGCAGGGCGGAAAGCAGATGTAGGGTGACTATACCAGTGGCTAAAGCTATGGAAATCAGTGTAAATAATAGCTGCATTGCGAGCTCCTTTCTGTTTTTTTGTTACACGGGTGCGGTTTAATTCAAAAAATCGACACCGGTAAGCGGTGTTCCGTCAGATCCATCCTCAAACAAGCAACCGGCAAAATCAGTGCCCTTTGAGGTGTATCCGTTAATCTTTTCGAGGCCAAGCTTCTCGGCAATGTCAAGATAAAGATTGTAGGTTCTGTATGCTCTTCCGTAATCGTTTACGTGGAAAGCACAGTCGTAGAAATACTTGTGATTGTATACGTAATCAACGGCGCTACCCATAAGACCGTCGAAATCGTAAAGATCCATAATAAGCTTATCGTAGGCAAGTATCCACTCGGTGTTTCTTGCCGCCTCGACGAGTGCGTAAGCATCTGCAGGCGCAAATCCGAAATAAACACCTGAGCCGCTTAACTTAGCCTTACCTATAACGTAGTTCATACGTGCAACCAGCTCGGGCGTATCAATGGAGCGCCATGCAGGGTTATTAAGATCGGTATAATCCTTTAAGCCCGCCTGCTCCTCTACGTTGTTCCAAGTTCCCTCATTCATAGACTTGTACCTGTTGTTAAGGGTTATGTAATAGGAGTCTATATATTTTGACTCATCAAGGAAAGAAGCGCGATGCGGATGCTGATAATCACCGTTTTTATCGGTGCCGTACCACTCGCCGTTAGACTTTCCACCATTCTTGCACATTTCCTCGTACTTGCGCTCTTTAACTGTGTAGTTGTAGGTTTGGTTGAGCTCGGTAATTGAGGAGAAATATCCATAATAGTTAGAAATATTGACGTAACGGTAAAGGTTGTTCATGCCCTCGAGGTCGCGGATAAGTCGCCAGGAGAGGTAGCCCTCACCCATCATATACGAGCTATTCTCAGGGGCGTAGATGAACACGTCGTCCTCGTCGGTATAGTGCGAAAGAGCCTCGAGGTATATAAGGCCGGGGCGCGGACGCGTAGTGCCGAAGTTTATAACGGTGTAATCGCCATCAAAAAGCGCCTCCATATATTCGGTAGCAAGTCCCTGGTAGGTGGACGAGCCGGAGATAACGATAACCTTTTTCTCATCTCTTGCCGCAAGGAAGCGAGAAAGCTTGACTGCAAAAGCACCCTCGGTGCTGGCAGAGTGTCTGGGTGCCATAGTAGCATTGACAATAAGGGTTGTGAAGGAGGAGTAGGTCGCCTCATCGAAGGCCTCGTCCTTCATCTCGTAGATGCTATTGGGAAAATAGAAGGTTTTCAGTCCGGAGCATTTCACGAATGCACCGTCTTGAACGATCTGTATAGTTTTAGGAAGAATGAGCTCGCGGATATTCTTGTCATTAAAGGCGCCGGCCGCAATAGCGATAACCTTTTTGCCGTCAATCTCCTCAGGAACGGTAACACTGTCGGCATTGGCGCGGTAGGAGGTTATGATAACACCGTTCTCACACCAGTCGGGTGCATACTTGGCGCTATCGGGCTTTGCCATAGTGTAGTTGGTAAAATCAAAGTCGGATGCGGACGTGGACTCTGACCAGATGCAATAAAGAACGGGGTGAGAATCGTCGCCGGTGTTGGCATAGAACTTCGAACCAAGGCTATACGCCTCACCGCTTCCGTCAGGCTTAGTGTTATATTCCTTAAGAACGTATCCGTCGCGAACGAACGTGGAGTCATCCCAGAAAAGTGATGCACATTCAGCGAATTCATAATATGTAGAAAGCAGCGTTACCTTTACACGGGTACCGGCAACTACAGCAGTGTAGTACTCATTTTCGGCCATGTTGCGGGAGGAAACGTTGAGCTCTCCGCCGTTGGGATCGTAATAATATACGTTGGAGTCGGTATAGTTTGCATACACGATAAGCGCGCCGTTTGTAACAATATCGGGGGAAATACGGAACGTGTATTCGCGCTCGGTCGATACTATCTCACCGCCCGCCTTATAGCTTTTTCCAAAGCTCCAGCCAACGAATATACGACCGGGATCACCGGCATTTACGGTGATCTTGGTACCCGCCATCACAGACTGCGAGGGTATGGGATCGGTAGTATCCTTATCGGTGCCGTTGAACGAATAAACATACTTGACAGTGGTGTCGTATCCGAGATTTTCAACAACGAACTGTACCGATATACGAGAGGTAACGTTTTCAATCTTCAATTTACCGGTAGCCTCGTCATACGTACCGTGGCTGGTAGATACGAATACGTAACCGGGATCAAGCGCGACGTCGAACTCGACCGATTCCCCCTTTTTAACATCTACGGGGTTTTGTCCGGTTACACTGAAGCCCTCGCTGACACCCACCATAACTCTGAAGGTCTCATCCACCACAGGATCATCAGGCGTGCAGGCTGTAATGATAAGCAACGATGCAATCAAAATAAGTATAAGAAGCAATTTGTTTTTCATAGTTCAACTCACCTCTTCGGTATAAATCAGTTATAAAAAGCGCCGTCTGCGATTGAAAGGAATTGCTCGCGCCATTCCCCCTCAAGTGTGGCAGGAGTTGCATAAAGGACGTAAAAATAGGCATACGGTGTGCTATAAAACGTAGCAACGCAATAAAGTCTGGTGCCTGAGTCGGAGTTATAGTAGGTGAAATACGGAATGTCACCGTACATATTGACCTCCGAGTCGACCCCGCTTTTTTCAAGGCAATATTCTGCAAACACCTCGGCTGTGAGATAGGGTGGAATATTGTCGCTCTCGTAAGAGTAACGCGAAACCGCTACTGTGACCTGGCCGTTAGTAATAAGCATATCGGAGGTGTCAGACTCAACCTCATAAAAATCATCCGGCAGTGTCAGATTGAACTCGGCATGAGTGAAAACGTTTTCCTTACCGCAGGAGCATACAGAAGCAAGCAGAACGAGCGAAAGGAACATACAGACAAGGCGCTTAAGCATTTTCAAGAACCTCACTTACTATATCCCCGGGCCGGTCAACTATGACGTCTGCACCCGTTTCGCGAAGCTCACCGACCGATCGGTAGCCCCATGAAACACCGATAGACTTTAAAACACCGGCATTTTTCGCGGTCAGCATATCTACGCCGGTATCACCGACGTATGCCACCTCAGAGGGCAGAACACCAAGCTCCTCTATCGTAGAAAGAAGAGCTGTGGGATCGGGCTTCAGAGGTACTCCGGCTCTGCCACCGTGAACGGCGGTAAAGCGCTCGGGGAAAAACTTAGAGATTATATCGGTGGTCGTGGCATCCGGCTTATTGGAAAGAACGGCAAGCTTGATACCGGCCGAGCAGAGCGCATCTATCATAGCTTCGATGCCATCATACGGCTTTGTCAGATAGAGCGTATCCGCGTCGTACCTTGCATTGTAGGACTTGAGCGTGCTTTCAAAAAGAGCGCTATCATCAATACCCTTGGATTTCAAAGTACTTTCAATAAGATGGCGGGCGCCGTGACCGATAAACGAGCAGCACTGCTCCTCTGTAATAGGAGAAAGGCCGATCTCGGAAATAGTTGTGTTTACGTAATGACTGATGGTAACAAGGGTGTTAAGCAAGGTACCGTCAAGGTCAAAAATACAAGCTTTTATCATCAATTTTGTTACACGGGGTGGGCAAAAGGCGTCACTCCGTGTATTCCTTTATATTTTTTGAAGCTTGGCAAAGGTTGCCATAAGCTTCTTGGTCTGTCCGTTATCAAAGCTGACCTCGTACAGTATATCGCCACCCATATCCTTAGCCGATACTATCACGCCGGAGCCGAACATAGCATGGCTTACGCGAGTACCGGGAGCCAGTCTTTCAAGGCCAAAGCCCTGCGCCCCCTTCTTGGGTGCGGGCTTAGGAGCGAATATGTCGACAGGGCGATTGAGCTCGCTCTGTGCCGGGCGCTCCGTTCTCGGACGGTAGGGCTGATTATATCCCGTGTTGCGCGGAGGAACCTTTTTCGGTGCATCATGCTGAATAAGTGTACCGGGTATCTCGTCGCGAACGAATACCGAAAGTGGATTGAAGGTAGTTCTACCGTACATCATACGCGATTTCGTATGTGTGACGTAAAGCTTTTCCTTTGCTCTTGTAACAGCAACGTACATAAGGCGACGCTCCTCGCTCATCTCTGCGGGCTCGCCCATATTTTGTGCTGAGGGGAATATTCCGTCCTCCATACCTGCGAGGAATACGATCGGAAACTCAAGTCCCTTTGCCGAGTGGATAGTCATAAGCACCACTGCATCGGCACTCTCGTCATACTTATCAACGTCGCTTACAAGCGAAATTTCCTCAAGGAACTCGGCAAGCGTGCATTCCTCACCCGCATCGGCAACACGCTTCTCGTACTCGACTGCGGCGGTGATGAATTCGTTGACGGTATCTATTCTTCCCTCTCCCTCAAAGCCCTCTGCCTTGAGCATATCGTAGTACCCCGTGTCGTGAAATACTGCTTCTATAAGCTCGGAGGGGCGCGTGTGAGTTGCCTTGATGCCCTCAATAAGCTCAACGAATGCTATAAGCTTATCCGCACTCTTTGAGAGTACGTCGTACTCGCGTGCATTCTGCATTATCTCATACATTGAGTGGCCGGTCATTGATGCCAGCTCCTCAACGCTATCAACAGTTGCCGCACCTATTTTTCGCTTCGGCTCATTGATTATACGTTTAAGGCGCAGACTGTCAAGGGGGGAATTTATGATAGAAAGATAAGCGATGATATCTCTTATTTCCTTGCGGTCATAGAACCTGGTAGCGCCAAGAACTCTATACGGCATAGCACTCTTAGCGAAGGTGGTCTCAAGAGAACGCGCAAGCTCGTTTACGCGGTAAAGAACGGCGAAATCGGAATATTTACGTCCTCCCTCGCGTACCGCGTGCATTATCTTATCTATGATGTATCTGCCCTCGTCGTTCTGATCGTAGGTTTCGCGCAAGGTGATCATCTCTCCCCTGCCCTTATCCGACCAGAGCTTTTTATCGTGGCGATCACCGTTATTTTTGATAACGGAGTTAGCGGCATCAAGAATAGTTTCGGTTGAGCGGTAATTTTGCTCCAGCTTAACGATGCGCGCCTCGGGATACGTCTTGTCAAAGTTGAGTATATTCTCAACCGTAGCTCCGCGGAAGCGGTATATACTCTGGTCGTCGTCACCGACAACCATGATATTTCTGTATTTATCAGAGAGAAGCTTGGTAAGTACGAACTGCGCGTAGTTGGTGTCCTGATACTCGTCAACAAGGACGTATTTAAACTTGCGCTGGTAGTACTCGCGCACCTCATCGTCAGCCTCAAGCAGCTCTACTGTTTTCATAATTATGTCATCAAAGTCGACAGCATTGTTCTCAATAAGCTTCTTCTGATAGAGCTTATATATTCTCACAATATCGCGGCTTCTGGGATCCGACTTGACGTCAATGTCGTCAGGTCCCTCAAGGGTATCTTTCGCGATGCTTATAGCATTACATACCGCCTTGGGAGAAAGACGCTTCTCATCTATCTGAAGCTCCTTCATGCACATAGTGACAAGGCGCTTCTTATCGTCAGTGTCGTATATTGAGAAACCGTCGTGATATCCAAGCCTGTCTCCGTACTTACGGAGCATGCGAAGACACACGGAGTGGAAGGTGCCCGACCAGATAGAATCCGCCGTAGCGGGATCTTCAAACGTTGCACGAAGCCTGTCCTTTATCTCCTTTGCCGCCTTGTTGGTAAAGGTTATGGCGAGCAGATTCCAAGGGGCGCAGGGCTCGGATATGAATTCGGGGAGTATATATGCTATATCCTCCGCATCCATATCATACGCGTTTTCAAGCGCGGATACAGAGCCCTCGTTAAGCTCATCGGCGATGTGCGTGGAATGATACGCGTTGCCGTACTTAATGAGATATTCAATTCTATTTACAAGCACCGTGGTCTTTCCGCTTCCCGCACCCGCAAGAACAAGCAAGGGGCCGTTGGCCTGAAAGACAGCCTGACACTGCTCGGGATTAAGACGCGCGCCGTATACCTTATCAAACAGCCTTTTTTTGGCTGTCAAATACCTGTTTTTAAGCTCTTCCATTTGTATTTATATTCTCTCGCTTTAGTTTTTCGTCTAAAATACGAACGACTTATTCACTGTTTCGCATTTTTTGTTTGTTGAGCGCAGATAAATCACATCGCTCAAAAGTGATAACAGCTACCAAAATCCGTTTTGGGATTTTATGCCAAATAACGTTTTCCACATTTTGAAATGTTGAAATTGTGGAAAACTTTTTGTCGAAAAATGCTTTTTTGCTAGGTTTTTCAACACTTCAAGCGCCTCCCATAACAGGTTTTCCACATTTTGTTGAATTTGCAGAGAGATAAAGGCAAAAAACTCAAAATCTCCCTTTTTCCGTTTTTGGAACTGTTTCGCGCTTGTAAAACACATTTTCACCGCAGTAGCTATTCGATAAAACTGCCCGATTTTTTCGTGTTTTGTCGGTAGTATAAATTACGAATTGGTGATTTTTGCAGAAATTTTATCTACCTTTTCGTACGTTCTTATTGCTTTTTGTTGTTTTTTTCTTTTCTACGCTCGAAAAACTGCTCTTTCCTTGGCGATTTTGCACCAATGACTTTGTTTTCATACCGTTAGATCTGCCATTTGTCGGACGTGCGCCTCTTGCAGTTGACGAGCCGGACTTACTCTTATGAGCAGTGGTGGGGCCGAATGCCGGCTTGCCGGTCGGCTTCTTTATCTTACCGGTCTTTTTATCAACCTTAACCTCTGCGCGACCGGACTGGCCGAAAGCAGGCCTTACAAGGCAATCAGGGGTATTACCGATAAGATCCTCTCTGCCCACCATACGAAGTGCCTCGCGCACAAGGTTGGCATTTTCGGGACGGGAGAACTGAAGAAGAGCGCGCTGAAGCTGCTTTTCATGGTAATCGGTAGTTACGTATACTTTTTTTCCGGTCATAGGATGTATGCCGGTGTAGTACATTACGGTGGATATAGTACGGGGGGTGGGATAGAAGTCCTGCACCTGCCCGGGGGAGTAGCCCCACTTCTTAAGCCAGAGCGCCATTTCAACCGCATCCTTCATAGTCGAGCCGGGATGACTGGACATAAGGTACGGAACAAGGTACTGCTCAAGCTTGGCCTCCTCGCACAGGGAGAAATACTTCTTCTTAAATTTTTCAAAGACCTCAACCGGCGGCTTTCCCA